>WQYZ01000096.1 GCA_009780985.1 Oscillospiraceae bacterium | reverse complement strand
TCCTGAAAGCGCAGCAGCTTGGGTTGAATACGTGCTGGGCGGCTATGTTCAGCGGAAAGAAGTATGCCGCGAAAATCGGCAAAGACGAAAAGATTGTGATTATCATAGCTCTCGGTTATGGGGTAACGCAGGGAGTACCGCGCAAAAGCAAGCCGTTGGAATCGCTGTGCAAGGTTGACGGCGATATGCCCGGTTGGTTCCGTTCCGGCATGGAAGCGGCTATGCTTGCGCCCACCGCCATGAACCAACAGAAGTTTTTATTTACACTTTCGGGCGGTACAGTCAAAGCCGAAGTACGGGCGGTTCATTTTCCAAGATAGACCTCGGCATAGCGAAATACCATTTTGAAGTCGGCGCGGGGCGCGAAAATTTCAAGTGGCAATAGGAAAATGATTATATTTATTTTTTAATGGGAGAATTTGTATGAATAAAGGCAGATGTCAATGTATCGTTGTCCGTGATAATAAAATTCTTATGGTAAAACACGTACAAAATAATAAATCATGGTTATGTTTACCCGGCGGCGGAATCGAAGATGATGAAAATGCGGACGAAGGCGCGTTGCGTGAGTTACAAGAGGAATGCAATGTTTTAGGCAAGATTATTACGAAAACATCAGAAGTCTATGAATGGACGCAGGGCGGTATGTTGATTCACGTTACATATCTTGTTGATATTGGCAGTCAAGAGCCGACACTTGGCTATGACCCGGAAGTCATAGGAGTACCTATTTTACAGGGTGTTGGCTGGTATGCGCTTAATGAGGTATGTGAGCGTGACAGAGTTTTTTTATGGGCGGCAGGGCTTTATCAAGTAGAAACATTTGCGAAAGAGCTTCATTCTTGGGGGGATGATATAAGCTATCCGACTATACGAACGTAGGTAATAGCGAGTGCCAATTAAAAAATAAAGTTAGACATAAAAATTTATATAATACACAATACAGGAACTAAAAATCATGAAAAATATACAAGAAGAACTTGAAAAAATAGTATCGAAACACTTACAACCTGCTTACGACCGGGGGTATGCAGTGTCAGTAGAGTTGAATGGAAAATCCCTATTGAAGCTTTATTCGGGCAACGCGGAGGATATTGAGATTGACGGTATTTACCACCCCGTTAATGCAAACACCCCATTCGACGTCGCGTCGATAGCGAAGCAATTTGTTGCGTGCTGTATAGCAATACTCGCCTGTGAAAAACGTCTGAACTTAAACGATTCTATTCGCGTTTATCTGCCGGAAATGAAAGAATATGCGGATAAAATAACAATCCGGCATTGCATATCAATGACTTCAGGCGTGAGAAATTTTCAACTTTTGAAATATTTCATGAGCAATTCTCCTCTTGATGATATGGAAATATTTTTCCGGCAGGAACAGCCGGAGAATGAGCCGGGGAATTTCAACAGCTACAGCGAAACCTGTTATGAATTGCTGGGGCATATCGTGGAACGGCTGACGGGAGGCAACGCTTTATTTGCCAAGCAAAGGATATTTGAACCTTTAGGAATGGATGACACACAGGGATTAGGTATAATGGGCGGCGGAGGGATGATCTCAACGGCGGAAGACCTTGTAAAATGGCATAGCTGTTTAATGAACAGAAACCTTCCGGGCGCGCCCGATGGACTATTCGATATGTTTTTTTCATCGTTTACACTTAATAACGGCGAATTGTGTCCGTATGGTTTTGGATTTTTCTACGATGAAAATAACCGCAACATTATTTGGCAATATGGCGATGCCAGCATCTGGCAATCCGTCATAAGGGCTGATTTGGAGAAAAAACTGTCTATCATTATTTTGACGCATATGGATTATGACCCTGTCGAAACGGCACTTGATTTGGAAAATACCGTTCTATACGATATTTTTGGTTTGCCGGAACGGGGAAACTACAAGGCGGCTTACTACAAAAGACCCATACAAACGGCAGAAACAAGACAGGTGAAACATCATAATTTCCCAAACGCCCAAAAGCAGAACCCGATAACTGACGGCAACATGGATAAGTATTTAGGGCGGTATTATGGTTACGAAATTGACACCTATTTTGATATTGTCCCTGATGGCAGCCGTTTTCAAATGAAATATACCGATAAAGATGGGGATGATTATATTAATTTGCTTGATTTCGCAGACGAAACACAACTGATGACCCGTACTCGCGGTAAATGGGGTACGTTCCGATTTCCGATAGAGTTTTACGGAAACGAGCATAAGATAGATTTTTTCGTGCTACAAAGAGGTATTGGTGTTCCCTTCGCGGACGATACCGGCACGCGAGTTGGACATTTTTATTTCGTTAAGTGTCTATTATAATAGCCCCATCGAAAGTCAAAAAAATAAAGTTAGACATAAAAATTATATAACCGGAGGATAAGGCATTGAAAAAGCTGTTGACTGTCATATTAGCGGTAATGTTCATATTGTTGTCGTCGTGTTCTCAAATAGGCAACACATCGGAAAATTCTGACATATCGGTTACATCCGCAGACGGGCAAAATTCTGATGCTATAATCAAACAGCTGTTTGACGAGCAAAAGAGCGATGTGGAAGTCAACGGCACAGGAACGGTTACGATACTGCTTGCCGACGATAACGACGGCAGCCGACATCAGCGTTTTATCCTCGAACTCGCAAGCGGTCAAACACTGCTTGTCGCGCACAATATAGACATAGCACCACGACTTGACGGAATTGCTGTCGGCGACACGGTGGAATTCAAGGGTGAGTATTACTACAACGACGAGGGCGGCGGAATTCACTGGACGCACCATGACCCGGACGGCATCCATGTTTCCGGCTACTTAAAATGGAATGGAGAAGTATATCAGTAAAGAAAGTTATATTAATATTGATAGACTTCTTCAGAAACATATAAAAATCCCGAAGAAGTCTAATTTTAAATAAGACGAGGAATATAAGAATTATGAACACAAGAGAACGTTTTGTACGGGTATTAACCGGAAAAGACGTTGACCGCGTCCCGTTCATGAAAATCTTCGGCGGAACAAACGCTGTAACATCCGTATGGCTGAAGCAATATCCCGCGATTAACACATATATAGACGACCTGCTCGGCTTCGAGGGATGTTACCGCGGCTGGCAGATAACGCCCGTGAATATGGGGCTGTGCGGCGTTCCGCCCGACGTTGTGGAATACAGTTCGGAGACGGAAACGCGGGTGCGGCACGGTGACGGCAGTGTTTCCGTACACATGAACCGCGACGGTCATTTTTTCAACCATACTGTGGAATTTCCGGTCAAGTGCCATGACGACTGGCGGCGAATAAAAGACAGCGGCTGGCTCAACCCTGACGACCCGCGGCGTTTCCCCGTAGGGTGGAAACATTATGCCCGGATATTCAACTCGCGCGACTACCCGTTACAGCTCACCTGCGGCGGCGTGTACGGTTTTGCCAGAGGAATGCTGGGCGATGAAACGCTCTGCATAATGATGTATGAAGAGCCTGAATTGGTCTCCGACATAATAAGCACATATATAGAGATGTGCATTTCGATATGGAAGAAAATGGTTGTTGACGTGCAATTTGATATTATCGAGTGCTGGGAGGATATGGCATACAAAAGCGGTTCGATTATATCCAAACACCATTTTACGGAGTTTCTTGCGCCGCAGTACAGGCGCATACGCGATTTTGCCGGAAACGCCGGCATACCGCTCGTAATGGTTGACAACGACGGAAACATCATGGAACTATCGGAATGGATGTCGGAAGCCGGAGTGAACTGCATGTACCCGTTTGAGGTACAGTCGGGCAACGACATATTGCAGATAAGAGAGCATTTGCCGGACATGAGCTGCATCGGTGGGCTTGACAAAGAATGTATGGCAAGAGATAAATATGCGATGGACGCGGAACTCGAAAAGGCGCGCCGTCTTATCCCTTTAGGCAAATTTATTCCGGGTCCCGACCATTTTGTGCTGGAAAATGTGCCGTTCGAGAATTACGAATATTTCATGCGCGGATTGAAACGGATGATTCTGGAAACGAAACTTTAATTTCGCAAAAAATATACTTACAGAAGTTGAGATATTATTTATGAAAAAAACCCTAATTATAAATGGTTCGCCCAGAAAAACAGGCGATACAGCTTTTTTACTATCTCAATAACATCGAAAACATCGTCCGACTTCAATTTTAAATTCGTTGACAAATGATTTTCTACGTTAAAAATGTTCTTTTTATCTGAATCCGCAAGTAGCATATAGTTTTTGTGTTTCGTTATATCGTATTTACTCGAAAAGAACGGACGCTCTCCGCGAAGCTGCATAATACAACGCCGCCGTCCATGACTGCGATTTCGTCAACCGTCGTCAGCTCCTTGCCGAGCTTTTGATAATTCTGCCCGTGTGACGGCGAATTGCCTTTTGTGACCGATGTATTGTACATATCAATCGTTTCTTTGCCTGTTTTGGGGTCTATCTTCTTATACCCGCCGAGCGTATCGAGTTCAAACAGGTCTTATCTAAGTGATGATATGGATGAGAAACGCAGAGTCGCAAATACACTTAACGTAAAGTCCAAAAACTTTACATCTTAATTCGAAAATGGTAAACATTTTTTACGCTTAAATTATTTTGGTAGACAAACAGATTTTTTTAACAAATTAAGGCAAAACGAGGCAAAAAAACAGAATCAAGGCTATCTAAAAAACCTTGATTCTATGCGGGGTTTATGGTGCCGGTGACCGGGGTCGAACCGGTACGAGAGTTGTAATCTCACGGGATTTTAAGTCCCGGGCGTCTGCCAATTCCGCCACACCGGCTTTTTTACCGATTATTTTATATTTAGTAAAAAAACTGTTTATTATTATATAACAAAAAATAAGTTTTGTCAACTGTATAATAAAAATTTTTCAAAAAAATGTTGTATTTATCTGAAACAGCATGTATAATTATATTAAAAATATAGCGGAGGCGGTATAACATAAATAATATAAACGATATAAAAATAATTGATGTACACGGACATCTCGGCGATATCCTGCGCCCGGACGGAGCTGAATTGATATTCAAAACGGGGATAAAATTCCCCCGTTCATTTTTTGAATGGCTGTTAAGCGAAAGAACTTTATACAAAGAAACGTTTCTATATAAAACCGCAAACAAAATTTCCCCGATGTGGTCGGTAAAATGCGAACAGAAACGCAATGCCGCAGCAACGCTCGAAAACCTGCGGAAATCCCTTGAGAGTACAAATATAGTAAAGTGCGTCTGCGCACCTGTCGCACCGAACACTACATACGGCGATATGCTCGCCGCCGCCAAAACAGAGCCGCGTATAATACCATTCGCTTCACCCGACTTTACAACCGACAGTGGCATCCGCAAATCAAGACTCGAAACTGATTTAAAAAATGGGGCTATGGGGGTGAAAATACACCCGATATTGCAGGAAATCGCAGCGGATTCCGATGATGTTATATCTTTAATGGATATTGTGCAACCATATTGTAAACCGGTCTTACTTCACGTCGGTCCTGCGCAGTATTATCTGTCGTCTGAAACATCTGGGAACAAGCCCCGTTTTGACGATTTTGCGTCGGTCGAAAGAATCGAGCGGTTAGTCTCGGATTTCCCCAAAGTGAAATTTATTATGGGTCACGCAGGACTTGACGATTTCAGGAAAGTCATTGAAATCATGCCCAAGTATAAAAACGCATATGTGGACACAAGTTTTCAATATCCGCAGTCCATCCGGGATTTGATTAAAGCGTTGGGCGGCGAAAGAGTGCTGTTCGCGTCCGACTGGCATTATGGGCTTAGAATACCAATGATTGCGACAGTTTTTGAGGCGTGCAAAAACGACGTTTCGCTGCAGAGATTAGTATTTTATGATAACGCGGCGAATTTATTTGGGATATAAATTAAATAATATATAAAAAATTTACTAACCGAATATGCTTTTCTTCCACTATCTATTTGAGGGCAGAAAAAATATTGCGGAAAGATGCGTGAGAGATTTTGGAAAAAGAGAAGTCTGATAAGCTGATAACGGAAGCGGCGAAAACATTGTTTTCATATTGCCGCGCCCGTACAAGCTCAAAAGAAGAAGCGGAAGATTTATCGCAGGATATTATACTCGAACTTTTGAGGACGCGGGATAATATACGCGACGATAAAGCGTTTTACGGTTTTATGTGGGCGGTTGCCGGCAATGGCTACAAAGACTGGTGCAAAAAGCGCAATAGAAGCATTGAGTGCGAGCTTGACGAAAATATTTCTGACGAGAGTGTTCCGTTAGCCGAACTGCTTGAAAAAGAATTGGATTTACGGCTGTTGTACCGCGAGCTTGGTTTACTGACAGAGCAGTACAGACAAGTCGTAATCCAATACTACTTCAACGGCTGCAAGGTTTCCGATATTTCAAAATCCATGGACATATCCGAAAGCATGGTAAAGTTTCTGCTCTTTAAATCAAGAAAAATATTGAAAGAGGGCATGAACATGGAAAAACAAAAAGGCGATTTAAGTTTTAACCCGGGAGAATTACTAATAGCAACTTGGGGGGCTATCAATATAGACACAGCCAAATCATTTTGGAATTTGTGTACTGACAACTTAATAGCGCAGAATATTCTTCTCGCCTGTTACAACGACCATTGCACCGCCGAAGAAATCAGTCTGCAAATAGGGGTTGCGGTTCCGTATCTCGAAAGGGATTTAAAAAAACTGTGCGAAAAAGATGTGTTAATTCAAAAAGGCGGTAAGTTTGAAACAAATATTGTGATTTTCACAAAAGAATTTTCAAAGGAATCATATGAAAAAATTTTTCCGATTCAATGTGAAATAGCGGAAATTATTGACAAGTGTTTGAATGAACGTCTTGAGGACATAAAAGCAATCGGATTTCATAGAGGCGTTGATGACGATAACTTGTTGAAATGGCATATCGCTGCAATAATCATTGGAGAAGCGGTCGTTCAAAAATATATGAACAGCCTTAACCTGATATTCACGCAAAAATATGCAGGAGTACAAGGTTTTGTATGCGGTGCCGAGGAAAAACAAGGCGATGGATTAATAATTACGACAATGGACAACTCCAACAATGAATTCATCAATTTTTTAGATGTTGGCATAAGCGGTGTTATGGATAGCGGATATTTCGACCACTATCCAAATCGCGTAAATATTTTGATAGATATTGCAAAAGGAAAAATCAATGGGTTCAGCGAAAATGATATGTTCGAAATCGCGGAATTCATAAATCGCGGGTTTTTACAGAAAAACGGTGATGAATTGAATTTAAAGCTACCGGTTTTTACAAAAGAACAATATGAAAAATTAAAAATTTTGCTTGACGACACATCAACCGTTATTGCAGATAAAACACATAAAATTATTGATATTGTGACGGATATTCTGGTGCAGCATACGCCAGTTTCTTTGAAAAAAGAAGCTAAAAATGTCAGTTGGATGAGGAATGGCGACGCTATTGTCGGACCAATCAAAATAATGATGGATAACGGCATATTGCGGCGGGTTGCGGAAAATGCTCACCCTACCGCATTTGTAGTGCTGGCATAGCAGGCAAACATTGGGATAATCGCCAAAAGCCCCCTTTCAACGCGACTTTGTCGCTAAAGGGGGCTTTTATTAATATCTCAAATTAATCAAAAACTTAAAACGTCACCCTGTCCAGATCTGTGACGGAATCTAGTGTAAGTTCTTTTTCCGTCAGAATAAAGAATACCGGACGCATGGTGCGGCTGGCATTGTCGATAAGATTCGTCCCCGCACCTGCATGTATATGGCAGACATTTATGTCACCGCCGACTCCTAACCCGCCGTTGTTGCGTTCATGATCGGTAAAAACATAGAGTTTTTCGTTCCATGCGGATTTGCCCTCTCGCGAAATCCTGAGAAATTTGTTTGAATCCCACCAACTGTCACAGCCCATTTTTACAAGATATTCTTCTTTTTCCCAAGTTTGAGTGCGCGCATATATATCCGTCAGATTCTCTTTGCCTGACAGAACTGCGTCCATGTTATAGCCGATGTCCTTGTATCCGCCCGTGTTATCGATAAGCCTTACAAAATAGCACAATACCGGCAATGACGGTTTTGTTACGTAAAACTGCTCGTATGTCACGCCTTTATGCTCGGCGAACTCACTGATTTCCACGGTAGTTTTTATCCCGGTCCACTCTGTTTCGAAATTGTCTTTGACTGTAACAAATTCACCAATTATTTTTTCGCGAAGAGTAAGAGCGTTGCTCATGTTCCACAACTGTGCCTGTATGCCGCCAATAAAAGGATTCCACCAAACATACGGCTCCCTGTCAGGATATTTTGAGAACAGCCATTCGTTTTCGCCGTATTTCATAGAATATACTGCGTCCGAATATGCGGGCGATGATTTATAGCACAGTTTGCCGTTTGTTACAGTATACACGCCGTCTTTTTCATCTGTTACGACTTTCGCGGATTTGTCGGCGACAAACAATGCGCGTTTGTGAGTCTTTTCCCAGCCTTGGAAATTAAAATCAATCTCGGTCATATAAATTCCGGGGATTTTTTTGTTTATACTCGAATTGAAAACGTTTATCTCTTTAATCTCCCTTTCGGGATTTACCTGAATCGTTTCGTCAAATAATTTATCCGGCGAACTAAATTTAATACTGCCGCCGTATATTTTTAATCTGTTGTTTTTTACGGTCAATTCTATATTGTCTGTTTCTGTGTCGATAAACGGATTGCGTCCGTTTAATTTTATGTCGATAGGCAAAACAAAGTACGGATTTGTTTCTTCGTTTATGCCGAGGACGTAATTCCTGAACTCGCGGACATTGTTGAATATCCCGCTCATATATACGGACGGTTTCGTCTCAAAAATTGCGTCCGGCGCAAGCCCACCAATATTATACTCTAACGATAACGCGGCTCCCCATTTTAAATGGGGTTTATACTCTTTATCCCAGTACATGCCTGATTTGCCGGAAACTGAATTGTCGAAAATCCAGTTTTCGTCCAGCAATTTTTCATCCCGCATATCTGACAGACCGTAAGCGGTGTTGTCATTAACCTCATGGATTTCGCCGTCGTAGTGGAATACTGACCGCCTGCCGACGCTTGTCCATAAATCCTCGGTTAAATATAACGGCATAGGTTGCTGCGAATGGTTCGTGATTTTATGTCGGTGAGAGATAACGCCGGAAGCGTTAAACTCATTTATCTCAGTCAAAACTATGCCATTAAAATTGTTTGACTCATAATCCGCTTCAAGAACCGTTGACGATTCGCCGCTGTAATAAATTCTGACATCCGAGGGTTTTGCCAAGTTAAATTCGTCGGTGTATGGTTTCCCCAATTTGGGAATCGGAAAACATGCGTTGCCGTTTCCGGCGGTTCTGTAAAAATATATAAAGTTATTTTGCTTATTTAAACTGAGTTTACACAATCCGTTTACTGCGCAGTATTCATAGTCCGTCTCATAACTGAATTTAACGTCAAGCCCCTGATTGATTAAATGCAGAGGTTTCGAGAAATTTATTTTTTGTCCGTCGTC
This sequence comes from Oscillospiraceae bacterium, assembly GCA_009780985.1. Lineage (GTDB taxonomy): Bacteria > Bacillota > Clostridia > Oscillospirales > WRJC01 > WRJC01. The sequence continues at coordinate 6,900 of WQYZ01000096.1, read as the reverse complement.
AAGAGTTACAGAATAGTTTATATTCAATTTTTCATATCCGCAATTTAAAGTCTCAGCTTTTGCGGACAGCATAGAAGTCATGCCGGATTCTACGTTTACAGCAAAACTGTCATCAATAAAACGGGTCATGTTACTTGCTGGAATATTAAAAATTACAGACGCTTTTTTCAGAAGCGCGCTTTTAACATTGATATAAACGTCCTGAATCATGCCGGGTTTTGCAATTGCGTGACGTTTTTCGACAAATCTGACATCAAGGGGGAATTTCGGCTCAATGCCGAGCCCGAACTCCGCATGTTTTCCGTTTATATAGACGTCGGCTAAAACGCACGGGTGCATACGTCCGATGTCTATCTCCTCTTTTATAGGCTCGACGTAAAACTCCGCGTCAAATTCTCCGACTTTTCCCACGTCGTTAACGTCATCTTCGGTTTGATAATCAAATTTTATGCCTTTATCATCGGTCTTTCCGACTATTTTTATATGCAGCTCTTTTCCGGATTTGTTCAATACTTTGAATGTGCATTTATAGTTCAGTCCGAAAGCGAGCTCATGATTTTCCGCCAAAAATACGATTGTATAATCGTCCGTTTCAACATATCTGACGCGCCTGCCTGTTTTTTCAAAGCCAACAGTAAGATTTTTGTCGTTTTTCTTCCATGAATAGCCGTAAAACTCAAATTTGCTGACTTTTACGCCGTCGGGTTTTATCTCGATTATTCTCGACGAATCTTTATACCAGTCTGCGGTTTTGAAGAATTCGCTGAAAAGTTCCGTTTTTAGCACAGTCGGGATAAAATTGGAAAGATGCGTGGTATCCGCTCTGTCTTCCCATAAAAAGCCGCATTTTTTGTAAAGCGGAACCGCTTTTGTATTGCCGGGCCATGTATTTATGTCGACTCTCGGATATCCAAGTTCGATTGTCCTGTTTATGCATGACAGAACGAGCTCTTTACCGACTTTTCTGCCGTGATAGTCGGGACGCACATTCAACAACTGCACGTATGTAGTATCAGCATCTTTATAGTATCGGTTAAAAGTGCATACGCCCACGACTTCGCCGTTATGAACCGCCGTGAATATGTTGAAATACGAGCCGCCTGAATAATTCGCGATAACCTGTTCCGCAGTCATAATCGAACTGTCTCCGCCCCAGCTGTCTCCGCTTTTATTCCACATGTCGGCGACAGATACCGCGAGGGTGTCGTCATACTCGACTATTTGAACTCCGTTGTCCATTGTTTTGTAAATTTCCATATAATTACTGATTACCTATCCTTTCTCATAATATTATAAATTAATTTTGTAATCATATACCGAATTTTTTGATATATGCGAGTATTATACAGGATATTTCCGGCTGAAGTAAACGTTTTTCTGTAAATTTTTTCTTGGTTTTTATTCGGCAATAATAAAAATGCGCTATAAAATCGCGTTCGTAAAAATGTTTTTACAAATTCTTCTTAATATAGAGGCTTTTTCAGTGTATAATTTCTATTAAAATATAAGTTATATATTTTAGAAATATAAAAATTTAGAAGGAATTTAAATTATGGTTGACGAAGCGCTCAGCAACTCAATAAAAACAAAAAATAAAAAAATCGCGATTTTTATCGGAGTTGTAACTGTATTGTTTGCAATACTCAGAATAATTGTCACAAGATTCTATATCGACCCGGATGTTCATTTTTATACGGATAACGCAAACGGCTTGGTATTGTCGTTTGACTGGGTAACGGCTTTATGCGTTGTCGCCATAGCCGTGTCGTCGCTGTTTATATACAGATACAACAAGGACGGCTATAAATATCTTGCCGCGTCAACCAGCTTCGTACAGGGAACTCAGACTGAAGTCTATACTTCGTCGCTTGCGGGCTTTCTGCTCGGCGCGTCCGCAGTTGTCCAATTCTATTCAGTGTTTTTCAAAAACGACGGTTTGCCGCTCGGAGAACGCCTTTCAAATTATATTAAAACGTCTCCTTTTGATTTTATTCTGTTCTTTCTGACGATTCTATGCGCGGTATACTTTTTCAGAACAGCCGCCGCCGCTTTGAATTACGATATAGGCGCGGACGAAAATTATTACGCCCGCACATATATAAATTCAGATTCGGACACTACTAATACCACCGATAACAATCAGGGAGACGGCAAAGACGGGAACGCAAATAAAAAACCGGATTCTTCGAAAATGGATTCTTCGAATCCTGAACAGCAATATTCGCAGGGATATATTATCCTATCGTTTATGCCGATATTATGGTCTTTTTTAAATATATTTAAATGCTTTTTCGATATGACAAAAGCGGTAAATTCTCCTGTGCGAATATATGAGCTGATGTGTTTCCTCGCTCTGTCGGCATATTTTGTCTCTGAAGCGAGAATGCTGGTCGGACGGCATAAAATCTCAAGGTTTTTCACATATGCGTACTTGTCCGTGATTTTTGTGGCTGTATCTGCTATACCGAATTTGATACTCTCCGCGTTCTGGATTCTGAAAACTAACAATTCGCAGATTCTCTACGCAGTCGAGATTGTTTTTGCGCTTTATATAGCCGCAAGGATATATTCTCAGATAAGATACAGCAAATTCATATTGGAAAGATAGAATTACAGTGAGATATAAAATTTATTTATAAATATTAAAAAATATTCTTGAAAAATATAAATATATGTGGTAAAATATATTAAATGTTTAAGTTATACGGGATTTATATCTGTATAAAATTGTATAAAAAGAAAAGAAAGAAGATTTTGGGGGTTTTGCCTAAATGAATTTAGAAGAAAACAATAATTTTTTCAGAGAAAGTTTCAAAGGATTCAATAAAGACGACGTTGCGGCTTTTATAGCTAAATTGAGTAAAGATTATTCAGAAAACGAGGAAAAATACAAGGAACATATCGCAAAGCTCACAGCGGATAATAAAACGAAAGCAGACGAATTAAATAAACTGTATTTGGATCGGGAAAATTATTCCCAGAATACGGACAGTTTAATCAGTTCCGAAGAATTGGAAGATATAGAAAAAAAATATAAAGAAGATTTAGATAAACTTGCAGCGGATGTGCGCGAAAAAGACGATATGATAAACAGCCTTATGCAGTCTTTGAAAGACGTCTCTGCCTCTGAAAAAAAATACAGGGAAGAGATGAACAAACTCATCGACGAGGTAAATGAGAAAAACGACATAATTGAGAACCTGAAACAAGCCGTTGCAGCCGCAAACGCCAACAGTCAGAACATTTTGCCTGCCGTTTCATCCGTTTCATCCGTTTCTTCAATTTCTGCCGAAGAAATCGACGCTCTCAAAGAAAAGTATACGGAAGTTCTGCGCATAAACGAAGAATTAAAATACAAAATAGAAGAAAACGAGAGAAAACTGCGCGACGCTGGCAATATCAGCCCCGATATGGTAAATCAGCTGTCCGCTCAGCTTTCTATAAGCGAATCGGAAAAATTATTCCTCTTAGGATTGCTGAAAAAAATTACTGTTTCTTTAGGCATAAACGCCAATTTGGAAAACGCATCCAAAGTATCGCATATCCCTGAAAACGTTATAAAGGAAATAGAAGACAAAATCGATATCTTGGCGAGATTTAAAGAAAAATCTGTTCAGCTCGAAATAGAGAGAGAGAATCTTATTGCAGAGAGAAACGATTTAAAAGACAGAGTGGAAAAATATAAAGTATCCGCTCCTAACGAGCAGAAAATGTACGAGGCTGTAACGGCCGAATTAGGCGGCATAGTATATTCCGCCAAGAAATCCGCAGAGGATATCGTCACAAGAGCAAAAGGAGAAGCAGAGGACATCATTGCAAGAGCGAACATGAAACGGCTCTCGCTTCTCGAAGAAAACGAAAAAAATATAGCCGAATTCAAAGAAAAATATCAGCTTATAAAGCGCGAGCATCTTAACGTTGTGGCTAAATATAAAGAAATGTCCGACAGGTACAGCCTGCGTCTTGCCGAAGTCGAAGAAGCGATTGAAAATATCAGCAACAGTATATAAACACGACAGCGCAAATTACAATTTGCCCGTATGGAACGGCCCCTGTGTCGTTCCATACGATAAAAAATCCAACATAATCAATTACAAAACAGACGGATTTTATGAAAAAAATATATACAAATAACATAAGAGAATGTATAGAAAAAATATATGCCGGAGACGAAGTATATATGACTGGGACTTTATATACAGCCCGCGACGCCGCGCATAAAAAGCTTTCCGAAATGCTGGATTTGGGGATTGAATTGCCGTTTGAAATCAGAGACAGCGTGATATATTATGCCGGTCCGACGCCTGCGCCGAAAATAAATCCCGGCAATGTCGCCGTAGGTTCGTGCGGTCCCACGACTTCGAAAAGAATGGACTTGTACACTCCCAAACTCCTGAAATCCGGTCTTGCGTGCATGATAGGAAAAGGCGCAAGAAGCCATGAAGTGTGCGAAGCCATGAAAGAGCGCGGAGCTGTGTACCTGTGCGCAATAGGAGGAGCGGGCGCAATATATTCCAAACACATAAAATCCGCAAAAGTTATAGCGTTCGACGAGCTTGGGTGCGAATCCGTAAAAGAGCTGACAGTCGAGGATTTTCCTGTTTATGTGGCAATCGACAAATCCGGAAATAACATATATGATATAAAATGATGTATAAACTTAGTTGTAAATATATTTGATTGATTCGGAAATATTGAGGATAGATATAAATTTAAATTATGCAGAATAATGGGGATAACAGGGATAACGAAAATAACACCAAGAATATTGATAATGTAAATAAAGATAACACTACAAGAAACGTCACATACGGTAAAAATATGAAATATTCAAAAATGGCGCTGAAAGCAAAAAACAGAAATTTCAGTATAATAGTGGGCGTACTTTCGTCGTTCGTTGTATTTTTCGGCGCGCTGATACTATTATATGTCAACAGGGACAATATATATAATCTGTTAAGCAAAAACGGTGAAAACAGCCAGAACGTGCTGTATAATAACGTAGTGACGCCGACAGAAAATACGGAGGATACGACAGAAGGTATATTTGCCGTTATAACAAGCATCAATACGGAAGAAACAACTAAAATAACGGAAACGACGGCGGTTGAAACAGACACATCAACGACCGCCGCGCCGGATACAACTTCTGAAACCGCCGCAAATATAACCGCCGCGCCGACTCAGCCTGTGACAATAAATTACGGAGATGTTCCTGTAGACGATTTTTTGCAGAATATGATAGATAATGCGGTTGAAATACCGGGAACTTTGAATAAAGTAGAGCTTCCTCCCCCCGGCCGAAGTATGGATCTGCAAAGTAAAATCGTCCCGTTGGTTTCGAGCAGTGAAATCCCCGAACCATACGGGTATTTCAAAAATATTATTTTTCTCGGTGATTCTGTGACTTCGGGATTTGATTTATACAAGAGCGTCATAAAATTCGACGGGGAAAACGTGCTGCAAGATTCGCATGTTGTCGCTGTTGCAAGCTACGGGGTTTACAATGCGACAAGAGAACTGTCCGGGAAATCCATACACCCGCTTTACGACGGCAAACAAATGCGCCCTGAGGATATAATTGCTCAGATAGATGCAAAATATGTTTTTATCTGCTTGGGTCTAAACGATCTCACATGGGCGTCGGACGATGATTTTTTAACTTATTACAAACAACTTACGGATAATATAAAATCAAAAAATCCTGATAAAATTATCGTGGTGATGTCTGTAACTCCGGTTATTCCGGAATCGGGACCGGGTAAACTGGATAACGACAAAATAATGGACGCAAATAATGCGCTGATACAGTTTGCCGCAGACAACAATCTTATGTTTATAGATTACGGAGCCGCATTGCGCAACAATCAAAACGCGCTGTATGCAGATTTGTCGTCCGACGGATACTGTCATATAAAACCGAGCGCGTATGACAGGCTTGTCGAATATTTGCTGTATCATCCTGTACCGGATGCTAAAACCGATTCAACGGTATCAACTGTAAATTGAAAATTGAGAATTTATATAAAATATTATCGGTGGAGGATAAAATAATATTGTATGAGAAAAATAACTTTTGCTTTGATTTTTTGTTTTTGTTTAATACTTTTCACATCTTGCGCGGCAAAACCTATAAATATCAACTTAAAGGATTTATCGGATTACATCGGGGAAAAAATCGATTTTACAAACTATGCGGAATCTGACAGCGATTATATACAGAACAATTACGGTATAAAGCCGGAGGATGTAAATCAGATTGTGGTTCTGAAAGAATTCGACGTACTGAAATATGAAGTATTAATTCTCGCCGAGACAGCAGACGAAACAAAAGCGCAGGAAATAGCAGATAATTTGGCGCAAATAAAAGCAGGCTATTTAAATATACTGAAAGATTATACTGCGAATCCCGATAATGCGCAGGAATATGCAATAGTTGACAATTCTAAAATCTGGACCGACCAGAATTATGTTTTCTGGGCAGTCAACAATCAAACGCAGTATATTGACAGGATGATAAAAGATTACATAAAAAGCAATAATAAATAAATTATAGGGGACGTCGCGTCCCCTATGTAAATATTTGGTATAAATTACATACGGAGGATATATTTTTATGAGTAACGAAATTAACAAAATCGAAGCGAAATATAAAGAAAGAGTAAAACGCGTCACGGACTGCGTCGCGCTGAAAGAACCGGACAAAGTGCCGTTTATACCAGTTATGGAAGCATTTCCAGTATATTACGGCGGCAAAACAATAAAGGCGTGCATGTATGACTACATGCAGACAGACAGCTGTTTCGACAAGTTTTTTACAGATTTCAAGCCGGACTTAGGCTGGGACCCGATTATGATTTTCCCCGCGCAGGCGCTCGAAAAAATTGGCATAAACTGGTT
>WQYZ01000095.1 GCA_009780985.1 Oscillospiraceae bacterium | reverse complement strand
ATGGCACATTCATGGAAAACAAGTAGTCTGACTTTGTTTTCGTAAGCCTGCGTAACGGCTCTTTTGATTGCATTAAAATTATTATTAATATTTTCATTACTTCCAAATTGGAAAACAGCTATTCTCATTGTATTAAATACCCCTTAATATAAATTTGATATGGTTATTTAAAAATCTTTTCTATACCCATTAATGCTTATACCATTCGTTCCAATATCCATTTATCAGCTATGTTCGCTGCTTCTTTCGGTGTCATTTTCGTAGTGTCTAAAAGGTATATTTTAGGACTTGTGGTTTCGGCATTGTTTATTAACCAATTATTGAAATCCACCGAACCCTTTATCCAACTCTCCTCGTCGTGGATGCCGTAGATGTTTCTCTCATATACGAGCCTTTCTTTCACACGAGAAACAAGTGTTTTTTCATCACATACGTTTGCTATATAATGGATTTCAGAAAATGCCTGTCTTTCGGCAAGTTTTTCGAATTGTTCGGGTATCGCATTACAACCGCACCATACAACAGGCATACCAGTTTGTGAAACAATGTTGTTACACATATTGAGCCATAGTTTTCTATAACTCATATAGCCGTCATCAGGAGTATAGTATATTTCGTTCCATAATAAATCTCCTTCAAGCGCGATATATTTTTTCTTTTCGTTTTCAAATAATACCTTTAATAAAGTAGATTTACCAACGCAACTTGCACCTGTTATTATAAATAAAGGTAACTTTTTATTTGATTTCATACCATACCTCCGAAAATATAAATACTATTCGTTCTACGCCTGTTACATAAACCGCGCAAAACATTAAAACATTTACTATTCATAATAATTATACCATATGAATTAATAGAAAACAATATTATGCGTTGAAAAGTTATATATTTTTTCACGGAATTTTAGATAAAAAAATAAAAGTAGTAAAAATGCAGTATAAAAATTTTAATACATGAATATATCTCAAAAAAATGCAAAGATATATTGCAATACCCATTGATTTTTGCTGCTTGTTATTGTATAATAAAACTATTGCTTAAACTTTTATAAATTTTCGGAGTAAATGATTATGAACAGCAACACTATTTTATCAACAGAAAAATATCTTGAAAGAATAAAATATAGCGGCAAAACGCCGCTGAATTATGAAACTCTGTCCAACCTTGTTTACTGTCATTTTACGAGCGTCCCGTATGAAAATTTCGATATTCTCAACAATATTCCGCTGTCTCTTAAAGTCCCGGATTTATACGACAAAATAGTAATCAGAAACAGGGGCGGCTATTGTTTTGAGCTGAATACTCTGTTCAACTGGCTTCTGACTGAAACGGGATTTACGACGCATACATACATCGCCCGTTTTTTGGCTGATGAAACCGGTATTCCCATGAGGCGCCACAGAGTTATGAGAGTGGATATCGACGGTCAGCATTATATCGCGGACGTCGGCGTAGGAAGCGAGGTCCCCGTTCGCCCTCTAAGACTTGAGGAAAACGTTGAAACAGAGGTCAGGGGCGTACTTTACAAATTCAGAAAAGACGAAATGTACGGCTGGGTTCTGCAATATAAAAACAGTAAAAACGAATGGAAAGACATATACGGATTTACGGAAGAACCGCAGTATGAAATTGATTTTGTTCAGCCGGATTTCTGGTGCCAGCACAGTCCGGATTCGCCGTTCAGAACGCAGAATATGGCGGCAATACGCACGGAAACCGGAAAATATGCTATAGACGGCAATATTTTAAGGATATTTGATTTATCCTGCGGCGATAAAACAGTTGCGTCAAGAGAATTTGAGCCGTCCGAATTGCCGGCAATATTAGAAAAATATTTCGGGGTAATATTGTAGTTATGTAAATAAAAAATCCCCCGTTTGCTTATATACCGGCTGTATAAAATCAAACGGGGGCAGTTTATCCCTCCTTACTTGCTTTTTTAATTTTTGCTGCATTTAATTTATGTAAGTAAATATTATTAAGTATTATATTTTGTAAAACTACACCCCCGATCAATTTATTTATAAAACGCTCCGTCACCCCCAGCCTTTTTGATTTTTGTCCTACATCTTTATTTTATGTCAAAACGCGGTAAAGTGTTATTGTTAAAACAAATTTTTAATTATTTTTATAAAAAAGTCCTTTTAAAAGATGCGTTCTTTTACAGGGGCTTTTTTGTTTTATTTGGAAACGATATCTAATAATACTTAAATTAGTCTTTAATTTGTTTATATTTACGACAACAAAAATTTAAGAAAAAGTTAATAAATATGCGTATTTCCGCAACAGTATTTTTTTATATTTTTAATATAATTCTAAGGAAATCTGATTAATCTGAGTAAAATATAGATCTATCTCAATCGTATATCTATATACTTTGCCAAAAATAACCGGATTATACAAAATTTTTGTGATGTTACGTTGCGTACAGGATGTTTAATATCGTTATCAGGATGTTAATTTAATGATTGAGGACAGGAAAACCGTTAAAGATAATGAATTTAAACACGTTGGAGGTAAATAACAGAAATGAAAATAATACGTAAAATGTCAAAAAGAACCAGAGCGTTTATGCTGTCTCTTGTGATTCTTTTCTCTATTTTTCCGATGGTATGGGCGGACGCTCCCTCTACGGGCGGCTGGGAAGACCATACCGCCGTATCAAAGTATGAAACGCACGTCGACTATAATGCCGGGGATACGCCGGACGTTAAAAGCGATGTGATTCATGGAACGGAATTTTCGTGGCAGAATACTTTAAACAAATGCGCGGAAACAGAAACGCCGGACACTTTCAAACTCACGTTAAGCGTAACGGGAGACAAGATATCTCCGCCCCCTGTGCCTATTGTTTGCGTGCTTGTTATGGATATATCGGACAGCATGAATAAATCTGTTTCAGGAACGGATTCAAGTATAAAAATTAACGAATTACGGGACTCAGTCAAAGAGTTTTCAAGCGAATTTCTCAGCGCGAGTCCTAAAAATTATATATCGCTGGTCACGTTTGCAAGTTATGCTCAAGTCCTGCCTAAATCAAGCGGTGCGGATTTTTTTGGCGGCGGGGACATCGGCAGTATAAATTCCCTTATGAGCAATCTCACTACGCCAAAAGAACCGTTTACAGGGACAAATATTCAATCGGGACTGCTTGAAGCGTATACGGTTTTGAGTAATGTTACGGCTTTAAGCAACCATAACGGAGTAGACCTTCCCGATGAAGATTTGAATAACGCGGAATATATAGTAGTGCTTATGAGCGACGGCGGAGCAAACGAGTACTACCTTTTGGGGAATTCTTACAGCGGAGCGAATACAGTCCCTCCTGCGCTCGAAAATTATACTGCCGAAAATATAAGCGGCGCACTTAATTATTCATTTACCGGCGCTCAAAATGATAAAGATAGCGTAATAGCCGGATTCTATTATGGAAAGCCGTGGTTAAATGACGGACAGACGGCTGCCATGAACGCGAGGAATATACTTTTAGGCAAAGCGCAGGAAAATAATTCTGCCTTGGCTGTGTCAACTCCGGCTCTCACGCATATTCCCATTCTATATACTGTGGCGTATGATTTGACCAGCGACGCCACCCTGTATACTCCTCCCGGTCAGACTCAGGGGTATACCTTAAATTATTGGCTGTCGCAGTTCGCGACCAGCCCTGATTACCATTTTCAGACAGACGACGGAATCACATTGCTCAATATATATGAAGATATTGCAGATAAAATAACCTCGCCGTCTATAACTGCGGGAAGTATAATAACTGATACTTTATCAGATTATTTTGAATTTCCGACGAACTGGTTTGTAGAAGCTAAAATAGGAGCAACAGAATATCTCACCAACGACAATATTGTGGACAGCTCAACAGGGGAGTTGATTTCCGCCGGCGCGGGAGCCAGAATGTCATCTGATAATACTACTCTTACATGGGTGTTAAAGCAAAGCGTCGGATATGGCGTAACAGCTTCCATAACAGTCAGAATAAAGGCCAAACCGAACGCTTATACTGATAGCTGCGACGATTCTGTTCAAGACGGCAAGATTCTCACAAACGACGACGCCCAGCTTCAATACTGGAATGAATTAAAATCTAAAACCGACTGGCTTCCAAGCGATTCAGCTACATCTTATACAGCACAGTTTGTAAGTCCGAAAGTTCACGTTCAGAACAGGACTTTGCAGGTGTCTAAAACAGTTTATAAGGACCCGTATAACTCAGGCATGTCTTTGTCGGGAATAAACAGCGTCGATTGGGTAAAAAATACCGCGTTCAATTCTCTTGACAAAAAAGCCCTGTTTAAAATAACCGTTTCAAATCCGTCCGCATATGCGGCAAAAGACGTTACGCTCACAGATATGGTTTCAGGTCCGGGAGTTTCTCCGGGCGGTCAATGGATTGACGGCGACGGCAACCCGACAGAAGCGTTTGACATCGGGGGAAGAACCGGCAGCGATATGCCGTCCAAGACGTTCTATTATGCGACAGGCAATTTGCCTGACGCAGGCGCATACACAAATACCGCAACGATAAACAGCGACGCAGGCTCAAATTCGGACAGCGCGACCGTATTGGTAGCTGAACCGCAGATTTCCGTCGATAAAACAGTATATAACCCGGACACAAAGCAATTCGACAAAAGCGCAGTTCTTAATTCCGGAGATGCCGCAAGATTCAAAGTGACGGTTACAAACACTGGGAAAGTTGTCACAAACTATCTTTCTCTGACGGACGAAATCACTGGGGACAGCGTGGATATTCCCATTAAAGAAGATAATATTGAAAGCATCACATTAAACGGCGGCGCGCCGCCGGAGAATTTTAAAATAGACAGCTTCGCCTTAAATCCTAATGATGTGCTTGTAATAACATACAGTATAGAACTGTCCGGAGATTTAGGCAATGAATGGACGTTAGATACAAGCGCAGTGCTATCGAATTTAAGCGAAGACGATCAGAATACAGTAAGTGAATTGCAGGCTGAAATCGCTGCGGCGCAGACCGACTTAGGCGTAAGAAACGACGTTCTCAGCAATGACGGAACGGGCTCTTTATATGCGGTATATAATGCTGCAAAAACAGCATATGAAAGTAATTCTGCCGCGGTTCCGTTCTCTGCCGCCTCCGCTCAAATTGCTCAGATTCCTTCAACAACTACCGAGACAACCGCCGCAATTCAAAATTCGACAGCGCCGTCTACAATACCGGAAGACGGGGTAACTGAAGCAGCCAAAGTAATCGACACAACTACTGCGGAGACCGATATTCAAATGACAGAACCCACGACAGAACAGGAAAGTGCAACGGCGGCCTCCGATGTAAGTACAACCGCCAATTTAGTTGAGGCACAAATCGCCGGATTGTTGGGATATAAATCCGCAGACGATGCGGCTTCAACCTCTGACACATGCGTTACAGAATCTGAAACATCAATGAAGATTAATACAGATACAACCGAACCGACACTCGATAATGATGAGAATAAAGATAATACGGATACTACAGAAAGTACTACAGCCGGAATAGTCGGAGCCGCCGGAATGGTTACATGGGCTTTTACCGGTACAACAATAGCTTACGAAGCTCCGACTGTTACTATCCCGTCTGTTACGTTTGCAACAACCGCGCCGACGACGCTTGCGCCGACGGCAACAGCGGCGCAAACTACCACTGCTGACCCGTCGGTCGTATTGGCTGCCGTGGAAAAAGCATACAAAGACGCGCAAACCGCAGTTCAGGATAAAATCGCGGAGATAGAAAAATTAGACGCGCAACTGCAGGGGATAATAAAAACAGCCAGAGACGAGTTGCTGCTCTCCCAGGCTCCGGAAAGCAAATACTTTACAAATACCGCAACAGTCACAGACAAAACAACGGCTATCGACAACTCTTCAAGCGCAGATATAGAAGTAAAACCAGTTTTGCAGTCAGCCGTCGCTGTAGATAAGTACGTTATAGACGCCGGCGGAAAGAGACAAAAGGATTTAACTTTGCCTTCTGCGGCAGGCGGCGTCACATTTGAAATAGATATTACAAACAACGGAACTATAACAAAACAAATTTCAGTTGCCGACCAATTCGAAGATAACACAATTACTTTTTCAGACGAAAATATAATTTCACCCGACGGCGTGGTATTTAACGATGACGGGACGCTGACAGTTTACCCCGGAGATAAAATAACACTGAGGTTTACGGATAATACCCTCCCGGAAAATACAGACCCCGAAGATAAAATCTATACAAACACAGTGACTATTACCTACGACGACGGCAATTCGACAGATACAAGCTCTGCGACTGTAACCGTTTCGGGAGTTTCCACAGTGGAATTGACCGTAACCAAAGATGTGGCAATTTATGACCCGACCGAAGGGGATTATTCAAATTTCGATTATTCTTACGGACACGGCACTCCGCTTGATTTGCCATACGCAGACTCTCAGGCTATATATAAGGTAACAATACACAACAGCGGAAATTCTAAGGGCGCATTCGCTCTTAGCGATAGTTTAGACGGCAACCCTGTATACCTGACTGATTTCGTCGAATTGTCCGGTTCCGCCTATCTTCCGGTATCTGAAGATGATAACACTATTGCGCCGGATGATACAAGATACTTGTATTATATTACAGAACCTGGCGAACTGCCTCTTGGCAGAACTCAAATAAGCGGCAATTTTATCACAAATACTGTCATATTAACATACGGCGACAAGTCTGCGGAAAGCAGCGTTGAAGTGACAACGCGGGATACTCCGGACATTACTGTAACTAAAGAAGCGGCGCAATATAAAGGAGACGGTGTGAATTACAACGACGGCAGTTACGGTTATACGTCCGACGACGTTCAGTTGGATCCCGATACGAAGGCAGTTTTCAGAATAGAGATAATTAATAACGGAAATGAAACAGTTACATTCGACTTCGCCGACACATTCGCCGGACACCCTATAGCCGATTTGTCTGATTTTATAGAGCTAACCGGCGCATATTCGCAGATAAAAGCTTCAGGCAATACAATTAAATCAGGAGACACGCGGATTCTGTATTATAAAACAGATACATTAGGCGCGGATACAAAGTTTACAAATATTGTCAAAGTCACGCCTAGAGGCGGGAATATGATAACAGCCCAAGCCTCTGTAATAACTCCTCCGACGCCGTCTGAGGGCAGACTTACTGTAACCAAAAAAGTCGCTCAATATGAACCCGGCAACAACAATTATGACTCTTATGGCTATCAGTCCGGCGATAATATTGTTTTCGACGGAAACGTTAAGGCAGTTTATCAGATAACATTGACAAACGAGGGGGATAAAGCTGTAAACTTCACTTTCAGCGATATTTTGGACGATAAAGACGGCAATCCGGAAGCAATTCCTTTATCCGAATTCGACGAAGGATCATACGGTCACAGCGCGGCAGGTATTGTTACGATTACCGGACACAATCATTATGTATTCTACTATATTACACCTGATACATACCCGCCCGGTATAAATTCAGACAATCCTGACATGAAATCCGTTGTAAATACCGTCACGGTAACCGACGACGGGAATACCAGCGATTACGCGACGGACAGCGTGGCGTTTACCACCAAAAATCCTCCCGTTGACGGCGAACTTTCCGTGATAAAAAGCGTCGCGCAATATATAAATGGTGAAAACGACTTTAACAATGACGAAGTTTATACATATACTAAAGGGTTGTTAAATTTGACCACAACTGACAATGCAACAGCTCCTCCCTGTGCAGTTTATAAAATAGAAATAACAAATCCCGGCGAGACAGACATAAGATTCGATTTCAGCGACGATTTAGACGGCAACACAGTTGAATTCACAGACTTGCTGCAGGAAGACGCTGACGGACAATTAGGAGGGGTATCAGCGTTGGCGAATATTATTTACGCAGGCGAGACGCGTACATTCTATTATCCTGCGTTTGAATTGCAAAGCGGCAGAAATCCAGACAATCCTAATCTTGACCTTGATAAACAGTATATTCTCAATACTGTAACCGTGACAGACAAGAACAACAGCGATAATTCAGGTTCAGACAGCGTTAAAGTCACAACGCCGGATTCCGACATCACCGTGACAAAAACTGTTGCGGAGTATATACCGGGCAACGAAATTTACGGGGATTCAATCTATAGTTATCAGTCCGGAATCAATTTTGATAAATCCAATGTGCAAGTTGTTTACAAAGTATTCATACAAAACAACAACAACTATGATATTCAACAATTCAGTTTAGACGACTTTTTTGACAGCACATCTTCAACTCCTGCACATCTTACTTTAAGCGATTTAAAAGAATTGTCAAATACAACCGAAAAATATGATCCGGTAACAAGAGATACGATTACCGCAAAAGGTTCAAGGGTGCTGTACTACAAGACAGGCATATTGCCGAACGGCAGAAACGGAGACGACCCTATTGTAAACGAAGTCACAATAACCGAGGGAGCGACAAGCATATCTGCTTCGGTTGCGGTCACAACCCCGACCGTAGACGACTTCACCTTGGTGAAAAGCGTCGCGCAATATACCGGAAACACAGATTACAGCAGTTATACATATGTAGATGAACTCAATAATTTACAGCCAAACTCTCAAGTAATTTACAGGATAGAATTAACAAACAATACCGCAGTGCAAACCACGTTTACTTTCAGTGACAAATTTGATGGAAAAACAGTTTCATTTGACTCTATGTATGAAGGTGACAGAAATGTCGCAGACGGATTTACTATTGATGCACATACCACAAGAACATTTTATTTCGTATCGTCTAAACTCGAAGGCGGCAGAAACGCGAACAATACTGACCCCGCAAAGCAGTCTATCGTAAACACCGTTACAGTCACTCCAAAAGACAAACCGACGTTGACAAGCAGCGCTACAGTCACAACGACAGGGAGCGTCGTTCCGCCGGTGGTTGATACGCCTCTCACGGTGACAAAAAGCGTTGCGCAGTATATAGCCGGTAAGAATGACTATACAAACCCGGTTTATCAATATCAGACAAGTACCCAGACAACTCCCGTTCCGTTGAGTTACAATGCTATAGCGGTTTATAAAATAACAATAACAAACCCCAATACGGAACAAGTCACATTTGATTTCGCAGATACTTTCAACGGCGTTTCCGATGCTGTGACACCGATTGCCCCGACCGCGTTTTCTGAACCGGGTATCAAAACCGGATATGAGCCATTAAGCGCAGAAAGCAATACGATTAACGCAGGCGATACGCGCACATTCTATTATAAAACTCCGCAGCTGCAAAACGGCAGAACTTCAACAAATCCTATTGTAAACACCGTCACGGTTACGCAGGGTGAAACAGAAATACCGGCACAGGTCGAGGTCACAACGCCGGATAACGATAATATCGACAATATACTCACCGTAGTGAAAAGCGTAGCTAAATATTCAGTCAGCAATCCCGATTATAAAAGCTACACTTATACAACAGGCACGCTTGATTTAGCTAACGGATCACAGGCAGTTTACAGAATAGTAATCACAAACAAAACCGGAGATCCAATCTCATTCAAATTATCCGACATTTTCGACAGCACATCCGCCGCTCCTACGACGCTTGCTCTGACAGACTTGTGGATATTATCGTCGGGCACTACATATGCGCATCCAAGTTTAACGGATAATACTGTTCCCAAAAACGATTATATAATCCTGTATTACGTCACTCCCGCCGGTAAATTACAGAACGACAGAAATTCAAACAATACGGCTCTAAACTCGGCTCTGCGGTCTATCATAAACAGAGTTACTGTGACTTATGTAAACATAAGCGGTATAGATTCGGGTTCTGTATCAAGTCAGGTCGCAGTCACGACGACAGGCGCCGTTACTCCCCCTAAACCCCCGGTAGTAGATACTAATCCGCTCACGGTGACAAAAAGTGTTGCGCCGTACACCGCAGACAGGGATTACAGCCTCTACCCATATCAGACAAATACTTTGACAATGCCGTATAATTCGCAGGTGGTATACAGAATAACAATAACAAACAACAGCAGCGCGCAAGTAACATTCACTTTCTCCGATCTGCTCAACAACACTTCCGCAACTCCTATATCCATTAATTTAGGAGACGACAGGTTGCGCGAATGGTCAAGCGCTGCCAATTCATATGTCGCCGCAACAGGCAATACGATTGCCGCAGGCGTTACGCGGACATTCTACTTCTATACAACGTTGACAAGCTCCGCGGCAAATCCTTTTGTAAATGCCGTTACAGTAACTCCGTCAGGAGGTTCTCCGATAACAGCGAGCGTCTCGGTCACATTAACGTATCCGTATATTCCCCCTACAACTACTACCGGGTCGCCTTATTACCCGCCATATTATCCTCCGACAACCACATATACTCCGGCAGGCACATACACGACAGCTCCCCAGACTGTGACTACCCAATACACAACAGAGGCATCTGCAACAAATCCTACACAGCCGTCAATAAGTAACCCTACAAATCCTACATGGCCGCAGTTCAGCACTATACCTACCGAAGAAACGGGATATTTCACCGAAACCGGCGTGCCTCTCGCAACTTTCCCCACCGACGGCGACAATAGCAATACTAATAATTATACGCCGTCAAAGCAAAATCCGGTTACCGGAGACAATATTTATCCGATATTGCTAATTCTGCTGATTTCCGCTGCTACGTTTGTATTTATACAAATGAGTTTCAGAAAAGATAAACGGGATAAAAAATATTGACAAATAAATTTATAGACCGCCTTTAACGGGCGGTCTTTTTTTATCTTTTACCATATTTATCATAATAAAAAATAGTGTCGAATAAAATATATTATTGAAATTGAATGAAATTAAAAAGGATTGATTTTTTTGAAATTAAATAAATCGTCGGTGTTCTATCAGGCAATGATGCTCACTTTTTCAAGCCTGCTTTTTCAAATACTGCTCTTTGTCTACCGTATAATAATAACAAGATTTTCCGGGGCGGGAGGCATGGGAATATATCAGCTCGCAATGCCGTATTACTCGATACTGTCGTCTATTTCTTTGGCGGGGATAACTATGGCGGTGACGCGTTTGACTGTGGAAAAATCCGCCGTCGGCGACACAAAATCCTCGCACGCTGTTACCCAGACGGCAATCCGCATGTTTTTGACGCTGCTTACGATTTCAGCCGTTATAACATTTATGTTCCCGGATTTCGTGGCAGGGAAAATACTCGGAGATATACGCACTAAATTAAGTATGCTGTTATTTATTCCGTGTCTTTTTTTCACGGGATTTGAAAACATATACAAGTCATTTTTTTTCGGCGCAAAACATCTGAAACCCAATATAATTTCAGAGAATACGGAACTGTCTATCAGGATATGCGCTATATTTATTCTGCTGTACATGAACAAATCGTCTCTGACTCCCGAAAAAACAGCGTTTTTAATAGTTTTCGGCATGATAATCAGCGAAATTTTCAGTTTTACTTTTCTCGGAATATATTATAAAATATATCAGAAAAAACAGGCGGCACATGGTATATTCGTCCCTGCGAGTTCCCAAACGGCGCCAAAATATAAAAGAAAGAAGAAAATATTTTCGGAAATTGTGCGTATCGCAGTCCCTATTTCCGCAAGCTCGATTCTTATGACTATAATATCGTCCGCAAATACTATTTTAATTCCGCAAAGGTTGGTCGCGTCGGGAATGACGCAGACAGAGGCGATAGATATTCTGGGAATACTGATGGGCATGACATATCCTCTTGTAACGCTCCCGTTAATTTTCATAGGACCTCTTATGAATGTCATATTTCCCAGAATAGCGTCCGCACAAAAACTCGGCGACATGGAGGACATGAAGAACAAAATAACAAAAACCCTGCAGACAAGCTCCTTTTTGACATTCCCCGCAATGGGCGCGGTCGCCGCTCTCGGACAGCCGCTGTGTATGCTGATGTACAGAAACGAAACCGCAGGGAAATATATTATTCCGCTCATGATAAGCTCCGTTTTTTCATACATTCAGATTGTTACCGGAAACGTACTGTATGCCTTGGACAAACAGAAAAATCTTGCGGTTTACAATATTATAGACGGAATTATTCATGTTGTATGCACATATATTTTTGTCGCGGTTCCGTCGTTAAACGTATACGGATTCATGATAGGGAACTTTGTATCGTCATTTATCGGGACCGTACTGAATTTTGTAACTGTGAAAAAATACGCGAATTTTAAATTTCATTTAGCTGATTTCAGTCAATGGTTTATTCTCCCGGCATTTGCGGGAGTATATACCGGATTCATGACTTATTTTACATATAATTTCTGCCTCAGATTTGCGATATCTCCTCTTTTCTCCGTGATTATCGCGCTGCTTTTCAGCATTGTAATATATATAGCCGTTCTTGAACTCAGAAATATAAGCGTCGTCAAATATATATTGAGATTGAGAAAATCAGAGTAATACATCGCACATAGCATGAACATTTTCTTCAGGGACGTCGTAGAACAGATAATCGCTTGCCGCCAGAATATGTTTTCGCCTCAACTTTTCGGCTGTTCTCACTATATCCCCTGCAATATCCCGTATTTCGTCCGGACTGCACAGCAGTAATCTGTCAAGCCCGATGTTGCCTCTTGTGCACATATCGGGGCTTAATTTGTTGAAAGCGTCTTCAAGACTTTTTATATTGCCGACGGGTTCGGGGGAAAGCGTCTCAAATAAATCAATTCCCATTTGATTATAATAGCCTTTTGTAAGCATAGGTTCAATAGGAGAGCAAATATGCGAATAAATCAGCAGGTTTTCTTTATGCGCAGCCGACGTGACAATCTCTGAATACGGGACAAGAAAATCTTCATAATATTTCGGGGAAATCATCTCGCTGCCCGGTCCGCCTAAGAAAACAAAATCGCTTCCGCCCAATGCCACGGCTTTTATTAAATTTTCATCTATACGCAGAATTTTCTCCATCATCTTTATAAATATATCCCGTTGTTCGAAGGCGAAAATCGCCGTGTTCATAGTATCGGGAAAACAGAACAGTTCATAGGGCTGCATTGCCCATTGAATATCAATAGCCTCGTCTTCGCCCGCTGTATTTCTGCAATTTTTTACATGTTCGACAACAGGCGTAAAATCTGTGACTTCAAGCAGCCTGTCTAAATAATAGTCGAGAATCTTAAGCTCGTCTTCTTCGGTAATCAGATTTTTAGTCTGCACAAATCCTTTGATTTTATCTTCTATTAAGTGAACGTCGAGAAAATATTTGCCGATATGCAGTCTGTTTTCATAATATTTTCTGTCCCCGATTTCCTCGCTTTTAAGATTTTCCCAATGACATTCGTCCGGAATGAGCGAAGCCAAATCAATCATGCCGAAATTATACAGCGGTATCATGTTGAATTTTTTGCAGGCGTTTTTCAAATCCTCAAATGTTGTCTGTGAAATCCACTCTTTCCCCGCCAATTTTGTATCAAATCCCGCTCCTGCGCCTATTTGCGGAGAAGCAAACATTTTCCCGCCGTTTTTTATGTACTCTTTATATTTTTCCCTGTTTGTTTTATTTGTTCTCGCCTCAGACATATGCTCAATAATCCCCCGATTTGCTTCATAAATTTAATCAAAATAAACGGTGTCAACTGTTACAGATCCTGTTGCCGCTTTTATTCTGACAGTTGCGGACACCGATTCTGCCGAATTTATTTCACATAGTTTCTGTTTGTAAAATCCCGCGCCGTCGCGTATATCAACTGTGCCCGTCGATTTCCCGTCAATAAAAACCTCGACGGAACTGTTACATGAACAGGGAGCAATCAGCGCACTTACTGAAATAGGAGTATCTTTATTAGTTCTCACGGTATAATCCGCCCATTCGCCGGAAGATAAAAGAAGATTATATCCTTTCCACGGATTATCGTCTCGTCCTCTTTCCGACACCTCATTTTCCCTGCCCGGTTTAAGAACAAACCGCATTTTGTCGTTCTTTCTGTATCCGGTAATGTTTTCGCCGTTAAAAATACCGCTGAAAGACTTGCCAACGCCGGGCATTGTATCATATGATATTGCGGGGACAAAACAGCATTTTTCGCGCAAAAGCTGTCTTGCGACGGATTTGTTGTAAACGCAGTTTTCAGTTTTCATATTATGTAAATACTCGTCGAATATTTTTTGCGCCGATTCAAATCCCGGATGCTGTCCGCCGCGTATATATTCTGTAACTAAGTTATAATTTTCGGGTTTGTTTATCGAATAGGGCGAATTTACTGTCGCCATCTTTTTCCACGTCCAGAAATTCCATGATATATTGTGCTGGTCGAGCATAAAGAACATAGTCGTATACCATTCGTTGGAATTTTCGCCCGTTTCACCGAGCCATAACGGCACGTTCAAACGTTTGCTTGCCTTTATATATTCAGAAAGCAGAGCTGTGTCGGGCGCATTCCAGTAGCGGTGGAAATGTATACACATATTTTCATCGAAAATATGGTCGAAAATATCGAGACGCGTTGACCAGTGATGTCCCTCGAGCGAAAATAAATGCTTTTTATCAATTTTGCGTATTTCCCTGATACAGTCGGTATAAAATTTGCTTAACGAACCGACTAAATGATCCACGCTGCCGTCAGTATCGTTGGGAGTATGCAAAGGTTCGTTTAATAAATCATATCCTCCTACGATATAACGGTCTTTATAGCGAGTGGCAAGTTCAGTCCATAGGGCGACGCCTTTTTCATAACTGTCGTTATCTGTAAAAAGCCGGGGCTTATTGTCGATGGAATCGTCGATATTTGCGCCAGTTTGACCTCCCGGCGCGCCGTGCAAATCGAGAAAGACGTAAATATTATACTTCTCGCATAAATCAAGACAGTTATCTATTATTTTAAATCCGTCTTCTATAAAATTTATGCCCGGACCTTCTTTCATCAATCTTCGCCAGTTTATGGGCATTCTTATCGAGTTAAACCCCTCGCGGGCGATTGCTTCTATATCGTATTCCGTTATATACTCCTCGGCGAATTCTTTCCAGAATTTTCTGGAATATTCTTCGCCTGTGAGTTCCCTGATTACCGCCTCTATTCTTCTCGGTCTGTCCGCTCTCGAACTGTGAAAATTCCACATATACCCTTCAGGAAGCATCCAGTTGCCGAGTCCGACGCCCCTTAATGCAATCTTTTCGCCGTTGCCGTTAAAAAAATCCCTGCCCTGTGTTTTAAGAAATCCTTTAACAAGAGAATTACCATAAATATTCATATAATTTCACCCCTATATTTTTTATTTTTTGTTTGATTTAAATATATCACAAACAAGAGAAATTGTCAATAAAAATTGCAATATGATTATAAGCCTGATAAATCCGGAGGTTCGCTGAAATATTCGGAAGATGTTTCGGAAGTTGTTACTAAATATTTAGCAAACTGTTACAGGATATTCAGAGTTTTTGGGGGGAGCGGTGATATAATATAGTCAAGGATTACGTAACCTTATAAAAAAATAAATATATAATCAGGCGCCTGAACAAACAAAAATAATCAGGAGGAATTTTATGTTAAACGAAAAACTAATTGACACCGTGGTAATTGACGGAGTTGAATTTACCGTCGTTGAGAAAGCAAAAACATTATATGCCGGTTCTTTTGACGTCGCCCACGACCCCGCCGATATCAGAAATACTGAACCGGATACAGACGCGATTTATCGACAGTATGAAAAAGACAAACACAAAATCATAGGCAGTATTACGCCGGATTGCAGGATATGCTTCAGCGTCGATTACACGTCGGATGAAAGACCATGTGGAATTTTCTTCGGACAGGAGACGAACAGCCCCAACCAGCCAGAAGGCATACATGTCATAGAAGCCGAGCCCTCAATACTAATCAGAGTAAAAGCCACAGACGCGGCATGGGCTTTGACAACAAATCTGACTGGATACGCTCATCCGCAAGAACAGATATCGCCGTTATTTTTCTTGATATGGCAACTCTTCTGTAGCGGCGAAAGCAAGTATGAACGCACAGGCGATATTGTTAAAGGAAACCATGAAGCAATATATTGGTATTCAAACGGAGACATATATGTGACTGTGCCGGTAAAAAGAAAAGACGTAATACCTGAACAATGGAATTAATTGATAAGGACTAAATCTGTTATTAGACGGTAAACGCACCAAAGCCCTCTTTAGTAAAGAGGGTGGCACGCGAGATAATCAGCAGAGAGTGATAATATTACGTTCGACCGCGTGACGGGTGTTTTGTAGAATTTTAACAAAACACCCGTCGTCGCATCCAGCGTCGGATTGCAAATTTTACGTTATTCGGCGACGCCACCCTCTTTGCTAAAGAGGGCTTTTGGCGCGCTTACCAAGGTTCTCCTGCAATACTTTTTATGCTACTATTCTGAAAAAAATTTTATAAACTACT
>WQYZ01000094.1 GCA_009780985.1 Oscillospiraceae bacterium | reverse complement strand
GTAATATCTGTTAGCTTTTCCCATGATTTTTTCCTCCACTTTTGTTTTATTTATTTTATCATGGAAAGCTATCACTTGTCCAGTCTATTATAGCCGATTCAATCCTGCAAAATTTTAGAGTATCAGAATCCGAGCGTGATTTGATTACACAGAAAATGGAAGTGGCAGGCATACGAAACAAAGAAGCATATTTCCGTAAAATGGTTTTGGGCGGTTATATACTCCGGCTTGATTTATCTGATGTCCGGGAGATGACAAAACTGCTTTCCAACGCCACAAATAATTTGAATCAAATCGCGAAACGGGTCAACGCCGACGGAAGTATTTTCGCAAGTGACATCAAAGATATACAAGATAATTACGACTGCTTGCATGAACAAGCGGAAAAGATATTATTATCGTTAGCAAATATACAAAAATAATAACAGAGGCACGGCGGTCTGATTATTTTTAGTCCGCCGTATTTGGGCGCACGCCCGTAAAGTCGCGTCATTGCTATATTTATTCCGGTTTCATCAAGGAAAATCAATCTGTTTACATCAAGGTAAGGAATATATTCTAACCACTCTCTCCGTAGTTGTTGCACATCTTCGCACCGCTGTTCTTTGGCAAACAACGTCTTTTTTTGAATGTCAGATTAAGTTTTGTTATTTTGCGCGACAATGCGGAAATGCTTATCGGCAACCCAAATTGCTCTATCAATTCTGAAAGGGTAATATCTGGTTGTTCTCGAATTTTGGCAACTATTTCCTCCATCTTTCCCGCACTAAACGCTGGCTTTCTCCCTTTTTTGTGAGGTTTCGGGGCTATTGTTTTCTGTTTTTTATATATTCGCCAAATTTTCGTTACGCTGCTTTCACTTATATGTAACCATTTTGATATTTCTTTTTCTTTCTCACCGTTTTCTTTATGAAATATTATTTTTTCTCGCATCTCTCTTGATAATGGCATTGGCATTTTCTTCTCTCCCGTTTTTCGTGCGCTTACTGAAGCGGAGTTAATCTGAGAGCCTTGAATCGTTACAGCACCGCTTACACTGCTTGCTGTACAATTTTGAATATTACTGCAATTACCAACAAATACATTTCCACTCACTGTGCTTGCTGCTAAATTTACATTATCACAAGTTTGCGTACAGGTCTATTATGTTTTGTACGCCCATATTTATGTATATTCCTAATAAAATTAGTTGTTTTTTTGGATTTCCCTTGCTTTTTTTTAATTATAGCATAAAGGCAGAATAACTTTCAAGCAATTTAATTAACATTCATTTAAATTTTTAATTTTTTTTAGAACATTTTAAAAGAACGAAAGGTTTTTCGCGACTATTATGATAATACAGATCGTAAAATTTTTTATAATAACATAATCAAACCCGGTTATATTGAAGATAACCGGGTTTGAAAATTTTTATATTTATTTATCGGCGAAATTTATGATATACGCCAAAATGTTAAAGGGTTACGTATATCATACATAACCCTAAATGCCGTTAATTAATTATAAATATGTTTATCTAAAGACATTACTTAAACCGTTTTTTTACTTCTCTTTAATGTCAAAACTACAATTCCTGCGCCTGCAACTACTGCTAAACCCATTAAAAGTATAGTGCCCATGCTGTTGTCGCCGGTTTTCGGATTGGTCTTGCCGCTGTTAGCAGCGTCGGGATTACCGCCGGATTCCGGTCCGCCTTCAAGAGGTGTGCCGTTATCTGATCCAGCCATAGTTTCGAGAGTTTCCTGCGGCGCGGGTGTTGCGCCTTCTGTTGTTATTGCCGATCCGCCTTCGTTTGCTGTCGTTTCCGGAGCTGTTGCTGTTGCATCCCATGCTTCAGTAGGTTCTACTGCCGCCGGAATTGTTACTGCTTCCACTGTGGTTGCCGGGGCTGCTTCTTCAGGAACAGATGCCTCTGTGATATTGGCTGCCCCAGCAGTATTCACGGAGTTTCCTGTCGGAGTGATTCCCACTTCAACTGCGCTGTCGTTAGTTACAGGTGCCACATTAAGAGCCCCTCCGTTTATGCCGCCGCTCGGAGGAGTATACGGAGAATATGCTGCCGAAACAGGTATTACCAGCATAGCAACTAAAAATGTCATTGCCAATAATATCAAACTTATTTTTTTGATTTTCATTGTTTTCACCTTTCTTTATGTTAATTATTAAATTAATTTATTAAATTTATAAAAAACAATCATACTTACTATATTATTATTCCATTATTATTCGTTATTGTTTTTACTTGAATCCTCCTCGTCTTTATATTCTTTATAATATTTGTACTTGTAGTTTTTATACGACTTATATGTGTGATTGATTTTTATTTTGTTTAATATCATACCTACTACATTTGCGCCGGCAAAATTTAACTTTTCCAACGACTCTTTTACATTTGTGTGCGTAGTCTCCATGTGACTGACCACCAATATTACGCCATCGCATAATTTCGATAACGGCAACGCATCTGAAACGACACATATCGGCGGAGTATCTATTATAATATAATCATATTTTATAACATCCTTGGTTCTTTTTATAACATCACTTGTTGTCTCTGACATTTGAATTATTGAAAGCTCCCGCTTTTCCAATACCGAAAATAACTCTCCCATTTTATTGCTTGCCAAAAGTTCCGCCGGATTTGGGGGAGTGCTTCCTGATGTAATGACTTTCAAATTAGGTATGTGAGTGTCGTTTATTATATGTTCAATATCCGCCATATTCGATAAATAATTTGATAAGCCAATATTATTATTCAAATTAAGATATTTATGAACACTTGATTTTCTTAAATCACCGTCAATTAATAATACAGAAGCCCCTGTCTGCGCTATGGTAATCGCAATATTAATACATGTCGTAGTTTTTCCCTCGCCGCTATAAGACGAACACAGCATAACCTTTTTACACCCTTGTACAGGTATAGCAAAATTAATATTTGCGCGGACTGCTTTATATGCTTCTACGACACTGAAATTTGTTTCATCGGTAAGTATATTCAAATTGCCATTAGCCGTATTTTTCTTTTTTTTTAACATAATTATATTAAATCCAATTCTTTGTTTCGAATGCAGTGAAAATTTCAGTCAAAATATCCATGTTTTATTATACCATAAGTTTGAAACTTTTGTCAAGTAATTATAAAAAATTTTTCAATGATTTAAAATATTTCGTGAATGATGATTATCTCTTTCGTGAATATCGTGTATATTAAGGCGTTCTGCGGCTAACAACCTCATCAAGAACATTATTTCGAACAATAGTGCCGGTGCATTCAGCGTGATGAAGAAACTTGATTAGCGGACCTTCCGTTCTTATTGAATATCGCAAAATTAAAATTATAGGCGGACAATCCCGAACATTTTCGAGGCTGCCCGCCTGTTTTATATAAATTGCATTGTTTTATCAATTTTGCGAGGTTTGTTCCGCAAGCCCCGTGTTTACGGGACTATCGACGCCTTCCGCACTCTCAATAGGATCCATTTTCAAAGCCGCCCTCAGTGAAACTATCGCGACTTCAAGCTGTTTGTCGTCCGGCTTTTTTGTTGTGATTCTCTGAATCCAAAGCCCCGGAGCCGATACTATCCTGACTATTATATTTGACGAGTGTTTTCCGGCATAACGTATAAATTCATATCCAAACCCGATAACAAACGGGAAGATTATAATCTTAACGAGAAATCTGAGCCACATTCCGAGCGACACCGGTATCAGCATAGATATTATAACCCCGACAATCATCATCACAATAAGAAAAGACGTGCCGCATCTCGGATGAAACCGGGAATATTTCCTCGCGTTTTCGACAGTCAGATCGTCGTATGCCTCATAGCAGAATACTGACATATGTTCCGCTCCGTGATATTCGAAAGTGCGCCGTATATCTTTCAGCAAAGACACAAGCAGAATATACGCCAAAAAAATCGCGAGTCTTGTAATCCCCTCAATGATGCTTACAAACCAGCCGTGACGAAATCCCGTAGCTAATTTTATCTGATTGCCGATAAAAACCGGCAGGAAAAAAAACAATCCGACCGCCAGAGCAAGTCCCAAAACCGTGCCGACAATAGACGCGATAAGCGTCATATGAGACGTGTTTGCCTCGTCTTTTAAATCCTTAGCATTTGTACTTTTTTCTTTATTTTCTTCATTCTCTTTAACTTCGCCGCTTTCCATCGTATCTGCGGCTTTATCGGAGAGCGCTTCTTCCAAGCCGAGCATTTCCGCCGACTCCGTCATAGTAGACATAGACATGGAGAGCATTTCTACAAAATTCACAACGCCTCTGACAATCGGAATGTTCAGTATTTTATATTTATCCCTCACTGATTTTGACGGCTTCAGGCTCTTTACTATTTCGCCGTTTTCGCGTCTGACTGCAATGGCGATATCGGTCTTGGACTTCATCATAACGCCTTCCAAAACCGCCTGACCTCCGACGGCTCCGAGCCTGGAATCCTCTTTTGAGGTCTTATTTTTTTTATCGTTCTTATCCATTTTACCGCACCTTAAATTTACATAAATTATCTATAAAAGCATTTTATATATTGTAGCACATTTGTGCGAGGATTTAAAGGGCATTTTGTTAATTTTTATTTTAATGGTATGTGGATTGAACAAAAATTTTAGGTTGAAAAATTCATAACTTTGCAGTATAATATTTTATAACAGTAAAGGGGGCAGTGTGCTGTGGATGACAGTATGTACATAAAGTTCTTCATTGTATTGCTCTATGCAAAACCTGAATAGGCGGCAGATTGCATAGAGATAAAAAATATACCGCTGGATTCAGGTTTTGCTTTTTGTAATTTATATTAAACATAAGCAATTATGAAAAATTATAAAGGAGTAACCTGAATTATGAAAAAAGCGAATGAAAAAATTATTGAATGGTGGAATAATGAAGTTGACTGCGGGTACGGTCTTAAAGATGAGCAGGTAAAAAATATTATAGATAATCCTGCCATTGCGTTCGACCCCATAACATTTGAAGTTATTCACAAATCATTCCCCGATTTGAACGGCGTGAAAATTTGCGTCCCGTCAAGCGGCGGCAACGAGGAAGTTATTGCTCTTACGTTGCTTGGCGCAAAAGTGACTTCATGCGATATTTCAGAGCGTCAGCTTGAAAAAGCAGAATCAGTCGCGAAAAAATACGGTTTTGATATTGAGTTTGTGCTGGATAACACAATGACTCTCGCAAAAATAAAACCCGATGAATATGACTTCGTATATACGTCAAACGGCGTTCATGTATGGATCGCTGATTTAAAGTCAATGTATGAAAATATTTATCGCGTACTGAAAAAATCCGGCGCATATATCATGTACGAAATTCATCCTATTGGCAGACCGATAGAAGACTGTCTGGGGCAAATCAAGATTATCAAACCATACGGCGAAATCGGACCGTATTACGACGGAGTAAATTTCCATTGGCGCACGCAGGATATTGTCAATGCGATAGCCGATTCCGGCTTGTGTATAAAACGTATGGAAGAAATGTTCAACGATAGAAAAACCGGGAGCTTTTGGTCAGTTGACGGTAAAACAGAAGAAGAAATAGACAAATACTACGACTGGCGAATCAATCCGCAGGCTGCTTTACCGCAATGGCTGACAATATGCGCTGTAAAATAAATTAAAATAAAATTTATGAAAGTCACCCTAATTAGGTGACTTTCTGTATAACCTTTTTTGCGGGAATTTTAAAAACGGAGGAAATATTATGAATATTGTGCGGAAAAATCGTTTATTGGTCAGGTTGATAATTTTAATAATATCCATTTCCGGATTGATATTATTTTACTTTTTAAAGGGAAATGGGAATTTATATAAGTGGATTTCACAAAATCTTGAATTCGCGCTTGTATATTTATTGTTTTTCATCGGAATAAACATGCCTGTATATAAAATATTTTTCGGACTGTATTGGAGATACTCGAATCGCGGTGGCAAAATTATTTTCAATAAACAGTATTTTACGATTAGTATTTTTATATTTATTGCGGCAGCTATACTTTTTATATGTTCGATATTCATTGCAGAATCCATGGCTATCGCTTCGGTTTTAATCTTAATAGCGCAGTATAATCTCAGCGAACGCGTGATTTTTAGAAGCGGCGATGATATTTACTATACAAACGATATAAGTTTTACGGAGAAAAAAATAAAAAATATAGACTTCCTGAAAAACAGTAAGCGGGTCATTGTCGCATTAAATATCAGCGCGGAAGTAAATAATAAAGCCGTATCTTTCAATATTCCTGTTTTACCGGAAGAAGTTGAAAAAATGGAAAAAATCCTGTTATAAAATTTTAATATCCCCGCCATAAAAAATATGTATTTGACTTTTTATAATATATATTGTATAATTATGCAGTAAATATAATAAGTCATAAAGTCATGAGGTGTTTAGTTATGATAGAAATAAATAAAAAATCTAACCTGCTAGAGCAGGAAGTTTATCATTATACCCTGCAAAACGTCGAGGAACCTAACTTATACCGGGATTTGTATCCCTATACGGAAGTTCCGAAAGTCCCTTTTAACAACAGGCGCGTCCCGATGAATATGCCGGACGAAATCTGGATAACGGATACGACGTTCAGAGACGGTCAGCAGTCAAGAGAACCCTACACCCCCGAAGAAATACGCGATTTATTCGATATGATGCACAGACTCGGCGGGAAAAAAGGTCTTATACGTCAGACCGAATTTTTCATATACTCCGAAAAAGACAGGAAAGCATTGGACTTGTGCCGCGAAAGAGGCTATGAATTTCCGGAGATAACGACGTGGATCAGAGCGACCCAGAACGATTTTAAACTCGTCAAAGACATAGGCATACAGGAAACCGGGATACTTACGTCGTGCTCCGATTATCATATCTTCAATAAACTCGGCATAAACAGGGAAAAGGCAATAAATCAATACGTCTCCATTGTTTCTCAGGCTCTTGAAATGGGTCTTAGACCGCGCTGTCATCTTGAAGATATAACGAGAGCGGATATATACGGTTTCGTTCTGCCGTTTGTAAACGAATTGATGAGGCTGTCGAAAGAATCCGGAATCCCGATAAAAATAAGGGCGTGCGACACTATGGGTTATGGGGTGAGTTATACCGGAGCCGCTCTGCCGCGCAGCGTGCCGGGCATAATCTACGGTCTGAAAGATTACTGCGAGGTTCCGAGCGAACTCATGGAGTGGCACGGACACAACGATTTTTACAAAGGCGTGTCAAATGCCGCCACAGCCTGGATGTACGGTTGTTCCGCCGTCAACTGCTCGCTGCTTGGAATCGGGGAGCGCACGGGCAACGTTCCGCTTGAGGCAATGGTTATGGAATATGCGTCGCTGAGAGGCACTCTCGATGGAATGGATGCTTCCGTTATAACGGAGATAGCAAATTACTATTCAAAAGTCCTGAAATATCAGATTCCTCTGCAAACTCCGTTTGTCGGCAAGAATTTCAATGTCACAAGAGCGGGCATACACGCCGACGGTCTTTTAAAAGACGAGGAGATATATAATATTTTCGATACCAAAGCAATACTGAACAGACCCGCGAGCGTAGCCGTAAGCGATGTGTCCGGTCTTGCCGGAATCGCATACTGGATTAACGACTATTATAATCTGTCCGGCGATAAAACTGTTGACAAACGCAGTGAAATATGTGCGTATATTAAGAAATGGATAGACGAAGAATACGCAAAAGGACGCACCACAGTTATCAGCGACGAAGAACTTGAAAAATTATACAACGAATACAACGCGCAAAAATAAATAGAAACAGCAGGGGCGGGATTTTAAAAATCCCGCCTACGATTTTTTTTGCCAATAACTACATCTCATCAATCCAGCAAGAAACAGGCGTTTTATCGCTGTCCTCGGGGATTGTCACAAAACCTTTATTGTATAACGCTTCCCTGAAAAATATACCTGCGTAATGTTGTATTTCAAACGACGTATAACCGTGCGTATGCTGCTTTAACTGCGGCGGGATTGTTGACGCCACAATTCTCGATATGTTTTCGTAGATTTCTTTGCACAGCGGGGCTAAAACAACTTCAAGTTCACTGTTAATTTTATTGAACAGTTCTTTACTCTTTGCTGTGTGGACCGCCACGTCGCAAATTATTTTGCCGTTTTCTTTGAAAGCGTATCCCTGTTCAAGCAACCAAGCATATATTTCTTTATCATTGTCGTTCATTGTATCTTTGTAAATATCATAAAGCGCGGATATATTCCTGAAATTTTTGTTTACTTTGGCTTCCCCGACAAGTTCCCTTTCAACCCGCGGATATTGAGCACTCGATGATGAAGCATGAATAGTTATATTATCTTTTTCCGAATAGACGCCTGAATGATTTTGCATATTTTTGAAAGCTGCTTCTTCCTGTGCATACACAAGCCCTTTTACTCCGTCCGCTAATGTTATATAGTCATCTGTGTTCATATTTAAATCGGTGCCGGCAAAATCAGTGACTACGCTGTGGAAAACCCATGCATACCGGCTGTCTTTCGCGTCGAATTTAAAAATATCGCACTCTTTCATCTCCGGCAGATATTTTTCAAAAGTTTTTATTACTATTGAAACATATTTCGAATACATTTTTATAAACTGTTCTTTTAATTGTTTCAATGCGTTGTTTCTGAGTATAAAGAAATTTGTCCGGTATTTGTCTTTTACGGGAGATATTATAAGTTCGGAGTCAACTAAAATTTGAAGTTCTTCCTCAATATACGCGGCGGGTACGCCTGTTTCAAGACAGATTTCATCGATTGTTTTAGGGCTGTCATAACAGACTAAAGCGATCTGACACGGGAGTTTTCTCTTGAATATCTGCCATACGTCTACGCTGCAAAAATCGAGAGTGCCTCTGAATACCGTAAATGGGGACGGGTTGAAACTTTTTTCGCCTAAATTTGTATAATCTTTTGACATATTATATGCCTCCTTTAATTTTTTTCTGCCGTTTTGCAGATAGAACTTCACCATTTCCACTGACAGACCGAGCTTTTTGCCGATTTCGGGTATCGTCAGGCTGTCGTAGTAAAAACATACCAATACTTTACGGTAAAAATTCGACATAATAGCCAATTCTTTGCGGATTTGCCGCATATCTTCGGATTTTACCAACAAATCCTCGATATTCGAGCGCGGCGATATATCGACGATATTATTTATATAATCGGCGTTATCGTCTAAAGATGTCATTCTGGCATTATTCTTTTTGTAGAGCCGCCGTTTATACGTGTTATGGGCAACGCTCCAGAGGAAAGCGTTCAGATTATCGATTTCATTGCTCTTATTCAAAGCGACAACGCATTGGTATGTTATTTCCTGCGCGAGTTCTTCTGCTTCATAGGCATTGTTTGTTCGGCTGACCGCGAAAGCGTAAAAAGGTTTCAGATATTCGTCCGTCAATATATTTATATACTGTTTTGTATTGTTTCCCATGAATATATCACCCTTCTTTTTTCTTTGATTTCGCGGCTGTTATTAATATTATTGGAGAAATTGTACGTACTTTTCTCTTACAACAATATAGTAACGTTATAATACAAAAAGATAAGCGTTTTGAAAAAATATTTTTTGAAAATTTTGCGCAAAATGTAGGGGCGGGAATATTCCCGCCCGACTTATTTTCTTAACAAACATTGCGCTTCATTATTCTGTTATTTTTTTAATAGGTAACAGCAAATCACCCTGTTGTATATCGTCCCTCTTAGCGCCTTCCTCGTAGTTTGGCATGACTCGGTAATAATTACAATAATTTAACAATTCCTGAAAAAATGGTCGTTCTTCATCAAATTCGTATTTTTCACTTGCATTCGCCCATTCGGCGAGAAAACAAAAGTCTTCAAGAATCCCGTTTCTTACTAAATGTGCGGCGTATAAGCCTCCCTCAAAAGTCTTTTTTGTTAAAGGTGCAGGCACTTCCATATTATCCGGAATGGATACCCATACCTCGTATTCTGAGTCTTTTTCTCTTAATTTTTCAAAATGCTCGGCTTTTAAATATTCTTTGGGAAAATTATCAGCCACCATCCCTCTGGCATCAGGTTTGATTTTTAACAGCCCGGTTTCCCTTACAAATTTTTCTATCGTATAGCCTTTTTTCGTCCCCGCTAAACCACGAGCGAAAGCTACTGTCATTGGCGGCAGATAAACTATCCGAACGTCGCTGTCCTTTAGCTTGTTTAAAGTTTCGTTTGCTTTGTTTAAATTTTCCATTGTTACATTCCCCTTTACATAATGAATTCCTGCTTGTTCCGTTACACGGAACTGCGCGGAATTCATTTTATTAATATAATTTTTGGAAAAAGAAATCGAGTCTGCAATGGAAAGCGCAGCCGCATCGTTCAGTAAATCAAGCTTCATAACCATGTCAGTTTTTATCCGCAGTTCTTCCGCGAATCGCGTCAATATGGATTTGACGGTAGATAACGACGTTATTTCTTCATCAAGCTCGCTTATGTTCCGCTCCAGAATTTCGACGGTTGCCGCAGTGTTTTGATTATCAAGGATTTCTTTTATTTGCTTCAAAGAAATTCTCAATTTACGCAGGAGAATGATAGAATGAAGTTGTTTTACAGCCGCTTCATCATAAAATCTATACGCGTTATCGTCGTTTCGCGTGCTTTGGATAAGTCCGATTTGCTCGTAATAACGTAATGTTTGTATCGAAATCTCATATTGTTTTGATACTTGACCTATTGGTTGCAGTTCCATAATAGCCCTCGTTTCTAATTCTTTATATTATTAAGTATAAAGAATATAGCGGTGGTCGGGTCAATGACTATAAAGTGAATAAAATATAAACTTTCTGTTTATAATAATATTTTCACTCTTTTGTAATTTTGGATTTTTTTGCTTCTCTATATCCTTTTTAATAAAAAATATATATCCTGTCAAGGGATTTGTATATCTTTTTTCAAAATTATATAACACTACGTGCTTTTACGCTATTTTTATCCCTGACGATACCGTCGTTTTTCTGCGACACATTCGACCAGATGACGCGTCTCGGACATACTTTTTCGCACTCGCCGCAGTTTATGCATTTTCCGTAATCTATTGATGCGACAAAATCGTCGATTTTTATCGCCCCTGTCGGGCATTTTTTTTCGCATAACCCGCACGCAATACAGCCGACGTTGCAATATTTTCTCGTTACCGCGCCTTTATCCGCAGACATGCATCCGACCCAATATGCCGAATCAAACGGGATCAGTTTAATTATCTTTTTCGGACAAGCAAATGTACACGCTCCGCAAGCCCTGCACTTTTCATAATCGACAGCAGCCACGCCGTTGATTACTTTTATAGCGTCGAATTTGCAGTTTTTAACGCAGGTGCCAAGTCCTAAACAACCGTTGGGACACGCTTTGCTTCCCCCGGCTAATCTGCTTGCCGAAATACAGTCGGTTATTCCTTGATATTCATATTTTTTACGCGACAAATCGTTTGTTCCGCTGCACATAACCTGCGCTCTGTATCTTATATTCGCCGTGTCCGTCTCGGATTGCTCTCTCATGATTTCGGCGATTTTACTTGCGGTTTCCGCGCCGCCGACGGGACACGCTCCTGTTTTTGCTTTGCCTTTGACTATAGATTCAGCGAGAACGGCGCAGTTTGTATACCCGCACCCTCCGCAGTTTGCCCCGGGAAGAATATGCGTGATAATATCTGCCCGTTCATCCGTTTCGACCGCGAAGATTTTGCCCGCAAACGCGAGAATCAGCCCGAATCCAAACCCGAGCACAAGAAACCATATAACAGCCCACAATATATTCATGATATTTTACCCTCATCTTTGTAGGGGCAACCCTCGCGGTTGCCCGTATATATGATAATTGCCTATTTTATTTCTATTCCCTGAAAACCGGCAAACGCCATCGCCACAAGTCCCGCTGCGACCAATGCAATCGGTATGCCTTTGAATATAGCCGGAGGATTTGCGAAATTTATTCTTTCCCTTACTCCGGCAAATATAACTATTGCCAAAGTAAATCCTATCGCCGAGAAAGTCCCGTACACGACGGATTCTATAAAATTATATCCGTTGTCTATATTTAAAATAGCCGCGCCCAAAACCGCGCAGTTTGTGGTGATTAACGGCAGGAATATCCCGAGGGCCTGATGTAATGCCGGAGCGTATTTTTTCATAAACATCTCTATAAACTGCACGAGCGACGCTATAACTAAAATAAACGCAATTATTCTAAGATATTCAAGCCCGAACGGGGTTAGAATATAGTAGTATACAAGCCAAGTCACTGCGGACGCTAGAGCCATTACAAAAGTGACCGCCATGCCCATACCCAATGCGCTCGCAGGCTTTTCCGACACGCCGAGAAACGGACATATTCCGAGGAATTTGGTAAAGACAAAATTTTCAGTCAGAACCGCGCCGAGCATTATCATAAATATTCCGCTCATTCCGCCCATTTAGCTGCCCGCCTCCTCTGTATTTTTTGTACTTAAAGTATCCGGCTCGTTTTCTTTATTTATATTGTTGATATTTTTGCTTGATTTTTTATTTATGATTCCCGTAACTGTCTTGAAAGCCGCGATTAAAATTCCGAGCGCAATAAACGCCCCCGGAGGCGAAACAAACATTTTTGCGGCGACATCTGATGAAAACAGTTTTATTCCGCAGAAAGTTCCCGCGCCAAGAATTTCGCGTATTGCCGCAAGTAAAAACAGCGCGAAAGCAAATCCGAGTCCCATAAATACGCCGTCCAAAACTGAGCTTGCAGGACCGTTTTTTGAAGCGAACGTCTCCGCTCTGGCCAGAATAATACAGTTTACGACTATTAACGGGATAAACAGCCCCAATGACTTGTTAAGCGCGGGAATATACGCCTTTAAAATCATTTCGAGCGCGGTGACAAATCCTGCTATGACGACTATATACGCCGCTATTCTTATCTGTTTTGGTATAAACTTTCTCAAAAGAGATATTAACAGATTTGAGCAAATCAAAACAGCCGCCGCAGAAAGTCCCATTCCGATTCCGTTTGGAACGGAAGTCGTCGTCGCCAAAGTAGGGCACATTCCCAATCCCTGTATCAAAATTGGATTATTTGTCAGAAATCCCTCTTTTGCAAATTTTGTCGCAATCTCCGCAGTCAGTTTGTTGTTTGAGTTCATGTTATTGGTATCCCCCTTTATGTTCCGGAATTATCTGACGCAGAAGCAGGATTAATCGTGTCTGATACAGATGTGTCTGTCGTATTTCCTGCGGTTTCCGTTGCAGGCGTTATATTTGTTGTCTCAGCCATTTCCGACAATATTTCATTTAAAACCGCAAGAGCTGAATTTACGCCGTTTAAAAATGCCTTTGAACTGATAGTCGCGCCGGCTATAGTATCTATGGAATTTGCAATTCCCCCGACTGTTATATCTTTTGTTTTACCTATAAACTGGTCTTTAAAACTTGCGCCGTCTATTTTCGTCCCTAATCCGGCTGTTTCGCTCATACTCACAATTTCCGTGTCTTTTACGGTATCGTCGGGATTAACCGCGACAAGCATATTCATCGCGCCGCCGAACCCATGCGGGATAACTGTCACGCAGTACCCTATAATTTCATCTGTACCGTCTTTTTTAACGGTCAGCACCTCTGTCACAGGAGAATCGAAATCCGAATATATTTCTTCGTAGCCAGTTAATTTTTCGGCATATATTCCGCCGCCGAAAAGATTTGTTACGGCATCCTGCTGTTCTTCTTCAAGCTCTTTCGTTATAACAGGCGCGGTTAAAGAATTTAATATTGCAAGAATCAGCGCGGTCGCAAGAGTAATAATTCCCAAAATCGCCGCCGTTTTATATACCGGCTGCTGCTTTTTTTTTGCGGATTCGGTATTCTCAGTATTTACAGGATTTTTAATAACTTCAGGAGCTTTTGGATTTTCGGGCATTTCCGTTTGATTTTCATTCGTTTCATTGTTTTCCGTCGCGTTGTTCCCATCATTATTGTCATTAGCATTAACGGTATTATCGTCGTTCTCATTATTTTCATTATTGTCGTTATTTGTTTGCATTTTTTGCCATACCTCCGAACTTCACAGGTTTTGTTAGTTTATCTATATACCACACGAATAAATTCATTATCATAATAGCGAACGACACGCCCTCGGCATATGCTCCAAAATAGCGTATAAATACTGTTATAAGCCCACATCCGGCTCCGAAAATCAGCTTGCCGGATTTTGTAATAGGCGACGTCGTATAATCGGTAGCCATGAATATCGCGCCCAGTAGAAGACCGCCGGAGAATATTTCGTATAAAGCGAATGATGTGCCGTCCGCGCTGTGCGGCGACAAAAATGTCAGAACTGCGACAACCGCTATAAAACTCAGCGGAACGTGCCATGATATCACCTTTCGTATCAGCAAATAAATCCCGCCGATAAGAAGACATAAAACCGAAATTTCCCCGATACAGCCGCCTTTTTGTCCTAAAATCATTTCCAGGAGATTTATATCCGGCGTGACTCCCTGTTTCAATGCGGAAAGCGGAGTCGCTCCGGCTACGGCGTCAAACGAAACGTCGATTTTAAGCGCAGGGAGTTTATCTGCGGTTATATCCTGATATACAGACATAAAATTAAACGACAAAAACATAAATATGCGGGCGGCTATTGCGGGATTGACGATATTCTTGCCTATCCCGCCGAAAAGCTGTTTTACTATAATTATGGCAAACGCGCCGCCGATTACGGGAGCCCATAAAGGCGTGTTTACCGGAAGATTAAACGCAATCAGTATTCCGGTGACAACCGCTGACAAGTCCCCGACTGTAACGGTTTTTTTCATAATTTTCTGATATAAAAATTCAAAAAAAACGCAGCTTACAACCGCAATAACAGTTAAAGACAAAGCCCTGAATCCAAATATGTATATTCCCCATACAAGCGCGGGCATTAACGCGATTATTACGTCCGCCATTATAGTAGTAGTCGTTTCGCCGCTTTTTATATGAGGAGAAGACGAGACTGTCATAAGTTTATCGGGAGATAAAGTTATCTGCCTTCCGGCTGTATTTATATTGTTTACGCTGTCCGCATTATTATCATTCACAGGAGTTATGGAACCGCTGTTATTGTTATCATTATTCGTAGACTGCATAGATGTGACCTCTTTATCGAAAATTTTATTATTAATTTAGTCTTTTTCGGACGGCTTAGGTACGTCGTCTTGACTTTCAACTTTTGCTGAGATTCTAACGTCCGCAAAAGCAGCGTCTCTTTTGCTTTTTTCCAAAATCCTGCCTTTGGCCGTTCTGATATGCTGAACTATGGGCACTCCGGCAGGACAGACATATGTGCAGCATCCGCACTCCACACAGGAAAAGACGTCGTACTTTTTGCACGCCTCAAAATCTTCTTTCTGCGCAAACATAGCAAGATATGCGGGCATCAGATTCATCGGACAGCCGTTGACGCATTTTCCGCAATGAATACATGCGGAATCATTGCGGTTTATTTTTTCACCGTTAAATACGAGCACACCAGACGTACTTTTGGTTACGGGCGTATTTACGTCAAATACTGCCGTTCCCATCATCGGACCGCCGATTATTATCATCTGAGGCTCGTGTTTCAGACCGCAGTATTCGATAAGTGCGGAAACAGGCGTACCTATCGGGACTTTAAGATTTTTCGGAGCGGTTATACAATCCCCGTCGACTGTGATTATACGCTCAATAAGCGGCATACCTTTAATAAATACATTGCAGACTGCCGCGCACGTTTCGGCGTTGAATACAACGCACCCGATATCTATAGGCAGTTTGCTGGTAGGAAGTTCTTTGCCTGTCAGAGCGTATATAAGCTGCCGCTCGTCGCCCTGCGGATATTTTGTCTTTAAAATTTTTATTTCCACCATTTTGCTTTTTCCGGCTTTTTCCGTCATAACGTCGGCGGCGTTCAGCTTATTGTCTTCTATTGCGATATATCCTATTTTAAGCCCGAGCGCTTTCAGTAAGATTTTCATGCCGTTTATTATCATTTCCGACTGTTCGAGCATAAGCCTGTGATTTGCCGTCAGATACGGCTCGCATTCGGCGCAGTTTACAATGAGCGCGCTGACTTTATCCAATGCGGACTGAACTTTGGCGTATGTCGGGAAAGTTGCGCCGCCTAAGCCGGCTATTCCGGCATTTTTTATTACATTTATTATCTCTTCCGCAGTAGTATCGTTTATTTTTTTGTCAAACGGTTTTACGCTTATATGCAGTCTGTCGGCGTAATCATTTTCTATTTTTATAAAATCTGTTTTAATCCCTGTGGGAAGCACGCCTTGTTCTATGGATATGACTTTGCCCGAAACGCTGGAATGAACGGGGCATGACAATCCTGCTGAAGTGTTGTCCGCTATCATCTGACCTTTGTCCACTATATCGCCCGCTTTCACTAAAGGTTTTGCGGGAGATCCTATGTGCTGGGACAACGGGATTG
>WQYZ01000093.1 GCA_009780985.1 Oscillospiraceae bacterium | reverse complement strand
TTTTCTCACCTTTCAACTTCGTTTTTTCAAAAACTATCTTTTTTCGGCGCATTTCGCGAAAGCAAGTTAATTTAAACCAAGAGGTTGTTTCGTTTTTACACAACCTCAAGCATTTTCTTCGACGAAAAAGATAAAAAATAGGTGCGTGAATCACACGCCTCATCTGCACAAATATATTAAAAAAGAGACGGCAAAATGCCGTCTCTCGCTATTTTTAATTTCTGATTATTTCAGCGCATTTTCTAATTTTTCCAACTCTTTATTGAGTTCTGCCGGAAGCCTGTCAAATGTAGCGTAGAATTCTTTTATGCCCTTGACTTCGGCTTCCCAGAGTTCTTTATCGACACTTAGCAAGTCTGCGACCGTGGATTTAGTAATTCCATCAAGACCCTCTATGTTTATATCGTCGGCTTTCGGGATATATCCTATCGCGGTCTTGTCCGCGCCGACTTTATCTTCGCATCTGTCTAAAATCCAGAGCAGGACGCGCATATTGTCGCCGAAACCGGGCCATATGAATTTGCCGTCGTCGTCGGTTCTGAACCAGTTGACATTGAATATCTTTGGCGGATTCGCGGTTTTTTTGCCCACATCAAGCCAGTGTTTGAAATAGTCTCCCATATTGTAGCCGCAGAACGGAAGCATAGCCATAGGGTCGTGGCGAACGCCCGCCGCAAGTCCGCTTGCCGCCGCAGTTGTCTCGGAACCCATAATCGAGCCGACAAATACGCCGTTCTGCCAGCCTGTAGACTGATATACGAGCGGAGCGGTTTTCGCTCTTCTGCCGCCGAAAACAATCGCGGAAATCGGCACGCCTTTCGGATTTTCAAATTCCGGAGAGATACACGGGCAATTGATTGCTTTAGCCGTGAATCTTGAGTTCGGGTGCGCGCCTTTTTCGCCGGACGATGCGTCCCATTTGTTACCTTTCCAATCGAGGGCGTTTTTCGGCGGGTTTTTGTCCAATCCTTCCCACCATACCGTATTGTCGTCGAGATTGTGCACTACGTTTGTGAATATCGTATCGCGTTTGGTTGTCGCCAAAGCGTTGGGATTTGATTTATCGTTTGTGCCGGGCGCGACGCCGAAAAATCCGTATTCGGGATTTACAGCGTACAGTCTGCCGTCTGCGGGATTAACCCTGAGCCATGCTATATCGTCTCCGACGCACCACACTTTGTAGCCTTTTTTCTGATATATTTCGGGAGGGATAAGCATCGCGAGAT
Organism: Oscillospiraceae bacterium; assembly: GCA_009780985.1. Classification (GTDB taxonomy): domain Bacteria; phylum Bacillota; class Clostridia; order Oscillospirales; family WRJC01; genus WRJC01. The sequence continues at coordinate 15,655 of WQYZ01000093.1, read as the reverse complement.
TTGTCTTGCCGCATAAAGACGGGAACGCCGCCGCGATATATTTGACTTCGCCTTTGGGGTTTTCAATCCCCAGAATTAGCATATGCTCGGCTAACCAGCCCTCTGTTTTGCCGAGATACGAAGCGATTCTCAAAGCGAAGCACTTTTTGCCTAAGAGAACGTTTCCGCCGTAGCCTGAATTTATAGACCATATAGTGTTGTCTTCGGGGAAATGACAGATATATCTGTTTTCCTCGTCGATGTCCGCTTTTGCGTGGAGTCCTCTGACGAAATCGGCGGAATCGCCGAGAGCGTCAATGACTTTTTTGCCTATTCTTGTCATGATGTTCATGTTTAAGACGACGTATATGGAATCCGTAAGTTCTATGCCGATTTTTGCAAATTCAGAGCCGACAAGCCCCATAGAATACGGGATAACATACATTGTTCTGCCTTTCATTGAGCCCTTGAACAATTTGCGGAGTTTAGCGTAGCACTCCTGGGGGTCCATCCAGTTGTTTGTCGGACCGGCATCCTCTTTCTTTTTTGAACAGATAAAAGTCCTGTGTTCTACGCGCGCGACGTCGTTTACCGCGGTTCTGTGAAGATAGCAGTTAGGGAGTTTTTCTTCGTTGAGTTTGAGCATTTCGCCTGTTGATACCGCTTCTTTTTCAAGAGCTTCTATTTGTTCGTCGCTTCCGTCAATCCATACTATTTTGTCGGGGTTAGTTAAGTCAGCCATTTCATCGAGCCATTTTTTTACGTGAATATTATTTGTCATAATTTTTATTATCTCCTTAAATATATAAAATAAAAATAAAACATTCTTGCCCACTATAAAATATTATACATTGTATTATATTTTATTTAAAGAATAATAAGTAAATATTCTGTTAAATAAATTCATTTTAATTTTATGAAAATATATTTATGCAATTATACCTAAAAGATTTTATAATTCTCTTGACTTTTATTCATTTTTAATATATAATCAAATTAAATTAATTATATAATAAATAATTTCGAGAGGTGGTATATTTTGAAAAGAACAGCAAAGGTTATTGCGATTCTATTGATAATTTCTATTATGTCTATAACAGTGTTCTCATGCAGTCCGGCTAAAAATTCAAATACTAACAACGCCAACACGGAAAATACTTCCAGCGACGGTTCTTCGGTCGAAGCCTCGGCGGAAACCGCTACAGATATTCCGTTTCCGCACGAAACCCGCGATTTTGGCGGAGCTACATTCACGGTATTGATTGACAGGCAGTGGGACGGAAATAATCTCGACGTAACCGACTATGATATGGAATCGATGAACGGGGATGTGATGAACGACGCCTATTATACCAGAAATACGACAGTTGAAGATACATATAATATAAAAATTCAGGCGGTTCATAATGACGACATATCGACGTTTGCAAATAAAACGATAAAGTCGGGAATAGACGAGTATGACGCCTACATTCCCAGACTTATGAATGCGGGCACGTTTGCCGAAAAGGGCTACGCAGTAAATCTGATCGGCACAAACCTGACCCTCGACGCTCCCTGGTGGGATCAGAATATCGTCAAGGACACGTCTATTGGCGGCGCGGCGTATTTTATCGCCGGCGATATATTTATAAAACATTATGACGGAATAAGTATGCTGTTTTTCAACAAAAAACTGCTGAGTGATTTCGGACTTGATAACCCTTATAATTTGGTCAACAACAATCAGTGGACTATAGACAAGTTCAATGAACTGGTAAAGTCTGACGGCGTGACAATGGATCTTAACAGCGACGGTAAAATGACCAGAGACGACAGATACGGGTTTAATACGCAAGCCGACGACTTGCCGAGTTTCGTAAACGGCAGCGGAGAAAAATTCGTTTCAAAGGATGCTAACGATATGCCGACATTTACCGGAGCTACTGAAAAAATTTCAAATATAATCGACAAAATGCTCGACGTTTATGTAAATTACACATACGATATGCACAGGGACGCATACGGCAAAGAAAAAGGCTCGGGTCAGTTAGTACAGTTCTGGGTATTCCCCGAAGGCAGAGCTTTGTTTTACTGGGGATTTCCGCGTTATATCGAGCTTGGCCTCAGAAGCATGGAAGACGATTTCGGAATGCTTCCAATACCTAAATGGGATTCTACTCAGGACAGGTATTATTCTACATTAAATAACTGGCATTCGTATACTTACATGGTGCCGATAACCGTCGCCGACGTTGATAAAAGCACATATATCATGGACGCTCTGGCATATTACGGCAAACAGATAATAAAACCCGCGTATTACGACGTATGTCTTCAGAGAAAATATACGAGAGACGAAGAATCCTCGGCTATGCTCGATATAATTTTCAGCTCAAGTTTTTATGACTTGGGAACTGTTTACGGGTTAGGGGGATACGTAGATGCCCTTGAATCGGATATACAGAAAAATAAAAATCCTATGACGACGGATTACGATAAACTCCAGAACAAAATAAATACAGACCTTACAAAGCTGATAGACCAATTCGAAGCGAATAAGGGATAATATGAAGGGCGGGGATTCCCGCCCTTAAAAGTAAACAGCCGCTTTTCAAAACTGAGGTAATAAATCATGGATAATACTGATAATAGCGATAATATTGATAAAAACGAAAAATTTGTTCCAAGCATACGCGGGCAGCTGAAAAAGCATATAATACACGTCCCGGAGATAATTCACGAACACGCTTCGGGCATAAGAATAAACGGGAAACTCATAAAATCGCTTGTGTTCACAACCGATATAGCGATAATCAGAAATATGAACGGCAACGCAGTAATCGCCGTATATCCGTTCACACCGCAGCCGATAATCACTCAGGCTTTAATGCTTGCGGCGGACGTCCCCGTATTCTGCGGGGTCGGAGGGGGAACGACGCAGGGAGCGCGGGTTGTAAATTTAGCAAACCATGCAGAACATCAGGGAGCTATGGGAGTTGTGGTAAATTCGCCGACAAAAAACGAGATAATAAAAGAAATCAGCCAGGTTATAGATATTCCGATTATTTTGACTGTCGTCAGCGAACATACCGACGTGAAAGGACGCATTGAAGCGGGCGCGACGATATTAAACGTATCGGGCGCGGCAAATACCGCGAAAATCGTCAGGAAAATACGGGAGGATTTCCCGTATATACCGATAATTGCGACAGGAGGTCCTACAGATGAAACAATACGTCAGACAATCGAAGCCGGAGCTAATGCAATAACTTACACTCCGCCCACAAACGGCGAGATTTTCGGCGAGATGATGAAAAAATACAGGGACGACGAAAACGCGCCGTAATTATTTTCGCAAAAATTTATAAATTATAACAGGAGAATAAGTATTTATGAACGCAAGAGAAAAAATTATATCAACTCTCGGTAAACTCCCAGAAAAATGTGAACGCAACGCCGCTTTATCAGAAAAGACGGATGCGGGAAAATTTACTATGCAGACAATCGAATATAATACAGAAAAATACGAGAGAATCAAAGCGATTCTTCTTATCCCCAAAAATATAAGCGAAAAAGTTCCCGCAGTCGTCGCGGCGCACCAGCATGCGGGACAGTATCATCTCGGCAAATCGGAGCCTGCGGGACTTTTGGGCGATTCTATGTATCATTACGGCAAAGAATTAGCGGAACGCGGATTTATTGTCATTTGTCCCGACCATTTGGGATTTGAGGAACGTCTGCCGCCGCAGTCTGAACTCGATAAGTACCGCATAGACGCCGCACTATACGAACGCGAGCTTTTTTGCAGAGCCATAATGATGGGGACCACTTTGCAGGGCAAATATGTCTCAGATTTGTCAGCCGCTGTCGATGTTTTATGCTCTATTGATAGCGTGGATTCAGAACGCATAGGCGTCATCGGTCATTCTTTGGGAGGTCAGGAGGCTTTATGGCTGACGTTTTTCGAAGCCAGAATAAAAGCCGGCGTATCTTCATGCGGATTTGCCACCGTAGGTTCTATTTTCGGGTGGCATATCCCGCATAATTTTGCGATGTTCACTTTCGGCGGATTTGACGCTGGAGATACTCCGGCAGTTTTGCGCGAAATCGGCAGAGCCGGAAAAGCGTTTATGTTCACCAACGGAACTAAAGACGGGATTTTCCCGATGCACGGCGTGCAGGAACTTTTAAAATGCCATGAAGATTTCCCCGACGAGAAAAATTTCAAATCGCATATTTTTGAAGGCGGACACAGTTTCCCTGAAGAATTAAGGCGCGAGGCGTATGAATTTTTAGAGATGCATTTGTTATAGATATGTCCGCAAACCTGTAGGGACGACTCCGTGTGATCGCTCCTACTTCTTTTTATTATTGTTCGGGACAATATCCTTGAATCCCAAACCGATTACTTCGCGGGCGTCGGCGAGTATAAAAAACGCTGAGGGATCGTATTCGTTTATTATACTGCGCAGAGTATAAATCTGTGAGCGGTCGATAACGCACATTATCATAGTTTTAGACTCTTTTGTAAACCAACCCCTGCTGTCGATGACCGTTACGCCCCTGTCTAAAGTCTGCATTATCCTGTCGGCTAAATCTTTATATCTTCCGCTTATGATAAACGCGAGATTAGCCCTGTCCGTCGCGCCGAGAATCGTATCCAAAACTTTTGTGTATGAAAAAATTGCTATAGCCGAATATAATACAGCTTGCGCGTCCCTCTCTACTATTGCCGCAACTGTGACTACTATAGAATCCAGTATAAACAGCAGAAACCCAGTCGTCACATTCGGGAACTTTAATTTTAGCAGCCATATTACCAAATCCGTGCCGCCCGTCGTGTAGCCGTTCAGATATACAAGCCCAAGCCCGATTCCCTGCATAACGCCGCCGAACAAAGCGCAGAGCTCGAAACTCAATTCGTTTTTGAACGGTCGAAATGCGCTGAAAATGTCTATTAATACAGACGACAGCACAACTCCGGCAATCGTCTTCAGTATAAATTTAATCCCGAATATTTTTGCGCAGATAATAAACATAGGAATATTCAGAATAATTATAATAGTTCCGACAGGGAACTTAGTAAAATAATTTATTATGATAGAAATTCCGGTAAATCCCCCGACGGCTATTCTGCCGGGCGTTATAAACAGCCCAGTTCCCGCCGCAAATATTACTACGCCAACGAGAAAAACAATCGCTTCAGACAAGAATTTTAGTTTTTTGTTTTTCCTGAATTTAAAAACCGACAGATTCATTTTTTTATTCTCCTAAATTTTATTAATCTAATATATTTTATTTTTTTATGTTTAATTGTTAATTTTTCTACAATATAATATTTATCAGGGGGATAAGATATGGGCAAACTAATTTTATTCGTATGCACGGGAAACACGTGCAGGTCTCCTATGGCTGAATATTATTTTAACAGCCGGATAAAAGAAATGGGCAAAGAGTCTGAATTTAACGCCGTATCGCGCGGATTGTGCGTCGGATCACACCTGCAGATGTCAGAGAATGCGATAAAAGTTTTGGAATCAAATAATATTATGCGCAATATATGCGATATCTTGCATATATCACAGCAAATTGACGCGGAAATAATGCAGAAAGCGGATATTGTCTACGGAATTACGGAAAACCACGCAAAAATCCTGAAAAAAGATTATCCGCAGTATGGGCAAAAAATTTTTGCCATGCCGGAGAATATCAACGACCCGTACGGCGGAACTCTTGAAGTCTACAAAGAATGTTTCGAAAAGATAAAACAGGCAGTAGATATTATAATAGAGGAATTGAAAAATGCCGGAAAATGAAAATGACAATATATATATTGTGCCGCTGACAAAAGAACATATTGCCGAGGTATGCAAAATAGAAAAAGAATGTTTTTCAGACCCGTGGAGCAAAAATATGTTCTGCGACCTTTTGAATATTCCGTTCGCGGTCAATCTGGCTGCGGTTGAGATAAGCGGCAATACGGCTAATGCGGAGAAAGTCGTCGGGTACTTTATTTTTTACGATATATTTCCGGAATGTCAGATACTCAACGTCGCCGTAAAAGAATCCAAAAGAAACATGAAAATCGCGACAAGATTATTTTCCGCCGTTTTTGATTACGCGAAAGAAGCAAATTTATCGGAATTTTATCTTGAAGTCCGCCCGTCAAATGAGAAAGCTATCGCGTTATATAAAAAATTCGGGTTCAAAATCGATGGCGTGAGAAAGAATTATTATAAACGCCCGAAAGAAGATGCTATTTTGATGAGCTTGAAGTTGGAATAGAATTGTAGGTTAGTTTTATATAAAAAGATGGGGGTTTTTGTTTGAAAAAGCATAATGAAATGAAATTAGATTTACACATACACTCTTGCTTTTCAGACGGCGGGGAAGAATGGGATTATGCAAAAATTGTAAATGAAGCAGTAAAAAACAGCGTAGAATTAATTTCCATAACAGACCATGATGTTGCTACTGATGTGATTTTATTAAAAAAGCATTGCATGGGAACAGGCGTTTCATTTTTAACAGGTGCTGAGTTTTCCTCAATGTTAAACGGCAATTCACACGATATATTAGGTTATGGATTCGATTGGCATAATGACGCTATTATCAAATTAATGGATAGTAACCTTATACATCAAGCTGTTTCTTATAATCAAAAAGAAGATTTTTGGATAGAACTTTTGATTGAGGCAGGATATCTTATTGATTGGAAAGAATGGACTATGTTTGAAGGAGGTGCGAAACCTTCCCCCGGAAATCAATTCAAATTAAAAATATTATCATTTCTTATCCAAAAAGGGATATGCAGGGACAGGGAGGATTATTTTGACCGTTTATACCCAATTACGTCTGGAACTCCATTTACCAAACTGCCAACTTTTCCTCATCCAAGCGAGGTTATAAAAGTAATAAAAACTGCAGGCGGTATTCCAGTTCTCGCCCATCCGGTATGGAGATATAACAAATTACCGTTAACGGATACTCTGGACTTGTTTAAGGATTTGGAAATTGAAGGGATAGAATGTTACAGGTCTGATTTTAACAATGAAACTTCTAATGTGTGTCGGCAATTTTGTGAAAGCAATAATCTAATTATAACGGCAGGCTCTGACCATCACGGAACGACAAACGATGATAAAAAAATAGGCTCGCCTGCAATAACTATAAACGAATGTAACTTGGGAGTATTAATGGACAAAATAATTTATTATTAACGAATATAATAAGCGCTTTCTTCGCTAAATAAATCAATAATCGAGGGGGGATATTACAATGTTATCAATAGAGGAAATTAAATCATATATTATACCTGTTATTGAAAAGTATCCTATAGAGAAAGTCATATTATTTGGCTCTTATGCCCGCGGGGAAGCTTCTGATATGAGCGATGTGGATTTGGTCGTTGAAAGCGGCGGGAAAATGCGAAACAGTAAAATATTTACTTTAAACGGTGATTTGCTTATGGTTTTACCTGTTAGAGTTGATGTGTATGACATTCTTGAAATTAAAGAATCTTCGCCTTTATATAATAACATAAGAGAGGACGGAATAATTATATATGAAACCTCAACTTAAAGACCAATTTAATAAAATGTTGAAATTCGCAAATAATGCTAATGAAATAGCTAAGGATATTACTTTAGACAAATTAGCGGCTGATATTCCATACCAGTACAGTTTATTATATCCTTTAGGACAAATAGGCGAATTAGCAATTTATATGACTCGTGATCCTGACGTTGAAAAAAATTATTCAAATATAGAATGGTCTAAATGGCGTGGATTTAGAAATAGGATTTTTCACGATTATGATATGATAGATTTTTCGATTGTCTTGGAAATGATTACAGAAGCCCTTCCGTTATTATTAATAGAGTTAAAGAAAATTCATGAGGATTAACATACCCGATAATAAGCATTGTCAAGAGTGATATTTTAAACATTCGCCTTATAAACAAAATTATAAAGGAACATAAAACTAATGTATATACTCGGTATAGAATCGTCGTGCGACGAAACATCCGTTTCTGTCGTGAGAAATGGACGGGAAGTGTTGTCCAATATAATATCGTCGCAAGCTGATATTCACGCAAAATACGGCGGCGTCGTGCCGGAAATAGCCTCGCGGGCGCACACTGAGGCAATCTATTCGCTGTGCGAAAGCGCATTAGCGCAGTCCGGCGTAGATATAGCAGATATAAACGCAGTCGCCGCGACATACGCTCCCGGACTTATCGGCGCATTGCTGGTCGGGCTGAACTTCGGCAAAGCGTTGGCGTATAAATTAAACGTCCCGCTTATCCCGGTAAATCACATTGCGGGGCATATCGCCGCCGCATATATTGAAAATAAAAATCTTGAACCGCCGTTTCTGGCATTTGTCGCGTCGGGCGGTCATACGTCTATATTAAACGTTTCTGATTACACAAAATTCGAGATTCTGGGCATGACAAGGGACGACGCAATCGGCGAGGCGTTTGACAAAACTGCCCGCGCTATGGGATTTCCATATCCCGGCGGCGCGGAAATAGAAAAGTGCGCTAATCTTGGGGATAAAACCAGCGTAAAAATTCCTATGGCTAAAGTTGAGGGAAGCGAACTCGATTTCTCTTTTTCGGGAATAAAAACTCACGTAATCAACTATATCAATTCAATACAACAAAAAAACGGCGTACTGACCGATACGGATAAAAACAATATAGCCGCTTCGTTCACCGAAAATGCGATTCAGTCTGTGATTTTGCGTATAAAACGGGCAATCGAAATAACCGGACATAAAACTCTCGTATGCGCGGGCGGAGTAATGGCAAACGGTCACATACGCGACGCTTTGAAAAATCTATGTAGTACGCTGGACGTAAAATTATATATTCCCGATAAAAAATACTGCGGCGATAATGCAGCAATGATTGCAGTTCAGGGCTTTTATGAATTTCAGGCTGGGCACATTGCCGGACTTAACCAGAACGCGTTCGCAACATTTGATTTTTGATCTTTTTTCAAAAAAACAGATATAAAATTTTTTTATATCAAAAATCTGTCGAAACTTATCTATAACTCCTTGAAGTACCAAAAACAGACGGTTTTCAGCCTGATGTATGACTTTCAAGCAAAATTTCTGTGGATAAGGCTGTTTATAATGTGGATAAGTCGGGATTTTTTACAAAAATTTTGAAAAATTCAAAGATTGGATATAAGATTATATAATATTACAAAAACATTTATAAAGGAGCATAAAATATGGCAAACAACAGAGAAGAATTGTTAAAAACAGCGTCGGAGAAATTTATAAAACTGTTAAATTCGCAGCTTGACAGAGTGGAAAAAATAAACGCCGGAGGTGATTTTACAGATTATTCAAAACTTGATAAAATCGTTATCGGAGTATGCGGCGGCGACGGAATCGGTCCGATGATAAGTTCGGTTAGCCAGTCGGTGCTTGAAATCCTGCTTGCGGACGAAGTAAAGAAAGGCAGGGTTGAATTTAAAATAATAGACGGCTTGACAATCGAAAACAGGATCGCAAAAAATAAGCCTATCCCCGACAACGTCCTCGAAGAATTGAAATCCTGCCACGTTATATTAAAAGGTCCGACGACGACCCCGCAAGCCGGCGACGGTCTGCCAAATATAGAGAGCGCGAACGTCGCGATGCGCAAAGCACTGGATTTATTCGCGAACGTCAGACCGGTAAAAGTCCCGTCTCAAGGAATTGACTGGACATTTTTCAGAGAAAATACTGAGGGAGCTTACGCTGTCGGCAGTCAGGGTATAAATATCAGCGACGATTTAGCTGTCGATTTTGTTGTTACCACCACAGAAGGCACAAATAGAATCGCGCGATTGGCATATGAATTTGCAAAAAACAACAATAAAGACCATGTTGCAATCGTGACAAAAGCAAATGTGGTTAAAACTACCGACGGCAAATTTTTGAATATATGTCAGAATATAGCAAAAGAATATCCGAACATAAAAACAACCGAATGGTATATTGACATAATGACCGCAAAGTTAGTCGACGAAAAACGCCGCCGCGATTTCAAAGTATTTATTTTACCCAATTTGTACGGCGATATTCTGACAGACGAAGCGGCGGAGTTTCAAGGCGGCGTGGGAACTGCGGGTTCTGCGAATATCGGCAAGAAATACGCTATGTTCGAAGCTATCCACGGTTCCGCTCCGAGAATGGTCACAGAGGGCAGAGCACAATACGCCGATCCATGTTCTATGCTTCGGGCATCCGTTATGCTTTTATCGCATATAGGATATACGGAACAGTCACAGAAACTTGAACGTGCGCTCGACATCTGTATGTTCGAAGAGAAAAAAATCGCCGTGACCGGTCGCGACGGCGGCGCAACATGCGGGGATTTTGGGGATTATGTCAAAGAAACAATGGTGAAACTTTAGGGAGGGCAGGTAATGCAAAATGGCTGTAAATACAAAAATCTTAGCGGATTCGGTTGTCGAAAAATTATCGGCAGAATTAAAAAAATATAATTTGTCGTATTTCAAAAGTATTTATGTTTGCGGGTCTTATTGCCGCGGAGATTGGCTGAACAGCAACAGTGATTTGGATATTCATACAATATGCGACGATAATCAATCGGATTTGAGAGAAGAAAATTTTGGACTTTTAAAATCGTTAGTTGACGAAGCTCTGCGCGGTCGTGATTTTCCGGCGCATAGCGAAAGTATCGAGTATGGGTTTAGCAGCTTGGAGAATATTCCCAAAACATATGAAGAAGCTCTGAAACCGTCGCCGTATGCGTATTTTTCCACACTTATGTTTGATTTAAAGGAAAATCATATAACTCTATATGGCGAGGAAATAAACGGTTTACTGCCGCAAGCGCCAAACCCGAGAGAAAACGCGGAAGATTGGCTTTTGAGCCTAATAAACCGAACTGAAAATTTAAAGCGCGGCGATTTTAGATTATACTGGATTACTTACAAAATTATTTTAGCCGCTCAGATTTTATTCGGCGAAATTACAATAAACAAATACAAAATACTTGAATTGTATCAAAAACATATCCCCGAGTTTCCCGCAAAATATTTCGGAGAAATAGTTATACGAAACTATCTGGGATCGGTTTACCCGGAAAGACCGCCGGTAATTTTCGATGAAGACGAGTATAAGAATTTTATCAGCGAGTTATCAAAACTTATAAAAACATAATTAAATTCTAACAATAATATATAATAAGGATATACGCCAATATGGATCACAATCATGATAAATCAAAATTAATATCTTCAGCGGTTGTGAACAGACTGCCGAGATATTACAGATATTTGACCGACCTTCTAAAAGACGATAACGGCAGAATCTCATCGAGGGAGCTGTCAAAAATGATGAATGTCACGGCTTCGCAGATACGCCAGGATTTAAACTGTTTCGGCGGTTTCGGGCAGCAGGGATACGGATATAACATAAAACAGCTTCACAGCGAATTGGGCCGCATACTCGGCGTTGACAGAGGATTTACCGCAGTTATTGCAGGCGCTGGAAACTTGGGGAAAACTATATCTAAAAGCAATTTATTTATCAAACGCGGCGTGACATTAAAAGCCCTGTTTGATATAAACCCCGACGTTATAGGTACGCAAATCGCCGGATTTACCGTGCTTGACGTAAGAGATGCGGTAAATTACTGCAGGGAAAATAAAATAGACATAGCCGTTTTAACTCTCCCGAAAGACGAGACTGCGCCTGTCGCCAATATGCTTGCGGAAGCGGGTGTCAAGGGGTTCTGGAATTTTTCAAATATGGAATTTAGAATCGAAATGTCAGACGCGGTCGTTCAGAATATACACATGGGCGATTCCCTTATGACATTATGCTATAATTTAAACAGTAAATAATAGGACCTGATTTCCTGATAAATGCAGTCGGGCTTAGGAATTTTCACTCCAAAAGCCCGACTGAATACTTTATTTGCCGAAAATATAATTATGTAGCGACAATATTAACATTCGAAGAATTTGACAGCGCCGGTTTTGACGTCATATAAAGCACAAACAATGGAAATATTACCGTCAGAAATAAGTTTTTGAATAATCGAACTTTCCATAATTCTGCATCTGCTGTTGAGAATATTGTTATATACTGCCGCGACTTCGTCGGTTGCACCATATAATCCAAGCTGTATTTCATGCACAACATCTTCGATATATCCTTCTGCATTTCCGTCAAGTGCTGCGGCGACTGCGCCGCATTGACTGTGACCCATGACTAAAATTAAAGGGACACCCAGATATTTTAGACCATATTCAATAGTTCCCAATTCAAAACCGCCAACTACATTCCCTGCCGTTCTTATTACAAACAATTCGCCGACGCCAGCGGAAAAAATATGTTCGGGGGGTACTCGTGAATCGGAACAAGTTAAAATAACTGAATACGGATGCTGTCCATGTATTGAATTCTCATATCTTATTGCAGAAGATATGTTTCCAGGATTATTTTTAGAATTTAAATATATTTCGTTTCCTGCAATTAATTTGCGCAGAGCTTGATTTGGTGTATAGTTCATATAAACATATCCTCTTTTTAATAATATATGTTATAGTATATCATCTTTATAAATATAATTAAAGAACTATTTTTTTAATATAGCATATAATTGTATTATATGCTATAAAATTATAATATGTTGAATGTGAGAAAATTGTCAAAAATATAATTATTATAAAAATAAGGGGGATTTTTTTCATGTTATTGGAGACGATTGCGGCAATAATAATGAATTTTACATATCTGTTTTTAAAAGTTTCATCAAATGGAGAATTTCCCTCGCCGTTAAATGCCGCAAAGGAAAAAGAACACTTTTTAAAATACAAAGACGGGGATTTGGTTTCCAGGAACATCCTAATTGAGAGAAATTTAAGACTTGTCGCACATATTGTAAAAAAATATTACACTACATACAAAGATCAGGACGATTTAATTTCTATAGGCACAATAGGATTAATAAAAGCGATTGACACTTACAATATCGACAACGGCGCAAAATTTGCCACATACGCTTGCACATGCGTAAAAAACGAGATACTTATGTATTTCCGTTCAATAAAAAAAACGCAGTGCGAAACGTCCATATACGATTCAATCGATATAGATAAAGATGGCAATCCACTTACGTATATTGAACTAATAAGCTGTGAAGATACCATAGCCGACGACATAGATACAAAGATAAAAAGCGATTACGCAAAAAAAATTATTGAAACAAAACTCACAAAACGTGAAAAAGAAATAATACAAATGCGTTACGGCGTAGATAATATCAAACCTAAAACTCAAAAAGAAGTTTCTAATATTTTGGGGATATCGCGCTCCTATGTATCGAGACCCGTTTATGGACAATGGAAGAACCGGCAAAAAATCAATGAAATTTAATTAAAAAGAAAAGCGACCGTTCATAAGCTTTTTTATAAAGCGTCGATTTTTTCATATTTGAGGTCCTATATGTGTTGGCGGTGTGTTAAATCCCATATCTCCTATTCTGATAACTTTATTAAAAAAGAATTGGCTTAAAACACTTTGCGGCAAATCTTTAATTCTCCCATATTGCGTCATATCCCATTTATTTAAAATCGCTCTTTCTCCCAATCTTTGACATGAATTAATAACGGTATTCGCCGCATGAGATTTGGATAAATTTTTTTCTAAATATAATTTTGAAGCATCGGCTACACTCTTCCATATAATACCGTAAATTTGGGCAACAGAAAAATTTTCTAAAAGTGTTTGAATAACAATATTCGTTTTATCACCGGGATTAAAATCGTTAAATCCAACTGAACGTAATTGATACAATAAATACTCCAAGCATTCTTCAACGGCTATTTCTTTCCATAGTTCATAAGCCTCTTCACAAACATCATCAGAGTAATATTTAGGGTTTAAAATTTTATCTATTAATTCTTGTTTGTTGGGGAGTAGTGATACATTCAAATTATATATGACCTTGTACGTATAGTAAGTATTAGGAAAATTGTCTTTTTCATCTTGCGAAAAAGCCTCTAAAGGCGAACGGGGGCTAACAACAATAGCGTTATTATATATTACATCATTATATATAATTCTAAGTAATTTATTTGTTGGAGCAATCGGATTTTGTTCTTCAATTTGCGGTTTAATTTCATATAAATTTTCTTTAAGTAGTTCTCTACATATAGTGCCCAAATAAACTTTTATCTTAAATGGCAAATTTTCAAATTCAACGGACGGTTGTTTCTTTGAGTATGCTTCTTCTATTTGTTGAATTTGTTGTGCTTTCTTTATCGTATCTGTTATACGAATTAGATTTTTTTTAGCAACTTCATTATCTTTTTTTAATTCAAGACTTGTATTTAGCAGTTCTTGTGCTTTGTGAAAATTACCTTCTTTTTCGTAGATCAAAGATAAATTATTATAAATGCCACTTGAAGCATCCCCTTTATTAATAATAGATTCATATATTATTTTTGATTCTTCATAATATTTTTGTTCATAAAGTGAATAGGCAAATTCGAATAAATAATAATCTATGGAATCAATGTCTTTATTTTTATTATAATAATCGGCAATTACGTTATATTTTTTGAATTGAAATAATGTATTTATATTTTCGAAAATTATATAATCCAACATTTCTAATACTTCATTGATTGGCTTGTAATCATTTATATGTTCAAAAAGATATTTAATATATATATCTTCATGTTCATTATATAAAGAAAAATGTTTAATAATATCACAAGTTCTAATATAATAATTTGAATCTATATCCACAAAACCTTTTTTCATTGATAATATATGGAATATAAGTTTATTTAATCTATGGGATATTTCTTTTAATTCTTTTTTATTAAGTTTTTTAAAAGTACCTTCTTCGTCATCGTATTTTTTGGAATATATACATTTTAGCATTTCAATATCCAAATAATACTGTGAAAAAAGAATAAAATAATTCATATTATCATCTTTTGGCATTCCAACTTCTCGAATTAAATCCTCGAGTTTTTTATAAATTTTATCTACATGAAATTCATCTATACACCCTATCACTTTATCAAAAAGAAAACATAATTTTTCTTCCAATTGGCTATTATCGTAATTCTTATATATTTCTTTTATATAGTACATATATACGATAGAAAACTCTTCAGGATATAAAACTATATAAACTGTCTTGTCGTTAAATTTAAAACTTTCTATAGGCATTGTGAGTACCATCTTATCGTAGATTTCAGATGAAAACAAATTATTTAATATATTAAAAAGTTTATTTTCAATATGATTATTCACTTTTAATTGTGCCAAAACTTCATAAATTAAATTGGGGATTTTATAATCAGATATTGTATTTTCTTCCAAATCAGCTATAAAAGACTCTGAAAAAGCCTTATTAAAATTAATTGCTTTTTCGTATTCTCCGAAACCGCAATAAAGTTCTTTTATGCGAAAATTTAAGATCATGTAAATAAAACTTTTTTCATCTTCTACGGAGATTTCATAAATATTAAACATTTTAGATACGACATCATCTATTATACTTATATCTTTTTTATATTTATGAGAATATGTTCCATCTTCTTCTTTTTTTGGTAGTAATAATTCAAGCAAAGAAAATAATGTATCTTGATTTTTAATTTCGCTCATACTTTAACCTCTTTATTTCTATAAATTATTTAA
>WQYZ01000092.1 GCA_009780985.1 Oscillospiraceae bacterium | reverse complement strand
TTTTGTATGTGCTAAAATAATATCATCATTCTTTTGAATGGTCTCCTTTGGTTTTATTGCAGTTGGCAGACCGCTATATCACCGAGGGAGTTCTTTTCCAATTTCGCTAAAGCTTTCACCCCCCAGCATTACTGGGGGTTTTCGGCAACAATAAATCGAGTCCCGATAATCATTGGATTATCGGGACTCGTATATGGATGGCCTTATGACCCGTACGAGAATCGAACTCGTGTATCCGCCGTGAGAGGGCGGTGTCTTAGCCGCTTGACCAACGGGCCTCTTACAAATTAAAATATATCATATTATTATTATATATGTTTTAATTGAGTTTGTCAATATCATTGCTCAAGATTTTATATTTTTTTGTTTTTTGTTTATTTTTTACATTAAAACGGTTGATTTTTATATCAAAAAGCTGTAAACTTAAAATATATAAAATTCTATTTTAAAACAAAAAATAAAAACAGAGGTGTAATATTTAAAATGTCGCTTAAAAATCTTGTTGAAATGTCGCATAAATATGGAGCGAATCCTGATTTTGTACTTGCCGGAGGCGGAAATACGTCGTATAAAACCGACAAGCTTATTTATATCAAGGGGTCGGGAACGTCGCTAGCTTCTATTAAAGAAGATGAATTTGTCGTTTTGTACAGAGACAAACTCGAAAAAATGTGGGATAAATCATATCCGGAAAACGACGCGGAAAAAGAAGCGGAAGTTTTGCTTGACATGATGAATTCGAGAATAGAAGGGGAAGGCACAAAACGCCCGTCTGTAGAGACTTTACTGCATGATTTATTCTCGCAGAAATACGTCCTGCATGTCCATCCGTCGCTTGTCAACGGTATCACATGCTCAAAAGAGGGTGAAAACGCCGCTATACGCATTTTCGGCGACAGCGTCGTCTGGGTTCCGTCGACAAAACCTGGATATACGCTCGCGGTCTACTGCAAAAAGGCTCTCGACGAATATAAACGTAAATTCAATAAAGACTGCGAAATCGCTATTCTGCAAAATCACGGCATATTCTTCGCAAACGACGATATGACCGCGCTTGACAATATGGTTTCCGATGTAATGCGTAAAATCACGGACAACGTAAAACGCAAGCCGGATTTTTCAATTCCGGAATTTGACAAATCGAGAATTGCGAAAATAATTCCCGCTGTCAGAATGTTGTACGGAGAAAAAGAAAAAACCGATATGTCCGTTGCAAAATTTTTATTCAATAACGAAATCCAATCGCTATGCAAAAATAAAGACGCTTTTGCGCCTGTGTTAAGACCGTTTTCGCCAGACCATATCGTTTATTATAAAGCCGAACCGTTGTTTGTCAGATTTGCGGAAAATATCGACGAACAGACAGAACTTATAAAAACTTCGCTTGATGAATTTATCGCGAATAACAAATATGTGCCGAAGATTATCGCAGTCGAAAACACAGGCTGTTTCGCTCTCGGCAAAACAAAAAAAGAGTGCGACACCGCGTCGATATTGTTTTTGGACGCGGTGAAAATCGCGGTTT
This sequence comes from Oscillospiraceae bacterium, assembly GCA_009780985.1. Classification (GTDB taxonomy): domain Bacteria; phylum Bacillota; class Clostridia; order Oscillospirales; family WRJC01; genus WRJC01. The sequence continues at coordinate 15,429 of WQYZ01000092.1, read as the reverse complement.
ATACTGAATCTTTCGGCGGGTATTTCCCGTTATCCGAAGAACTTAAGGATTTTATCGTAAATTGGGAAGTCGAGAGTTACCGGCAGAAAGTTGCTCTATCTTCCGCGAATATAAAGAGATTAGACGAAAGAATCTGTATCGTGACCGGAAGCGCGCAGGGATTCGGCAAAGGCATAACGGAACTGATGGTAAAAGAGGGAGCGAACGTCGTAATCGCGGACATAAATTATGATGGCGCGAAATCTTTGTCAGCCGAATTAAATCAAAAATTCGACGGAATAAATAAAACTCTTGCGATTAATGCCGATATAACAAGCGAAGAATCTATAAAAAATATGGTTTATGCCACTGTTTTAGAGTACGGCGGAATCGATATATTTGTGAACAATGCGGGGATTGTCAGAGCAGGCGGGCTCGACGAGATTGAACTAAAGGATTTCAATTTAGTCACATCTGTTAATTACACGGCGTATTTCCTGTGTGTCAAATATGTTTCGCAAATCATGAAAATCCAGCATAAATATGCGGGAAATCCGGATTTGTATTTTGATATAATCGAGATAAACTCAAAATCGGGGCTTGTCGGGTCAAACAAAAATTTCGCGTATGCCGGAAGCAAATTCGGAGGCATAGGGCTTACGCAGTCGTTTGCGCTTGAACTTGTGCCGTATAATATAAAAGTGAACGCAGTTTGTCCGGGCGATTTCTTGGACGGTCCATTGTGGAACGACCCTGAAAAAGGCTTGTTTGTGCAGTATCTCAAAGCGGGCAAAGTCCCCGGAGCGAAAACGGTTGACGAGGTTAGGAAATTCTACGAATCAAAAGTCCCGATGAACAGAGGCTGTCAGATTGACGACGTAATGCGCGCGGTTTTGTACACGGTCGAGCAGAAATACGAAACAGGTCAGGCAATCCCCGTGACCGGCGGTCGGGAGATGCTGAAATGATAAATATGATCTGTAGGGCGCGACGACCCCGACGCGCCGCAAATCTGATCTTACGCTGGTTTTATTGACGGCGCGCCGGGTCGTCGCGCCCTACAGCAGAAATTAATACCAAGTTAGTCGAGATAACCTGCGCGGTTATTGTAATATGTCTCTCTGTGAATTATAATATAGCCATAAACAAAATAAAAAAATTTATATTATAATTCCCGCACGGAGGTATATTTATTATGAAACCGAATATTGGCGAAAACATCAAAAAACTCAGAAACGAAAAACAGGTCACGCAGGAACAGCTTGCGGAACATCTCTCTATCTCGTACCAAGCTGTCAGCAAATGGGAAAATAACGTCACAACTCCCGACATATTTTTACTGCCAGTGATAGCCGAATATTTTGAAGTCCCGATTGACGAGATTTTCAAAGTCAACATGAAAGGCTATAAAAACAAAGCGGCGCGTCTGTTTGCTTTATATGATTACGGCGACCGAGAACATAAAAAAGAAAATTTTAATAAAGCGGAAGCGGAGTATGAAAAACTTATCGCGGAAAATAAAATGGACGGCGAGGATATGCGTCTTTACGGCATATTAAATCAATTTTACGCGCAGGTTTTAAACAAAAAAGCTGAAGAAATGTTAAAAAAATCTGTTGAAATGGGAATCGAACGGTCTGAGGGACAGTTGATGGGCCTTTTAAGAAGTCAGGGACGGCACGAAGAAAACATAAAAAAATATGAGGAATTGATGAAAAATGACCCTGATAACGTGCGCTGGTGGAATTTACTCGCTTCCTCGCACAATGATTTTGATAAAAAATCTGACACAGTTAAAAAAGGATTGAAAAAATTCCCGAATGATGCGGGATTATTAAATCGGTACGCAGAGATATGCAAAAATCAAGGAAAATATGACGAAGCGATTGAGTATTATAAAAAATCCGTTGAGCAAAATAACGAAATTGGCAGCAGTTATTATGCTATGGCTTTCTTGTATAAAGATATGGAAAAATATAAAGAATCGATACAGGCATGGGAAGAAGTCATTGCATTGCACGACCGTTTGGGATTGCCTGACGAAGAAATTGAAATGGGCAAAGAGTGGCCTAAACAAGAAATAGCAAAATTGAAAATGCTTATAGAAAATAATGGAGAATAAATTATGGATACAAACACCCTCATAGCACTTTTAAACGACGACAAACCGGAAAACAGACTGACCGCTTTATCCGACATAAAAAAGAAAATAGATTCCGGCGAAATCGCAAAACCCGAAAATACGGACAACGTCAACAACCACATACACACGACATACTCGTTTTCGCCGTATTCGCCGACAAAAGCCGCCTATATGGCGTACATGAACGGACTTTCCACAGCCGGAATTATGGACCATGATTCTGTCGGCGGCGCAAAAGAGTTTATCGAAGCCGGAAAAATAATCGGCATCTCAACGACAGTCGGCGTTGAATTGAGAGTCGATATGTCAAAGACAAAACTGAACGGCAGAAGAATAAACAATCCCGACCAGGATTCTGTAATTTACGTCGCGCTGCACGGGATTCCTCATCAATATATCGACGATGTAAACGGTTATCTTGCGCCGTTCAGAAAAAACAGAAATACAAGAAATAAGAAAATGTGCGAAAATATTTCTGACATCATGAAGCCATACGGTATAAAACTCGACTTTGATAAAGACGTCCTGCCATTGTCGCAGTACGCAAACTCCGGTTCAGTTACAGAACGTCATATAACATATGCGCTGTCAAAATTTATCACAGAAAAATATAAAACCCCAAGCGAAGTCATAAATTTTTTGAAAAACATCATGAAATTAGACGTTTCGCAGAAAGCCGAAAGCTCTGTTCTCGAAAACAATCCGGACTATTATTTATACGATATTCTTGGGATTTTAAAAGCCGATATGGTTGAAAAATTCTATGTGGACGCGTATGACGAGTGCCCGAACGCCGAGGATTACATAAAAGTCGCAAAGGCGACGGGGGCAATCTCGGCATACGCATATCTCGGCGACGTCGGTGATTCTGTGACGGGCGACAAAAGACCGCAGAAATTCGAGGACGATTTTCTCGATTTGGTTTTTGACGAGCTTGTGCGTTTCGGATTCAATGCTGTGACTTATATGCCTACGAGAAACACAAAAGCGCAGCTTGAAAGAACTATAAAACTGTGCGAGAAAAATAATCTGTTTCAGATCAGCGGCGAGGATATAAATTCGCCCCGTCAGAGTTTTATCTGCAAAGCTCTGCACGACCCTATGTTTTCCCATTTGATTGATTCGACGTGGGCGTTAATCAATCACGAGATTATGGCGACAAAATGCGAAGACGACGGCATGTTCTCTGAAAAGACGGTTAAGCTGTATCCCAATATCGGCGACAGGGTGAAAAAATTTGCGGAAATTTAGAGTATTCCGCCGCCGTTGATTCTTCCAATATTTGTCAATCGGGGCAAGGAGCAGATTTATTTACTCCTCATATCTTCTTTTACCTCCTGATTTTTTTCTGTCGCTTTTTGCCTCTTTCGCCCATTTTTTGTGAAGTTCTTTCTGGCTGCGCAAATACTCGGTTTTGTCGTCGGAATATTTCGCCTCGTGTTTGATATTGACATAGCTGTCCCAGCGTTTGCGCGGCAATTTGCCGCTTTCGATTGCGGATTTTACGGCGCATCCGGGTTCGCTCTGGTGTTTGCAGTCGCTGAATTTGCATTTGCCGAAATACTGCTCGACATCTGAAAACGCTTCGCCAAGACCGTCCGATACGTCCCACATCCCAAGAGCGCGCATACCGGGGGTGTCAATGAGCATATATCCGCCCGGCATCATAATAAGCTGTCGGCGAGTGGTAGTGTGACGTCCTTTGCTGTCAGAGTCGCGGGTTTCGTTTGTCTCCATAATTTCTTCTCCCGCGAGCGCATTGACTAAACTCGATTTTCCCACGCCGGACGAGCCGAGAAATACAATAGTCTTGCGCGGTTTGAGATATTCGGCAAGCGAATCCAAACCGAATCCGGTCTTTGCGCTTATTGCGAAAACTCCCGCGCCTGCCGCCGCCTTTTGGACTTCGCGAAGCTGTTCTGTATAATCGTCGGCAAGGTCGGATTTTGTCAGCACAATCACAGGCACTGCGCCCGACTGCCACGCCGCTGTAAGATAACGTTCTAAACGCTTGATGTTGAAATTCTTATATCCCTGATTAAGCGACTGCATTATAAACACATAATCGAAGTTTGCGGCGACTGTCTGTTCGCCGCGTCCGGGAGTTGGGTCAAGCCGCGAGAAGAAGGATTTTCTCTCCAGCGTTTTCACAATCTGGCTGTCGCCGCTTTTATTATACTGTATCAGCACAAAATCGCCGGTTGTGGGAAAGCCTTCGCTGACAATTCCGCTGCCGTAATATACGCTTGTTTTCAATTTGCCGAAGCATGCCCCGTATTCGCAGACAATCTCATAGCGTTCTTTATGAACCGCCGTGACCCGCGCAGGAGTGCCTTGCGCGTCGGACGGCATCATTGCCGGGGTAAATCCGTAATTATAAATATTTGCAATATCTGTTTTTTCTATCATTAAAAACCCTTTCATTTTTTATTTATGTTCAACATTTTTTTATAATTTCATCATAAAGTGAATTTAAAATAACAACTTTTTCTTCGCCTACGCCGGTATTGATAAATCTATAGTTATATTTTTCGCAGTATTTTTTTAGTTTTATGTTAAAATTGTAAATCCGTTTCGCCACTACTTCAAGATAATCTTCCTCTACGCCATAAATCCAATCCGTAGGCTTGGCGTAATGTTTTATGTTATATTTTATTTCTTCAACTGAAATATCCGGGAATCCTAAAAAATACATATCCAATTTGTTTTTAAACGGCAGTTTTTCTATATCATCCAAAGTGAAATTGTCCGGGTAATAATCAAAAACTGCGTTTATCCTGTATACTTCAGCATCCTCTAATAAACTTTCCACAAGCGTTTTTACCCGTTCGGAATCACTTAAGAAAACGTCGCCAAGATGATCGCCCGATGTTTTAGAAAATCCTTTTCCGCTTTTAACTAATTTTACAGCCAGCGTTGTTTTACCCGCTCGCGGACAGCCGCCGATTATTAATACTTTGCCTTTTTTATCAATCATAACTTAAATTCCTCTCAATTTTTTTGACAAATCATCAACATTTTTATAAAGCCAATTTGTGACATTAATAATCAGATTGCATATAGGCTTGTATGTCTCAGGAATATCATCATATGGCGGAGAATAATTGCATATCATTTGATGATAATAATACAAATACGGCATTATTTGTATATCGTAGTCATTCAAAGAAAAATATTGCGAATAATGATTTATATACTCTTTCAGCCCGTCATTGTCAATTTCGCCGTTTCTGCACTTAGGGTCTGCAAAAACATACGACATAATCACCTCTAAGCAAACCGGAAGTTTACACGCCGAAGTCCAGTCGATTACCGTAATATTTTCATCGTTGACGATTATTTGTCCGATATAGAAGTCGCCGTGCGAATTGGAATATGTCAATCTATCCGCGTCAATATCAAATGATGAGATTCGTTCCAAATGTTTTATACGTTCTTCCAAAAGGGGAATCAATAACGTATTTTCCTGATTAATTGCTTCCTCTAAGCGTTCGGCATAATGATGTTTTATTCCGCTTACATTGGATTTGCCGAAAAAGTCTCCGCCAAATTGCGTAGGCAATTCATCGTAATTTTTAAGCACATTGTGTATTTCCCCGAGTATAATCGCCGATTTTCTTAGAAACCAGTCAGGCGCGGTATTCACTTTTAGAGTTTCACCTTCGATAAATTCCTGAACATGAAATTGCATTTCTTCTGTTTCGGCATGATACATGCCTCTGTTTGTCTTTAACAATCTTGCTACGCTAATGCCGTTATCATACAGATACTCCGTTATATGCCCTTCATTTTCCATGTTTTGAGTGTAAGGCAGGAGTGTTTTAACGATATATTTCCCTTTATTTGTTTGCAGGGCAAAGATTTTTGTACCAAAGTAACTGTCGATTAATTTTAAATCTTTTACTTCCACATCATAGTTATCCGAAATTAATTTGATTAATTTTACTTTTTCTATAATATCCGATATTAATTTCAATTTACAGCCGTCAAATAAAATATCGTTTTCTATGTTATGTATCCATTCTTCACGGTTACAGCCTATGCCGTTTTTTTCAGGGTCCATACATAGATGACGGTATTTCATAAACATAGGTATTTTTGAAATCCAAAAGTCGCTTAAACAATTGGCTGATAAATAGCCATTGATAAAATTCCCGATGATTGTGTTTGTAGAGTCGTTTCCAGCGGCGTCCTTTCGTCCCCACCATAGGGCATGGCAAAGAGATATGGCAATATCCAATGAAAACCAGCCGTATATACTGTCGCCGTAATCAAACACATTGATTTCATCTCCGTCTACAAAAAAATTCCCTTGATGCATATCGCCGTGAATTATTCCGAATGAATCTTTATCTCTTGGCAAAACCGCGATTTCGCCGAGTAGGTCTTGTGTGATTTTATACGCGGTGGGATATATTTTTAAATCGTCAAAGAATGAATCCCAATAATAACTGTTTAATATATCTTTTTTAACGTCATATTCATTTTCGGGTTTATAATTCTTTGTTACGCGGTGTATATCGCCCATTGTCTTACCCCAGTTGAAAGACATTTTATCATTACTTCCATCATATCCCCAAGATTGTCCGTTTAACCACGCAAATGCAGTAATAATATACTCTTCGCCGTTGTCTTGCGTTGAAATAACTAACTCTCCATTGATTGTTTTCAGAGGAACGGAAACGCTCATATTATTTTCGGATAGATAATAAATATAATCCATTTCGGCTTTCGTTTCTTTCAGCTGATTATTATACATAGAACAGGGAGCGAATTTTATTATATATTTTTTATCGTTTTTATTAAAAGTATAAATTTTATTCATTATTTTACCGGAACTTCTTGGGATATATTCAAGAGTGTTTATGTTAAAATCATAATTTTTTGACCCAAATTCGAGTAAACTTTTTGATACCATTGTAAAATCCTCCAAATATTTTTTATATTTTTTCATACCATACAGCTTGAGCATTAAACATTTCCACATATAACCTGCATTTTACCAATAATTCTTCATGCGAACCGATATTTGCTATTTTACCCTTATCCATGACAATTACGCGGTCGGCGATTTTCGTTGAACCTAACCTATGCGTCACGATAATCGAGGTCTTGCCTTTCGATATCTCCACAAATTTGCGGTAAATCCGGCTTTCTTCTATCGGGTCGATAGCGGCGGTCGGCTCGTCAAGAACGATTATATTGTGTCTGCGGTAAAGCCCCCGCGCAATCGCAACTCTCTGCCATTGGCCGCCGGATAAGTCCACCCCGTCAAATTCTCTTGACAGCATAGTATTTTTGCCGTCCGGGAACGTATCACTGTTTTTGGAATTGACCCCGCTTTCTGTTAAAACCAAATCGGTTTCGCTGTCGTTTGAAAAATCCGATATTTTCACGTTTTCGTTCAAAGTCATCTGATAACGCTGAAAACTCTGAAATACTCCTGATATGCCGTTAAATAAACTTTTGCTGTTCACTTCCGACGTATTCATGCCATTCAAATTTACCGTACCCGACGTCGGGGTATATAATCCGGTCAATAAGCGCACAAGCGTTGATTTCCCTGCGCCGTTCGCGCCTACGACCGCTATTGTTTCACCTGCTTTTATTTCAAGCGATACGCCGTCTATACTTTTATGTTCTGCGTTCGGATATGCGAAGCTAATATTTTCTGCAATTATGCCTTTATTAAAATCAGGCGTTGCGTCAACGCCTCCTCGCTCCGGCAAATCCATAAAACGCATAAAATTACGCGCCCTGCCTACATCCATCGCAAAATCGCCTATTCCCTCTTTAATCAAATCTCTCATCCACTCAAATAACTTACCAATCGAAGCAAATACAGCGGCGAAAGCTCCTGCCGTTATACCGCCGGAAAGTAAAGCGGTCACAAGCATATATAAAGCTCCGACATAACCGCCCGCAGTCACTATATTTGTACTTAGTTCTATCAAATTTATTTTTTTGCTTCTGTCCCATTCCGCTTTGCTTAACCTTTTCATCGAATCCAGCAGCCGGGTCAGAAAAAATTTATATGCGCCTAATTTACGGGTTTCTTTGTAATAAATTCTGTCTGTTATTGTTTTTCCGTAATAATCGTATTCGCGTTTTGCCGGGGCTGCTTTGTCTTCAAATTTCGCGACAACGCCTGTTTTTACCGCCTGACTGAAAATACTCGGAACGAAAGCAAGCACAATAACCCAAACCAAATACGGCTGAAGATTATGCAGGTAAAAGCTCATGAATATAAAATACGGCACATAAATCGCAATCAAAACTATTATATAACTTACCATTCCTATAATCGCACCCGCGCCGGAATCGGCTTTTTCTATACTGTCATAAAGTTTCGTATCTTCAAAACATACCGGGTCTATACGAGCCATTTTTGCGTGTAAGATTTTTTTTATTTCGCGTTCAGGCTTACCATATAATAATGTGCCGAACAAAAAATTATAAACGCCCTCTATTATTTCTCTTATGATAAATACCGAGCCTGCCGCAATTATTATCAGATATGCTTTGCTTAGCGGTTCGCCGTTATTTATAATATCTGCGACAGTATCGAAAAACCACTGTGAAAAAACAAGCGTTGCGACACTATGCAGTAAACCATGCGGAATACCGAGTATAATCACGCCAAAAAAGAATATCGGCTGCGTTTTCATAAAAAGTTTTAACGCAAATTTAGTAATTTTGAATATTGATATTTTCGATATTTTTTCAGACATTGGCAATCGCCTCCTCACACGAACTTGTTCGCGATTTGTACCATTCAGCCTGCGAATTGAACATTTCGGCATATACTCCGTTTTTAACTGTCATAAGCTCCGAATGTGAGCCGCTTTCAATGATTTTGCCGTCCGACAGCACATATATAATATCCGCAAGTTTTGTTGAACCGAGACGGTGACTGATAAAGATTGTTGTCTGACCTTTTGATATTCGCTCGAAGTTTTTATATACCGCGCTCTCGCTCACAGGATCAAGCGCGGCTGTAGGTTCGTCGAGGATTTTCAGCGGCGCGCAGTTTACAACGCTCCGCGCCATAGCAACCCTCTGCCATTCGCCGCCGGATAAATCCGCGCCGCTCGCCTGTATTTTCCCAAGCGGAGTATTAACGCCGTCTTTTAACTTTTCAACCGCGCCGGATAATCCGACAAGTTCTATTGCGTTTTCAACGTCATAGCCCGCAATCGCAATGTTATCATACAGCGATATATAATATTTCGCGAAATCCTGATACACAACAGATGATAAGCCTTTTATTTCCGATTGAGTAAAATCGCGCAGTGAACGCCCGTCCGCAAGAATTTCACCCTCGTAATTTGTATATAGCCCCGTGAGTAGTTTCGTTACAGTGGTTTTGCCCGCGCCGTTTATGCCGACAAGCGAATAGTGCTTGCCGTTTTCGATTGTGAACGATATATCATCGAGTATAAGTTTATCCGTGCCGGGATATTTAAAACTGACGTTTCTGAACTCAATCTTATTGAATGACATATTTTGGACCGGGAGGTCGATTGCTCCGTCATGTTCTTCGAGGCGTATAAATTTTGACAGGTCTTTCAGATATTCGCGCTTTTTAGCCAAATTTTCAATAGTCCCATATATACCCCATGAAACACTATTAGACGTAATCAAGCCGAATACGCCGCTCATCAGCCCGATAAACATACCTAAATCAATATCTCCGTTAGACACGGGGATCAACATGGCAAACATAATGATTATAGAATAAATTGATGAAACTAATCCGCCCATTTTCCATTTTATAAAGTTTTTCGCCTGTACTTTCAGTCTGAATTTGTAGGCAAAATTAAATTTTTCCGCATATTGATTATTTAGATTACCAGTATATCCATATAGACTGCGTTCCTCTGCAGCTTCGCGGCTTTTCATCACGTCGGATAAATAATTCATACGCCGTGTTGTTTTTGACAGTTCTCTGTCAGCGTCGTAACTGCGTCCTCCCGCTTTTGTCGCTATGTATAATATCGGTATAAATGATATAAACATACCTAATGCCACCCACCAGACTTGCGTGAACAATGCTATTAGAACACCCATTATGTATATAACAAGATTTGCCGCGTTTAATACCTGCCAGTACATATCCCACACATTGTCGGGAAATTTGGGACAAACACGCACAATCAAATCGGCGGTTTCGGGGTTTTCGATATGCCTGTATTCGAGTTTTGCCTGTTTTTCCAGTATTTCGGGCGTGAGCTTTTTGCGAAAATATATATTCCGTTTGCACTCGATAAAATTCATTATTGTGCCGATTGTCGTATTATATATCAATATCGCCGTCAGTAAAACGACAGGTACATAAACCGACGATATACAGGTTTGTTTATTATAGACGGCTATCGCAGAGTTAATAAAATTTGCGGTGATAAATATAGAAAAGACCGGAATCAAGGCGTCCGCAATATATTTCGTGGCAAATATTATTGAATAAAACGGCGAAGCCATGAAAGACATAGTCACCATATCGGGGAAGCCGTATTTTTTTTGTTTTAACAACATCAAAATCCTCTCAAAATTTTTATAAATAAAGTTTAAAAAATTTATAAATGAGCATAAAAATACCACGGAAAAGCAGCCTATGATTTATAAACAGGCTATAATCCGCGGTACAATGGCATAAAAATAACACACCTTTAAAGAAATCAAAGATTTCTTTTTGTGTGCCATAACGAAAAGTTATAGTATTTACAAAAGGTTACATAATATTTTATTAAATTTTAAGTGACAGCCACCTTGACACAGTATTTCATACTAAATTACACTCCTTTTGTGACAAAAATAAATAATAATTATTATTTTATGAATATTAGTATATCATAAATTTTGTGAATAATTAATGTTATAAATTTTAAATATATTTGAATTTTGCAAAAGCCGTAAGGGCGACATGCCGAACGTGTTCGGCGGTCGGTCGCCCTTGAACTGGAGATGTTCTGTATATTACAATTTAAAAATTCTTTTTGCGTTATCGTGCAAAACGGACTGCAAAATCTTTTCAGCTAAATCAATATCGCATTCGCCGTTGCAGATTTTTTTCGCGAGAACTTCGCAAATATCCTGTTTTGCCAACGTCACATGTCCGGCAACGCCGTCGAATAAAATATAATCCCCGCCGAATCCCAATATCTTTGTATACGGCAAAACGTCCAGCATCTCATAAAACGCGTTTTTTGTCGCATACGGCGAGATTATATGCGCCCAGCATAAATCTATATACACATTCGCATGGGTTTTTGCCAGTACCATAAGTTCGCGTTCATACGGATAACCCATGTGAAATATATCAAAAGTCAGATTCGGATATTTTGTGAACAGATTCCTTAAAAGCATAGGATTGCTGTCCTCAAGATTATGCCCCATACCCTCCTGAAGTCCCGTATGTATCTGTATAATAAAATTGTTCTCATCTGCGGCTTTGAGTAAAACGTGCATCATATAATCGTCAAGTTTCCTCGGAAATTCAACCCACGCGTCGGGGTCTTCTTTTTTCGCCGCAAAATATTTTTTCACAAATTCCGCATACGCTTCTTTCGCGGCATTATAATCGACGTCTTCGACGTAAAGCGAACGCCAGTACGCCATAGGCGTCTTTATAGTTTTCATTCCGTCGTCTTTCTGCTTTAAAAAATACTGCCTGTATTTTTCGCAGTATTCGTCAAACGGCAGATTTTCCGCAATATGGCTGTCAGGCGAAAACTGACATGTCGGGACAAATAAATCCGTCGTGGACCATTTCATGTCCTGCGACCAGTTATCGTTTATCGACACTTCGATATTACATACATCTTTCATGATATGCCGTCCGTAATCTTCACAACTCGCGGATTTTTTGAATTTATCATTCAGTTCTTCGATTGTTTTAACAGAAATTTCGTTTATCTTGTGGATTTTTTTCGCCCCTATTTCAAGAGAACGATAATACGACGTATTTTTCACACGGTCAAAATAAGGCTCAAGAATTTTGAACCGTTCAATTATGTCAAGTTTATAATCCTTAACTTTGTTTAAATCCTGTTCGGACATTCCGGCAGACATCAAATCTGTCGTGATATAGTGTCCGAGATAATCGCATAGAACGTCCGGATAGTCGCCGACGTAATTTTTATGCGGCTGTAAATGCTCATGAGTATCGATAATCTGCATGTTATCCGCGAAATTAAGCAAATGCTCATACTTTTCATTGCAATTTTTACAATTTTGCATAAATATTCACTCCTTACATTTTTATGTTTATTGAACCGATTTATTTGAGTTTTTGCTCGCGCTTTTGTATTCCAGTGCAATACTGCTTGCGATTTCATCGCACCTTTCGTTGTATTCATGCCCGTCGTGACCTTTTATCCATATAAATTTGACGTTGTTGTTAAGCCTCTCAATTGCTTTTAAAAGCCGTTCCCATAATTCCGGATTTAAAGCGGGAGTTTTATCGCTTTTTATCCAATTATTTTTACGCCAGCTTTTTGCCCAGCCTTTTTCTATGCCGTCTGCCACGTATTTTGAATCCGTGTATAATTCTACTTCGCACTGTTTTGCGTTGCCGTCTTTTATGGCTTCAAGCCCAGAGATTGCGGCAAGGAGTTCCATTCTGTTGTTTGTGGTGGATTTGTCGCCGCCTGAAATTATTTTTTCAGCGTCGTTATATGTCAAAATTGCGCAGTAACCGCCCGGCCCGGGATTTGAAAGGCATGCGCCGTCAGAATATATCTTTATTTTTTTTATATTAATCTCTCCTTAAAATTGGGATCTTATAGTTTATTCATATTCATAATTTATAATTAAGTGTACAAAATTTATATAACCTTGCATTAGCAAACATAAACTGCACGGCTTTTATTTTTCTGTTGCGTTATACTGTTTACAGAGAGGAGGAATACAATGTGACTTGGTTTGAGAGAGTAAACATGGCTATTGACTATATTGAAAATAACCTTGATAATGATATTGATTTGAATAGAATATCAGAAATAGCATTTCAATCTGTATCGAATTTTCAAAAAGTATTTTCGATTATGGCTGATTTACCCCTTGCCGAATATATTCGGCGCAGACGTTTAACGCTTGCAGCTTTTGAGTTATTAGACAAGAAAGTTAAAGTCATAGACATCGCGCTCAAGTATAGATATGAATCACCCGAAGCATTTGCGCGCGCGTTTCGGGTTATGCATGGGGTATCGCCAACCGAAGCAAAAAAAGACGGCATTTCTTTGAAAGCATTTCCGCGTATTTCTTTTCTACTAACTGTAAAAGGAGTAAATAATATGGAATTCAAGATTGAACAGAAAGAGGCTTTTCAAGTATATGGTTTGGAAGATGCGTATGCTTACGACGGCATTAAAAACAATCAGGGAAGAACAATCCCCGAAGTTTGGCAGGACCTCATGAAAGACGTCAAATTCGAGGCATTATGCAAATCAACGCCCGAAAATTGGTATGAGGAATGCGGTTTCAGCAAAAAAATAGGCGTCATTTTTGCATATGATTCATATAAGCATATAGACAATTTACACTTTCCTTATCTGATCGGATGTTACAAAACATCAAAGAGTAAAACTGACGGTTTTACTGTGGTAGACGTCCCGAAATCAACATGGGCTATTTTCTCGACCAAACGCGACGAAACCGCAAGTGGAAATTATGACTTAGGTACATTGAAGAAGCGCATATATTCGGAATGGCTTCCGACGTCTAAATACAATATCATTGACGGCGGCAATTTTGAAATGTACTGTTCAGGAGAAAACGGCGGATACTGCGAATTGTGGTATCGTGTTGAAGAAAAATAATTAATAAACATTTACGCTGTCAGTAGTAATAGTAATCTAAGCTCAAAATGCGAGTTTTATTTGTGTTTTGAGCTTATTTCATTTTTATATTTTCCGAGTTTATGTAACCGTCGATTTCGGCTTTTTCGATTGCGCTGAATATATTGTATTTTAAATTTTTATATTTCTTCGACAAATTCCCGAGCAGTATTTTCACATCTTCGCGTTTTGTCTTTTTATCTGCGGGACAGGTGTTTTTTATAACCGGCAGGTTCTGATTTGCCGCGAATGATCTTATATCTTTTTCGGGCGCGTAAACCAACGGTCTGATTAAAGTCAAGCCGCTTCTGTCAAGATAAGTGACCGGCGAAAATGAGCTTATTCTGCTTTCGTATATCAGATTAAGCATAAAAGTTTCGACGCTGTCGTCTAAATGATGTCCCAACGCGACTTTATTACACCCGAGTTTCTTCGCCTCTTTATTTAAAGCTCCGTGTCTCAACTTGGAACAGAGCGAACATGGATTTTTTTCACGGCGTATATCAAATACAACCTGTTTTATGTTTGCCGGAATAATATAATATTCCACGTTTAATCTATCGCAAAAATTTTTTATGTCCGCAAAATCCGCGCCGTCAAACCCACAGTCTATCGTTATAGCAATCAGCTCGAATTTATGCGGATAAAATAATCTCAGTTGCGACAATCCGTACAATAAAGTCAAAGAATCTTTTCCCGCGGAAACTCCGACAGCTATTTTATCTCCGTCGTCTATCATGCCGTATATATCGGCGGCTCTGCGGAGATAGCTCAATATTCGTTTTACCGTTATCAAATTCTTTACGCTCCGTTTAATTCATAAAATTATATGGTTTACAAAAAAATTATATCATTACTGGGCTGACAATACAACAAATTTTCTGTTAATATTGAATGATATTGAAATCTTTACAAAAGAAGCCAAAAAAATTAAATAATTGTTAGAAATAATATACTAATATAAATATATTAAATTTAAATTCTCAGTCAAAGAATAGGATTTGTATTTGCTATGCAAAGCAGTTTAATAAGTAAAAATGAGATAAAAGTGTTTATATTATATTTATTTAATTATATACGCCACAGTATGACTTACGACGACATTATGAGTTTAACGGAAGAAAGCGGATTCGTAGGTTATTTTGACTTTGCCGAAATATTTTCTATATTGATTCAGGATAAAAATATAGAAGAAACAGCGGAAACAGAAGAAAACAAAGTTTACGCAATTACGGAAAGAGGCAGGGCAATCGCTGAGAATCTTGAACATTTAATTCCTATCGCCGCGAAAAATAGAGGGATTATTGCCGCGACCCGTTATTTGGAATTAAAAAAGCTCTCCGCCGACATATCTTACACTCTTGAAGATGAAGACGGGGGATACAGATTTAAATGCAGTATAAATAACAAAAACAACGCGATTCCGGAAATCTTTGGCATATCGCTGTTTATAAAAGAAAAATCGACCGC
>WQYZ01000091.1 GCA_009780985.1 Oscillospiraceae bacterium | reverse complement strand
GGCAACTCGAGCTACAGCACGAACATAGGGTACCCCGGGAAGATACGTCCGGTAAAATGCGGGAATGACGGCGTACTGATTGTATCGGGGTCAATAACGGCTGGCAACGCAGGGACTGTCACGGCGAAACTGATACGGTACGCCGCGAATGCGGCGAGCTATACGGTCTATACCTCGTCCGCCATTCCGGGCTTAACCGACATAAGCCAGCTGCTGAGCCTTGTCAGCTATGACAACGGCGGCGGCAAATATGTGCTGTTCTACTCGAGCGGGGCGAACGGCGCAGGCGATCTGTACGCCCTGCCGCTTACGGTCAACCCCGACAACACTGTCACATCGGGCGCATTGCAGACGCTGCCAGCAGGCAGTATCGTGATGTTTGGGCATGTTTCGGGCGGCTCGTCCATCGCGCGCAGCTCCGCAAATACGTTTCTGTTCTCGGCAGACGCTTCGTTAGCGGGTATGCCGACCATCACGACCGCCGCACAGTTCCAGACGGCGGCGATCGACAGTAATGGTGTTGTCGCCATGGGCGGCAAATTCACCCTGCCCGTCGGAAACGGGTACGATAATACTACGTCTGCGCAAACCGGAGCCTCCGATAATCCTGTCCTGTTCGCGAGGCAGCGAAGTGACGGAAACCCAAATTCGCCTGCAGGCGAATTTATCATAACCGGTTTGAGCATGTATGCGCCGTACAGGCATATGTTTTTCGACGTCACGCCGAATGGCGGCGGAAGCATGTCGCTGCCGTTCGCCGTACTGAACCCGACTATGACGTCGAATATGTATGTCACGCGCTGCTTAGCTATCGAGAACCCCGCGGGGAACGGCGAGTTCCTGTTCGCGGAGCACAACAATTCCAACTCCATTTATCAGCCCATGAATTATTATTTCGGGTATCTGACAGATGCGCCGAATCCGGCCAACATCATCGGCGTCGCATTAGACGGTCCCGACGGCAACGGTTTTGTGAAAGTGCAGACGACGCCGAAAGTTTTGCCGAACATATTGCCGGGCGGCGGGCTGATTGCGGGTATGCAGTACATACCGGGCGCGAACGGCACGCTTGCGCAGTATGCCGGTACGGGCACAGTCGTCGGCATGGGCGTCGCCGCCGCCGATTTCGCTTTCGGCGGCGCGGTTCCGTTGCTGAGTTAAGGGGGTGAGAGAATTGAAAATTGACTGGAAGCAAAAATTAAGTTCGAGGCGGCTGTGGTTCGCCGTTGCGGGGTGGCTGACAAGCGTGCTGACTGCATTCAACGTCAGCGATAATACAATAGTTCAGGTTACCCTGCTTGTGTCCGGGTTCGGTTCGCTGGTTGTGTATATACTTGGTGAAAGTATTGTCGACGCGTCGGCGAAAAAAAATAATAACGAAAATAAAGAGGAATAAAAAAATGTTACTAAACGATATAATACAGGCGTTGACGCCTATATCGATAGTGTTCGCCATAGTTTTCGGCTATTCGCAGTTCAGACGGGCGAAAAGAATAGACGAACGGAAGGACGATGAAAACGGCACAGCTGTCTTGATAAAGTTGGAAAACGTCATGTCGTCTATATCCGAAATCAAAGCGGAGATAACGTCGTTCAAATCAGACCATGATGAATTGGTGACGCACAAAGAGAAACTGAACGCCATACTGAAACGGATAGACGATTTGGAAAATGAGATACGCGAGGTAAGGAAATTACAGCAAAGCGGTAGAAATATATGAGTAAAAGAGTATTATATACAAGAGCGGGCGTGAAATATATTCGCGCTGATACATTGAAGAAAAAGCCTGAATTTACAAAAATATTCGTCGCGGCAATCGTGATATTCTGCATTTTGTGTATCACAGCGAATTATATTTTTGCGTTCCTTGAAAAAGCGAACGTAAATGCGGACGTGACTGTCGAACTTATCAGAGTTATACTCGGAACGTTTTTCACGTATGCGCTGAAAGCCGGCTTTGAAAACGTCTTTAAAATAAGAAAATCGAAAAATAATGAGGAGAGTGACAATAACAATGTATAAAGAGCACATTATCAACAGCAAAAACGAACAGCTTACGAGCGGTTTCCGACCGCCAAACCGCCCCACTCATGTTGGGTGCGACTATATAGCGTCCGACAACTCACAAAACACAGCACGAGGCGTTGACATAATCGCGCTGGCTGACGGGACTGTTAGTAAAGTGGCATATGATAGTGCACGAGGCAATTATGTCGATATTGCACACAACAGCAACATTACAACGCGTTATCAGCATTTGCGGGACGGCGTAAAGGTAAAAGTGGGCGATATTGTCAAAAAGGGACAGGCGATTGCAGTAATGGGCAACACCGGCGATTGTTCGTCGTCTAACCCGAATGTGCTGCCGGAGTATCGCGGCACACACCTGCACTTGGAGATTCATGTCAACGGTGTGCCGACCGACCCTGAACCGTATCTTACAGGTGCGAAAATGATTAGTACAATGAATACGGTACCGCCGTCAGCGACAGTATCATCATTCAAAGTCGGCGATAAAGTCAAAGTTAAGCAGGGCGCGAAAGACTACAACGGCGTAGGTTTAGCAAGTTTTGTCTATACAAATACATATGATGTACAGCAAGTGAACGATGATAGAGTTGTTATCGGCATAGGCGGCAAGGTTACCGCGGCTGTCAATGCAAAAGATTTGCAGAAAGTATAACGCCGAGGGAAAGCATAATTGCAGTAATCATTAAATGACATATGTATCTGTTATTCCATGTGCCATTTTGGCAAGAGTGTTGCCTGTGCACGGCAATATAATCATAGCTTCAAGATTGCGGTTTGGTCCTATCGGTTCGCTGTCCTGGATTGTGCATATTATTTTTTTCTTTGCTATATCTTCGACCTTGCGCGAAAAATCTTCAGCTTTTCCGAAGCGCGTCGATATATTACGAGAATTTTCGGATAATATAGGCAGTATATCAATTCCTCTGTCAACAAATGATTTCATAATCTCAAGCGTTCTTTTGTGAGTGCAAAAAGTAACAAGATAGCAATAAAATGTATTAATAAAAAATAATATTTATTTGTTCTCCATCTAAAATGACTTTTTCTATAATTTTTTTTGATACTGCTTTTTTAACGTCCATTTCATAATCAAACCAATTATTTATAACTTCGTCAATATCCATGTCTATTTCAATACTTCTATTCGCTTTTAACTGTATATTATTAATTTTATCTATTAATATTCTCTTCTCTCCGTCCAATTTTTTTATCGCATCGTCTAAATATTTTATAGTCACTTCGGACAGATTTTCAAACTGTTTCACATATCCGTCTATCTGCTCGTCAATTTTAGCCGTTTGTATTTTTAAAGCATTAAGTTCGGGATTATCTTTTTCGATTTTATTAGGCTGAATGTTTTTTAAATTTTTCAAGTGAGATATAATTTCCGTTTCAACGATTTCTTCCACTTTAGAGCTGCGCACCATATTTTTGAAATACTGGCAAGTATTATAATCTTTTCCCGGACAGTACAGATATTTATATTCTATCGGATTCTTATGTTTGCGATTGACGCATTTTTTCACATAAAGAGTATATCCGCATTTACATTTTATCAAACCTTGCAGCCATGTCAGATTACCTGTGCCTAAATTGCTGTGATTCTGTTTCTGATTAATTATATATTGAACCCCTAACCATAAAGACGGTTCTATAATACCCTCATGTAGCCCAAGCGTCACAAAGTCCGTAGATAGATTTGAGAATTTTATGCCTTTTCTCTCGGCGGGATTCCCATATACATAACAACCGTTTTTGCCGATAAATTCATCAATATCATTATTCATTTTTGCGCCCAAACCGACTAAATAATTATATACATCAGCATTTGCCCTAACATAAACAGGACTTCGCAATATGCGGCTGACATTATTATTACTCCACGGTCTATTTTTTCTGCCTGCTATTTTACTGTTATTTAACCATCTTGAAATTTCTCCCATGCTTTTACCTGAAAAATAATCGCTGAACATCTTTTTCAAAATAGCACTTTCTTCTTCGTTTTCTTCAAAAGTATAGGTTTTTTTACCTTCGACATATATTTCTACTTTTTTATATCCGAATGGCTCTTTGCCGCTTAAATAAAAGCCTTTTTCGCCTCGCGCATAAAAATTATCTGTAGCCCTTTTTTGTATCGTTTCCCGTTCCATCTCTGCGAACATCATAAGCATATTTAACATTAATTTGCCTGTCGATGTTGATGTATCAAAATCTTCCGCGCAGGATATAAGTTCAACATTGTATTTTTGAAATTCTTCGCGCATAGTGATAAAATCAATCAGCGAGCGGCTTATTCTATCTAATTTATAAACTATAATCTTAGATATATTTTTTTTTCGCACTTCCGTCATCATGCGTTGAAATTCGGGGCGGTTAGCGGAAGATTTACCCGAAAATCCTTTGTCTGAAAATACCTCTGTTTTTTCCGTATTAGAGGATAATATTTTATTCCTGCAGGTGTCAATCTGCGTTTCTATAGAAATACTATCCTTTTTATCAACGGACTGCCTGACATATATAGCTATCATTGTTACACACCCTTAGTTTTAAATTTATAACATTATATATAATTATAACGCCAATTTATTTCCTTGTGCTATATTTTCATTTTTCGTAACTGTTAAATCTTTAATAATATTTAAAATATCATATTTTATTTGTGCATCTTTAAGTGCGCGTTCTTTATCGGTCATGATAGATTTATATGCCTTGACGGTAAAACCGTTTTTTTCGTAGGTGCGAATTAATTCTTTATTATCGAAATCTTTCAATAAATCAACCTCTCCAATATTTATGACATTATCGTTATAATACAAATTATATGCGAGATATAAATTTCTGCTTATTTTTGACGGAAAATCGTCGTCAATGCTATTTTAAATTAAAGACAAATGTCATTTTGGGACTTGTATTTTTGCGGTTTTTCTGATATAATTGTTAATAAATCCTCGTTGAAATCTTTTCTTGCGGGAAGTTCAAGTCGTGTAAAATAGCCTTTATCGGCATATTTTCGCGCTATAGATACGGCGGCATCACGCCCTGCAGGGTCATTGTCAAGACAAAACACTAATTCTTTCGTATAATTATGCTTATTCAAAAAGAATGTTAGTGCTGTGTCGGATGTTCCCGCCAATGACAAACGATTATCTTTCAGCCATGCGGATTTATCTGCTGAAATAATATTATCAAGGCTTGCGTGGCTCATAGCGTCTATGGCACTCTCGAATATATACAGCCGTTCCGACTGTGAAAATGCCATATTGAAACCGTATTGTTTATCGCTTCCGGTACAATCCATACGGAAATTGCTGTGCATACTACGCAAAGTGGCGAAACGGGGATTGTGATGTTCGTCATAGCCAACAAAAACGACGTTACCACGCTTATCCTCGTACAGCATTTCTTTTTGAATGAGCGTATTAACAATATCGCTGTCAATTCCGCGCTTTGTACACAAATAGTCGTATAATCGAAATTGTAATCCCGTCTTTTCGGGCAACACCAGAGTTTTCGGCTTTTCCTGTGGGGGATTGACTGACGGTATCGGAAACTCGATAGCGAAATGCGACTCAGTTAATTCGTGTATCGCTTCATGGAATGGCATATTTTCAACTTTCATCAGATAGTCCAATACTCCGAAGCCGCCAACGCTTTTACTGTGCCAGTACCATGAGCGGCGGTTATCTTTCACGGCGAGGCTTGTGTGTTGTTTACAACGGTACGAATCACCGTGGCGGACAAATGTGAAACCGTAACGCTGTTCAAAAAAGGCGATAATATCGGTGTTTCGCGCTTGTTCTACTATTTTGTTATCAATCATTTAATAAATCCCCCTTAATGTTCCATATCATTACTGCGTTTAAGTTCAGATGTTGAGTGTTGTTGTTCCTGTCTTTCGGGCGGCTCTCTCAAAATGTCCTCAATAACCGCCATTAACCGTTTCGGCGCACGTTTCAACGCCGCCATAAACTTGTCAAACCATGTCAGATTTTGCATTAGTGACGGGCGGCTTTTCTTTTCCCTGTCAAGTTCTGTCCTTAATTCGTTGCGTTCATTTTCGGCGGTAGTTAACCTACGGCGCATATCCGTGACTTTATCATCAGCCGTGACAGATTTTTTAGCCAGCGTTTTCAGCGTTTTCATATCGTCAGCCGTAACGGTGAAACTACTGCCAATCAAGGCAGGTTTTCCCATAGCTTCAATCTCTGCAACGGTAGCCGCCGCTTTTGCCTTAACCGTGATTGTTTCGTCTAACTTATCAAGCCGTTCCCTTTTCTTCTCGGCTTGCGCATCCAGTTTTGCGGCGGTTTTTTCTTTGCCCTCGATTGCCACGTCAAGAGCGGCGGCAGCTTCCTGCTTCTGCTCGACAACGGCGGTATATGTGGCGGCGCGTTCTTTTTCTTTCTGCGCTTTGTATTCCTCCGCACTTAAATGCTCCGCTGTACTACCGCGCTCTCCCCGCTCAAACCCGATAAATCCCGCTTCTATCATATGCTCGTGGAATCGGTCTTGCAACAGGGAGTAACTGTTTACCCAGCCTTTTTCCGTCCTGTATCGCGGCCATTTTTTACTGTGGCTCACCTGCTTGATAACCTCTTTCAGTTTCCCCGCAAGTTCGGGGTTTTTGTGGCTCTTCTGGAAATAGACCTCTTTATCAACGACGGGTAAATATACGACGTGCAGATGATAATGATATACATCGCGTCCTAATTCTTCCGACAGAGCTTTGTTGCGTTCGTCAGCGTGCATGACTGCCGAGAGTATATACTGTTCACCACCGATTTCCTCAACGGCATGGCGGTATGCTTCTTCAAAAAAGGATTTGGCGTACTCGTACCCGCCGTTGCGGTAAAAGTATTCGGTGTTCACGTCAAACACAAATTCATCAAAGACCTTTGCCGTGCCGTCTTTTTTCAAGCCTTTCACGCTGATAGTTCCGTCCGCAATCATAGCGTCGAATGTTTTGGCGTAACTGCCCTCGCTCTGCTTGAAATATACGTTTAAATCTTTTCTGTCAGTTTCAATGTCGGCATTATAATAAGTTTCGTTTTCCCGCTCATTGTGCCGTTCCCGTATTGATATTCCCTTTTTCTGATATGCCTGATTGCGAACTACGCTTTTATCTGCCATAAAATCATACCTTCCTTATAAATATTTTAAAGTGGAATTGACCGAAAATTGCTACACTAACTACACTTCTACACTCGATACTATGAAAAAGTGTAAAAGTGTAGAAAGTGCAGATGTTTCAAGTCGTTCTCAACTTTGCTCCGTAAAGAGGTTTTGGGGATATGCAAGTCCGATAACCACCATGCCGACATTACCGCGCTTAACTTCATAATGGCGTTCCAGTTGTGTGGTAAAGTCTGTTTTTGTTATCTGTGTATAGCCGTTCTCTTTACTCCAAACGATAAATGATTTATACAATCCTTTTACGGGTAAGCGGTTTCCGTCCTGTTCTGCCGTACATTCGCTGAGAAAAGCACCGACTGTATCGGTCTCCAGTTTGTACGCTTCTATAGCGGATTGTACTTTTTCGGGAATTGTTAAACCTTCTGCCTGTAGCAGTCGATAACCCTCAATCAGCCAGTTCAATATGGCACTCCTGTTCTCGCTTTTCTGAAATAGCCTTTTTAAGCCCGTGTCCTGTTCGTTCGGCGGAAAATGGCGATCAAACGGTATCAGCTTAACTCTTTCGGACGAAAAAACTGTATCGTCAGCAGTTCCGGGCAAATGATTTGTATTTATGAAAATCTTAAATTCGGGTCTGAACTCAATGGGATTTTCGTGCAGGAAACGTCCTGTGTAGGTATCGCCGCCAGTAAGCTGTTTTATCAGGGCAATGTTGAGTTCAAGCCCTTTTTCAGGTTCGGGCATATTGACGAGCCGAGCTCCTTTCAGCCGTGCAATATCGGGTGAAGCCGCCGCTCCGTCGTTCGGTCGGCGTGAAAGCGTCTGCGGCTGTATCGTCCGGGCGTAGTCAACTAAAATGTTCGAAATCGTTTCTGTCATGGTACTTTTGCCGTTGCGTGTGCTTTTCCCATACAAGATGAAGAAGCATTCTAACCATGTTTCACCTGATAAACAATAACCCAACGCTTTTTGCAGAAACTTCGCCGCGTCAGCGTCGCCGCTCATAATCTCGCTGATGAATTGCTCCCACCGTTCGCAGACAGCACCATCAACATATTTCACACGTGCCAGTTTTGTAATATAGTCGGTTGGATTATGAGGATTAAGAGCCATTTCAGAAAGGTTATATGTCCCGTTTTGGCAATTGAACAAGGATTTATTGCGGTCGAACTCCGAGAGGCTCATTGGCTGAATGGAACGTGCGTCCGATAAAACACCCTCACGACGTTTTCTGCCCGTGAACCCTGCGGCGTATTTCATAAACGCTTTGCTTTCTTCCGAACCGTCGTCCACGATTTCGGCGTATTTTGTGAGGTTTTGCGCGAAGTCTTTGCACAGTTCCATGACTTTGAACCCGCCCTCGTCTTTCGCCCACCGCCGCCCGTCGAACACATACCATGTTTTCGCTTCCATTACATAGCGGATAAATCCGTTGTGTAAGGCGTAAAACAGATTGGCGATTCCGATGTCGTTATGCGGATACGTGGGATTTTCATTGACGCACAGTTCTTTGAATAATGAAATATACTCCAATATTTAGCGTCCCTCCTTGTCTAACGATTCAATGAAGTTGATTAGCGTTTGTTCGTTAATAAGATACTTTTTGCCCGCCCTGATGTAAGGCAGCTCCTCAGTGCGGCAGAGTTGGCGTATTCTGTACTCCGTCAGCCCGTCAATCACTTTTGCCGCTTGCTTGATTGTGAGAAGTCTTACTTTGCTTTCGTTTGTGTTCATTGATAAAATCCTTTCTTCGACTAAAATTTATATTTATTGATTGCGACTATAAATATCATACAATAAATTAGAGCCGTATGCCATATGTCCCAAATCTGGGTTTGGCATAGAAAAACCGCCCTTTTCCCATATCTGGGTTAGGACGGTTGTAGTGGTTTTTTGTTCTTTACATATTTGAATTTTTGTGATATAATGAAAACAAATTTATATTAAGTTTAGTTTTAAAATTTAAATAAATAAAAATCGAGGGAAATAAAATGTTATACGATAACGAACAATTAGTTTTGAAAGAATTAGGGATGTCATCTTGGAGAAATCTTTCAAGGGATAAATTTATGAAATTGCTTTCCATTATGAATGATATGAGTGATGAGGTTAGATTAAAAATAATTGAACAAATACCACAATTCGCTAAGTTATGTATTGAAGCATTAAACACGGCAAAAGAAGCGTATCAAAAAACATTAAATGAAAATAAACAAACAACGATGGAAATTATAAAAAAAATAGATAATATTCGTGAAACTTTTTCAAAAGAATTAAACAGAGATAATTTATCTGATGAGGAGCGTATGTTTATTTATAAACAACTCGCGGAAATTGCAAATATATATAATGGAATGGATGAAAGAAGTAAAAAATTTTTTGATACAATTTTCGGGAAATTACTCATGGGATTAGGTTTAATTGTAGGTTCTGTAATTGTTTTTGTAGGCGGAAAATTTTTATTATCTTCAAATGGAGATTAAAGCTGATAATAGACATAACATTCAATCCACATAAACTAAACAAAGGCGGGTGAAAATATTTGAGAACAGGGCTAACCCTGAAAGAAAAACTCCGCGATTTGCGTGAGGAAAAAGATTTAAAATTGTCTGATGTTTCCGACGCTACGGGCATACCTAAATCGACGTTACAACGCCTTGAATATGATAGTGATGATTTGAACGCACCCGAAACCCGCGTCGGCTATCAGGACATAACAACATTGGCAAAATTCTATGATGTGTCAGCTGATTATCTTCTCGGCTTGACCGAAAATTTGCAGTATCGAAATGACGCGATAGATAAACTTCGTCTTTCCGATGAAGCTGTTTCGGAATTGATAAGCGGCAAGCTGAATACGCGGTTATTGAGTGAGTTAATCGTCCACCCGGATTTTGCAGATTTACTGTCGGCGTTAGAGGTGTTCGTTGACCGTACCCTATCGGAGAATATGGAAATAACAAACAAAGTTTATAAGATTGCGGTTGATAAAATAAGCAAAAAATCCATAACCGTCGGGCGCGACGAATACATAGCGACATTGAAAGAAGCAAGCATAGACCCCGACGATTATTTACGGTTTCGATTGACACAGCGTTTTGAAAAAATAGCGCAGAGTTTATATAACGAACACGCGAAAGAAACCAAGTCCGAAGCAGGTGCGGGATTCTTAAAAATGTTCAACAAGCAGTTATCTAAATATGAAGAAACGAAAGACGAAACAGGCAATACAGAGCAGGCAAAACTTGCGTTGCTCGCCGAGCAACTGGGTATTGATTTAAAGAAAGCTCCCGAAGAAGAAAAGCGTTCATTGTTGAATCTTTTCAAGCGTTCCAAGTTCGCGCAATTCTTCAAAAAGCGTAAGTGAAGCACCACAGCAACGGGGGAACGCATATACTTTTTAAAGTATATGACCCACTCAGACACTTTCGTCGCTACGCGTCGTAAAGTGCCGTGGGCTCTCCGAGGGGGAACGACTGCCAAGCCTGATGACGCTACCCGTAGTCATCAGCATGGCAAGGGTCACGTCGTCTGCGGACGGGTTGGATTGCGGTGTTTGCGAACGCCTTGCACATCAAAACTGTTACGCTCTGATGTATCCCCGCCGCGCTTCGATTTTGGTTTCGTCTGCAAACGCAGGAAGGACAATGCAAATTTAACAAATTAAGCGTTGATTTTAACGAATTGAATGTGATAATATTTTTTTATACCTTTCTTAAAAAAATAAATATGTACTTTTGATTATTACTTACATCAGTCCCGCACAATTATGAAAATTGTACAAATCGTTGTTAATTTTATAAAATCGAATTTTAAATTATCTTTTATAATTTTTTGGATTAATTTTGCAAAAATTACATAAATTATCTTGCAATTTATCAAAGTTTGTATTATAATATAATATATGAGAGAGTAGTCACGGAAACCAATTTTCCCCAATTTAGATGTTTTCAGACTTTTAGATTTTATAATGTTATATTCCTAAAAAAGTGGGGAGCAAGCCGCATAAAACCACAGCTTATTAACATGGAAAATAGAGCAATTTGGACTTTCCGTGGAAGCTCATGAGAAATTGAGGAGGTAAAATTATGGGCAAAATAGTAAAATTGGAATATGGTGATAACCAATTTGTTGAAGTAGAATTAAAAGAAGATAAGAAATCAGATGGCGGCTTAGGCGGCGTTGATAAAATCAATCAAATAAGTAAAAAAATATTTGATAAATCTATTTCATCAATGGTTTCTTTTTTAAATGAAACTGGAAATAAAATAAAAGATGATTTTAATAATCCGAATATAAGTGATATTAGTATATCTATAGGGGTTTCGATCAATGCGGAAGGGAATTTTGTTATTGTAAGCTCAGGTACGGAAGTAACTTTTAATTTGGCTATTACGCTTAAAGGTGATAATTAAAAATGATTGGCGAAGATAATGTTGTCCAAATTTTTGATAGTAATAAAAATCCGTTAGGTACGGGGTTATTGTTAAATTCACATATAGCAACAGTTGATCATATCTTAAATGCCGAAAAAGATGATTATATTATTAAATATAAAGATAAAGAGTATTATTCTAATGTTGTTTATAGAGGTAAAAAGGAATTTATTGATATTGCAATGTTATCTGTTGAAATAAAAACATCATATACCCCAACTTATTATATTTATAACGACGAATTTGAATTTAATGTTGTATTAAAAGGATTTCCAAAAGAACCTGACTATAAACAATTTACTAATGGGCGAAAGATTACAGGCAAAACAGGTCTATCTAACTTTATGAATAAGACAGAAGATTATCCTTATAGTGGAGACTTTATAACAATTAAAAGTGGGGAAAAAATAACGCCTGGTTTTTCGGGTGCACCCGTTTTTATATATAATGTACTTATTGGATTTGTCGCAAGAATACAACCAAACGAAGACCATTATGTTACGAATGTCATACCTGTAAAATATTTTATAAGTATACTTGATAAAAAATATAAAAGGTTATTTGGACAAAAACGATTAGCAAAAGAAGTTTATTCCGTTAAAGAAAAATTATTCAGAACTGTAGAAAATCAGAAAAAAAATACTGACACAATTAATATATTAGCATTAGCAAATATAAATGATGTTATTAAAACAACATATACTGAACAGAAAGAAACGCTTCATAATTCTGTCCCAAAAGAAGATACTTCAATAGAACAAAGTCGGAAAGTAGCTCTTGAAAATGATGATGGTTCTTGTGAAGAAGAAATTTTAATATTTACAAGTACAGTTGCGGCTGACCATGATATTTGGATTAAAGACCTTGATCGGTATCGTGTGTTATGGCTCCAAAGAAGAGATGCGTTTGACGAATCAACATATAATCATAAATGTGCGCAAGAAATAATTGAGAAAATTGAGAGATTTAAATATATTTTATTTAATAAAAAAGAAAGGATACTATCATTTAATTCACGTACAATGAAGATTTTAGCAGAAAAACGAGTGGAATATTTCGGTAGCAAAGATGGAAAGATTGAAGGAATGCAAAAAGAATTAGCAGATAGGGTCTCTTCTTATAAAATACATTGAATATAAGGATTTTTATATATGAATTTAAAAAAATTTTTTTATATATTCAAAGTTTTGCCAGATGGATTATTGACTTTTATTAGCGGTATTTTGCTTACTTCCGCCATTAATATCGCGACAAGTCAACTACCAAGTAGTATTTTCGATGTATTAAATTGTAAGATTATTATTTCAATGTTCCTTATGTTTGTATCAAGTTGCTTCTTTATTTTATTGGGTTTTTCAATTAAGCCATTTCAAGATGAGTTTTCCAAAACCCCTAAAATTCCTAATGACAAACAGAATATATATAATGAATGGTTTGATTTTTTAGCTGAAAAAAAAGTCAAGAAAAAATGGAGCATACTTTTAATTTTATCTTTATCAACATCAATGACAAGTATTGTCTTGATAATAATATAACAAGGAGAAATGGATGATGGACGGAAAAGAGGCAAAATATTTAACAAAACCAAAAATAAATGAATTCGTAAATATAACAGATATAACTAATGGAAGACACCTTAACTCTATAATTCGTATGGCTGAAAAGTATGTGACTGAGAAATGTATGAGCGAAGAATGTAATATAGCTGAAATAAAATCTGAAATAAAGAAAGAATGGGAAAAAGAAGGGATAGACGTTCAAAAAAAAGTTGAATTGGCTAATAAATTGGCTAATAGTCTAAATAGCCTAAACGATATTAATAAAAAACATTATAGAATTTTTACCAATAGTGAAAAGTCCATTGAAGAATATAAAGCACATTACCCAACTGGTATGGGTGATAAAGACCATGGGGTAGGATATCTTGCTATGTTTCAATGGGGTGCTCAAATACATTACTCTCCGGGAATTACACATCGACAAAAACATCTTGTTATTGTGCATGAAATAGGACATATATTGATGCATATAGAAGATTTGAACAAAAAAAATGTTGATCCCCACCCTCCAATCAAAAAATGGCAGGAGCATGAAGCAACATTATACGCTGAATGGACATTACAGAAATTATATGAAAATTTGCGAGAGAACAGCGAATTTATGAAAGAGATTAATTTAAAAGAAGGGGACTTAAGAGAAGACATTAAAGGGATATATAAAGAATATGATCCTGATTTGATACCTGTTGACTTAAATGCCAAATGCAAAATTGATACAATTATTGAGAATTTGAATATAGGAAAAGAGCAAAACTATGATTCTTTATTACGAGCCGCCGAGCAATATATAAATAATAAAAGGCAGCAGTGTAATGAAAACGCAATAATTAATCATCAAAATCCACCATATAGAATCGAGTTATTCGAAATGGATAATATAAATGAAAATAATTGCTATTCCGTAATATTTCAAAGAGGGACTATTATCTATTATCCAAAAAACAAGTCGAACAAAGATAAATACAGGGCAATAGCGCATGAGATTGGACATATTTTATTGCACGCAAGTATTATTGAAAATAACGAATCGGGTTATGTTATAAATTTTCGGCAAGAAGAAGAAGCAATTTATTTTGCAGCAAAGATAATGGAAAAATTTGATGATATTCAAATGTGATATACGGAAAAAGTGAACGTGTACATAATAGGCAAAAATCTTTCCATAGATGTAATTAAAACATGGAAAGATTTTTGCCTATTGCAACTATAAGCCTCCCATCTTTGAAAATTAGGAAGCCTGTGAGTTTAAATTTTAACGATGCGAATTATTGATTACTATATCGGTTCTGGATTTGCACGTAAATACTTATCAGTTAATTGTCTCCATTCACCGCTTATGAACATATTCTTTAATATCATACATTCTGCCTGTTCTGATATATAACCGAAATTACCAGTACCAATGATACACATATATTTGCTTAAAATGTCAATTTGTTTCGCGAAATCATTTCTATCAATCTTTCGAACATTAACAAAATATGCATCTATATCCGTAACAGTTTCGCATAATTCCAAATCAACATCAATATCTGTAGTAGTCATAAAACATAAATTCCTCCTTCAATCTTCAATATATTTCGAAAACAAGAACAAAAGAAAAAAATGAACCTCCACGCAACAAGACCGAGAGGAATTAAACTTAAAAATAAATTAAATATTAAAGTCACCCATCAATTTAAAATAAATTGTTAAGTATATGGTTCTTTTTTGTAAATTTTCCCCATTTTAGCTTGACATCGAGAACTATCTATTACTATTATACACATCTGAAAAAAAAAGTCAAGTGTTTTTGAAAAAATAATTAAAAATTTACAAAAAAATCACTTGACAAATTTCATGATTTATGATATAATGCGTCTTTAATTCTCACTTATTAAAAATATACTCATAAAAAAGACCGAGTATTATTATCCACTCTTTTTACATTATTGTTGGCTGTCTTTTTGTAATTGTTGTAGTTTCGATTGCTTCTCTCCCGGTACTATCCATTATTTCATATTTTAAAAATACACTCATATATTGTTATCTTGTTACTATATATGTGCAGAAAGAACCGCATGAAGACGATATAATAATGACAAGCAATTAACTGAAATATAACTTAACATAGTAATCCAACGGGTCTTTTATTGTATATATATCGTACTGTCGCTGCGTTATCAGACCTTTTGTCAAAAGGTCGTCGCAATATGGGATTATTTCATTCTCCAACACATAGTCGTACTCATATTTTGAGTTCACATACTTGTTGTTTATTGTCCCAAAAGTTTTACTTTGAAGCACGCCATTATCATCGTAGTAGTAAACACCGGAAAAATACGGATAAACATTAAAGATATAATAACCGTTTGAGTCGCAATCCTGAGATATATCAAACGACTTACCACTACTTGAAACTGATAAATCGCCGCCGCCGTCTTCTACAGATTTCCCGTTTACAGTTTTTGATATATAAAATATTTTGTTTTTTATATTATTTAAATTTTTTTCATAGATTTGGAGAGTGTCTGAAAAATTAATATCAAATTGTTTTTTATCTTCGTCTGACAATTTTGCATATTCATCGGTGTTTTTATATTCACTAATACTTTCTCTATACGGTTCCACAACTTCCTGTTCGTATTCGTCGTCAGTGTACCATTCGACATCAAGAAGCAAGGTATCCCTTGTGTCCCCGAACCTAACATTGGCGTATGGGTCTTCTGTGGGCGCCGGAATTGTCGCTGGTTCTGTGGTTTTGACAGCTGTTGTATTTTGGGTATTTGATGCCTTGTCCGAACACGACGATACCAAAATCAAAGTCGAACTCATAAGAAATACGACTGCCAGCATTATACTTAATACCGTTATCTTCTTTATTTTCATAATTGCCGTTATCCTCTCTTTCAGCGAATTTTTGTTGAAATGGTTTACGAGCGGGTGGAAACTTGCCTTATTTGACTCCATGTCTAAAAGCGTCATCGCATAGGATTTTTTGTTTGCCTCGCCTTTGAGCCGGATTACTCTTTCATCGCACGACAACTCTATATCGCGGTTCATCAGTATATACATCACCCATACAAGCGGGTTAAACCAATTTATGCATAATGTCACCGCCGACAGCCACTTCAGGACAACATCAAAACGTTTTATATGCGTATACTCATGCGTCAGTATATAATCGACCAAATCGCGGTTGTTTGTGTCTATATTTGCGGGCAGTAAAATAACAGGTCTGAACAGCCCGTATGTAAATGGGGCGACGATTTCGTCCGAGAGCATAACTTTGTATTTCCGGCGAAGTCTGTGCGATTTAACCCACGAATCGATATATTCGTTTTCTGAAGGTAATGCGGCTTTGTATTTCCGCGAGTTTGCAGTATGCGGGATTATGAAAAATATTCCGAACGCAAATATGCCTACCAGCCATATAGCAGTATATCTAGTTATATTCATTTTTTCTATGACATATGTGATACATTTAGTCAGACTTGACGGCAAAGATCCCTGTATAGTGTAATTTTGAAACATATCGGATACATCTGATATAATCGGCTGTGAAAAAACATCCTGCGGTTGGACCGCCTGCGGAAACTGCGGGGTTTGACTGATAATCATACCGCCCGATACGCCGTTCAATGTGTTTACCACAGGCGACACGTTGATGACTGACGGCATTGTTACGGAATCATTAACCGGCTGATTATAATCAGCCACAGCACAATAAACGTCTTTTTGGGCAGTTTGTTTATTGCGACGGCGCGTATTATAACCGTAAATATAATCAGCAGTGAAGCGTACAAATTCATCTGCGACATCGACATTTTCAGCACCTCTCATTCCATTGAATTTATCAGGTCTTTAAGTTTCTCTATTTCTTTTTTTTTAAGCGAGCCGCCGCCCAACAGAGATGTAATCAGCCTGTCCGCAGAACCGTCGTACATATTCGCGATTAACTCCGCCGTTTCATATTTTTGCGCTTCTTCTTTACTGATGAGCGCATGGCATATAAAGTCATCTCCCCTGTTTTCGACAAGGCTTTTCTCGATACATCTTTTTATGATTGTATATGTTGTGGATT
>WQYZ01000090.1 GCA_009780985.1 Oscillospiraceae bacterium | reverse complement strand
TTTACATGGTAACATGCTATTCTTTAATCCCGGTAATAGTTCTGACGGTTGCGACCACTTTGATGTCGCACATAGTTATTCAGGGAGAAATCGCGCTTTTGAATATGATAGGAAGCATAATGTTCTTCTGGGTCGCTTTGCTGCTGTTCTTCGGAGTAATGGTCATTCACGATTATACTCTCGGAAAGAATGTGGCAACGGTAATCGGCTCGTTTGTCGGGATGGCGTTTATCATGTTCATCGCAGTTCTGTTCTCAGGTCTGCTTTTCAAGATGGTAACATTTGTCAACAGCATATATGTTGAAATGTCATATCGAATGTAAGTATATAAGAGTTGGAAAGGAGGATATATATAAATGCAAAAGCATAAAAATATTAATTTGAAAAAAAGACTTCTTACGTTGTTTCTCGCGATAGTAATGGGTATAGGATGCCTCTCGTATGTCCCGTCAATGGTTGTCTTTGCTACTGCTGCGGCGGCTACTACCGATACTACGGACACATCCGTTTTTACAATATCGCAGGATTATACTACCAAGGTATATGCCAGCGCGCAGGACAAGCTCAAGGATTTCGGTACAATGACGTCCACAACGGTAAAGAACGTCACCACTACCACATTTGACGGACAGCCAGTTCTCACCATGAACGGATACGAACTTTATTATCAGGCTGAAACGGGAGAGGTCGCGGTAAAGGACACCAGCACAGGTCAGGTTCTGTTCTCAAACCCGGTCGACGTGGGAAATACCACATCTGCCGCTTCCGCGGCAACAAAAGCCTCGCTTCTGTCGCAGATCCTGCTTAAGTACGAGGACGATGCGGGCAACACATATAATTTCGATTCGTACACTCAGGCGGCGCTCAACGGACAGATAGTAATGAAGCCCATAAAAGGCGGTATTCGCGTGGAATATACCCTGGGCAAACAGGTGAAAAGAAAGTTAGTCCCGAGAATGATTGAGAAAACGTCGTTTGAGCAGAATATAGAACAGTATATAACAAATCCAAAGGACCTCCAGAAATTAATGGCGTATTACACGCTTAAAGACGCAAACGACCCGACTTTGACGGAAAGGGCGAAAAAAGAACTTCAAGTCACGTATCCTCAGACAAAGAATTTCGCTATTTACGTGTTCGACCCGAACGCTTCAGAACGCGAACTTACTCAAATAGAAGGTTTTATCAAGCAGTATACCCCTTACACGTTTGAAATGCTGGACGCGGACGAGCAAAAAGTAAACTACGTAGCCACGGATAAAGCGCCGCCTCTGTTTAAAATGGCTCTTGAATATTATATCGACCCGGACGGACTGAGAGTAAGACTCCCCGCAAACGGCATAAGTTTCGACGAAACTACCTATAAACTCGACTATATTCAGGAACTGCCGTATATAGGCTGCGGAAGCAGAAACGAAACGGGATATACGTTTATCCCGGACGGTTCGGGCGCAATAATCAGATTTGAGGATATTAAAGACACGGTGTTTACCCTAAAGAACCCGATATACGGGTCGGACTACTCATTCAGGAAATTAGTGACGCAGGGGCATACGCAGGAATGGAGGATGCCGGTTTTCGGGGTGGTGAGGAATTACACCGACTCGGTGACGACTACAACAGACGTGCCTGAAACTACCGACGCCGACGGCAATGTCGTTCCGGCAACTACGGTGGACACCGTCACGAAAGTGCCGCGCACCGACGGATTCCTGGCGATAATAGAAGACGGGGATTCAATGGCTCAGATAGCTACGGACCACGGCGGTTCCCAGCATATATACAACAGCGTGTCGCCTTACTTTACTCCCAGACCGCAGGACCAATATAATTTGGACTACAACACAAAGGGAATAAACAGTCTGATTACTGTCGCGTCGAGAAGAAAATACGCGGGCAACTATATTATAAAATATATAATGCTGTCAAGCGACCAGAACGGAAATCCTTCAAATCCGAACGGCGGGTATGAAGCGTCTTACGTTGGAATGGCGAAAGCATACAGAGATTATTTAGTCGCAGACGGACAGCTTACGCAAATGCAGGACGACGGCAAGGATGTCCCGCTTTACTTAGAGACTCTCGGAGACATCTTTACTCCCGAATATATCTTGGGATTCCCGACTGTAGGCAAAACCCCTCTCACCAAGTTCTCTGATGTGAACGCTATGATTGACCAGCTTAATTCAGACGGCATAACGAATCTTAACTTCGTGCTCAAAGGCTGGATAAACGGCGGCATGATCGCTTTCCAGACAGCTCCTACCAATGTAAGGATAGAAAAACCGATGGGCGGCGCAAAAGGATTCCAGGATATGGTGGATTACGCCAAAACCAAAGGCGCAAATATATTCCCGGATGTTGAATATGTACGGTTCTGGGGCAACGAGGATCCGTTCGCAGGATTCAGCGCGAAAAAAGACCTTGCGCGCAATATGTCCGACACATACGCGATTGAGCAGTTCTACTACTACTTGGCTCAGGACTACGTCACCAACTGGGACAGCTACAACCTGATCACTCCGTTAAGTATGGAGCGCATATATAAGAGCGCGAGCAAACAGTACAACAAATACGACGTCGGCGCAATTTCCGTCGACTCCCTTGGACGCGAACTTAATTCGGACCAAAACAAAAGGCAGCTCTGCAACCGTCAGGAAGCCGAGGGCATAGTCACCGATTTATTCACGAAAATAAAGGCGGATAACACGAAAGTTTTAACGAGTTCGGCAAACGCATACGCTTTATCGTATCTTAACGACGATATCAACGTCCAGTTTGACAGCAGCCAGTTCAACAATGAAAGCGCGTCGGTTCCGTTCTACGGAATGGTAACTCACGGGTTTATGAATATAGCCGGAACTCCTATAAACATGTCCGGCGACACGCAGTACGACACTCTTAAAGCTATAGAAAACGGCGCAAATCCGTATTTCATAGTCGCTTATGAAAACGCGAACAGAGTTAAAGAATCGTCCTACGGGCTCAGAACCAAATATTATTCGATAGATTACCAAAACTGGCTTCCGGATATACTCAGCACCTACAAAACGTTAAACGACGCGCTGAAATCCGTGAGAAGCAAGCTGATAATCAACCACGAAATTTTAGCTAAAAATATAGTAAAAGTTACTTACGAGGGCGGCACGGCGTTTATATTGAATTACAACAATAACGAAGTTACCATAGACGGTTATACAATCCCAGCAGAGCAATTTGTAAAAGTAAGTTAATATTATCGAGAGGAGAAGAATAAAATGCAAAATGCAGAAGTAAACAAACAGGTTATTGCGCCTAAAAGAAAAAGAAAAGCATCATCCCTCGATAGAATAAAAGCCCGCGCGGGCTGGGGATTTATAGCTCCTTTTGCGATAGGATTTATTGTAATATACCTGCCGATAATTTTTCAGTCCATATATTTCAGCTTTACTGAAATAAAAGTCTTACAGGGCGGAGGATTTCAGGCAAACTTGGTGGGAATGAAGAATTATTCGGACGCCCTGTTCACAGATCCGAATTTCGTTATGACTCTTTCGACGGGATTGAAGCAGCTGATATTCGACATACCCGCAATAGTCATATTCGCGTTGTTTATGGCGATGATGCTCAATCAGAAAATGACGGGACGCGCAGTTTTCAGAGCTATATTCTTTATACCGGTTATACTCTCCACAGGTATTATAGATAAAATAGATCAGGGAAACAATTTATTGTCTTATATGCAAAACACAGGAAATCCCATAGACACCGGCACCGCAGACAGTTCCAGTACCACAAGCACGGCGGTGCAGATAGTCTCGGCTATGGATTTCCAGTGGCTATTCAGAAATATGCGAGGCATCAGTCCGGCGATTATAGATTATGTAATATCGGCCGTAAATAATATATACCAAATAGTAAACAGATCCGGCGTTCAGATGCTTATCTTCTTAGGAGGACTTCAGTCCATCTCCCCCGCAATTTATGAATCGGCAACCATGGAAGGCGCGTCTGCATGGGAGACTTTCTGGAAGATAACATTCCCGATGATAAGCCCGATGATTTTCGTCAACGCCGTGTACACTGTAATAGATTCGTTCACGTCTCAGTCAAATACGGTGATGACCCTGATATCATGGGAATACGATCAGCCTGGCGGACAAGTGCTGTCGTCTGCCATGTCGTGGATATACTTCCTGATAGTAATACTGATGATCGCCATAGTGGGTCTTATTGTGTCAAGCTTCGTATTCTATCAGCGCCGCGAAAGTTAGTCAAGAGAAAGAATGAAAGGAGTATAATTTATTTATGAATAACCAAACAGTGGTTAAAAGAGAATCTAAAAACAAGATAAAAGTCGAGTTTGAAAGAACTCCTCTCTTAAAAAGGCTTAAAGCAAAATATCTCACCGTATTCTTTCTCACGAAAGTTATCTGGGTAATCTTCAGGTTGGTTTTGCTTGTCGGCATATCCTATGTAGTTTTGTTCCCGTTTTTTGCGAAAATAACCGGCTCGTTTATGAGCCCGCAGGACTTCATAGATACTACGGTAAAAATGGTGCCTAAATCCCCTACTTTGCAGACTTACAGGGCGATAATAGTCGAAAATAACTATTGGAAGGCGCTGTTAAACACGGCTGTGCTCTCGCTCCTCTGCGCAGTGGCTCAGATGTTTATATGCACTATGGTGGGATACGGCTTTTCCAAATTTAAATTCAAAGGCAACACTATCGCATTCGGGCTCGTTATATTTACGCTTTTAGTTCCCCATCCGACCTTGCAGTTCTCAATGTTTATGGAATTCAGATATTTCGACTTTTTAAATATCTTTGAGGGCATCCGACGATTAATGGGATTTACAAAGGCTACGGATCTGAAAGTGAACATGATAAACACATACTGGCCTTTAGCCTTGCTGTCGCTCACAGGACTTGCGTTTAAGAACGGTCTGTATATACTGATTATGCGGCAGGCTTTTAAAGGGTTTCCGGATGAATATGAAGAAGCGGCGTATGTCGACGGTTCGGGCGTGTTTAAGACGTTCTTCCAGATTGTTATGCCGAATATGATTCCGATGATGGTAACGATTTTCCTGTTTGCTTTCACATGGCAATGGACAGACGAATTTTACGTCAATCTGTTTACGACGGAGAACGGACCGTATCTCTTGCCTAAGATAGTGCAGATTCCCCGAAGTCTGACGTTGAGCCAGGCGGCGATACAAGCGTCTACGATGTATCAGTCGGCGATAAGAAACACATGCGGATTAATGATTATCGCGCCGCTGATAGTCGTATACTTAATAGGACAGAGATTTCTCATTCAAGGTATCGAAAGAACCGGCATGACAGCGGATTAATGATTATCGCGCCGCTGATAGTCGTATACTTAATAGGACGGAGATTCCTCATTCATCAAGGTATCGAAAGAACCGGCATGACAGGATAATAAAAAATAATA
Organism: Oscillospiraceae bacterium; assembly: GCA_009780985.1. GTDB lineage: Bacteria > Bacillota > Clostridia > Oscillospirales > WRJC01 > WRJC01. The sequence continues at coordinate 11,788 of WQYZ01000090.1, read as the reverse complement.
TGCAGGGGCGGGAAATTTTTCCGCCCCTGATGTTTTATACGTTGGATTGTTTGTATGTACTGGCGTTAAAATACGAAAGGCAGTTTCGCACCAAAGCCCTCTTTAGTAAAGAGAACTTTGCAAAACGCCTTTCGTATTTTAATGATTTGCAAACTATTTATTGGATTTTACGCGTCTCTTTTTGTTCCTGTTTGATTTACTGTTTTCAGTTTTGCATAAGCTTTTCAGTTCAGCCAAAGCGTCGGACAATCCGCCGATTTTGTTTATCAGTCCGAGATTCATAGCCGTTTCGCCGTCAATAATACTGCCCACGTCCGTAGCGATTTCTCCTGTGTTAAACATAAGCTCACGCAGTTTTTTTTCTGTTATGTCAGAATGGGTGACAATGAATTTATTTATTCTTTCCTGCATTCTGGTGAAATAGGAAAAACTCTGCTCAACCCCGACGACAAGTCCGTTCATCCTGACAGGGTGAACAGTCATTGTCGCGCTCGGCACAATAAAAGATTTTCTCGCGGATACCGCGAGCGGCACGCCGATTGAATGTCCTCCTCCCAAAACGAGGGATACAGTCGGTTTTTTCATTGAGGCAATCAATTCGGCAATAGCGAGTCCGGCTTCAACGTCGCCGCCTACTGTATTTAAAATAATCAGAAGCCCGTTTATTTCGGGGCTTTCTTCGATTGCGACAAGATGCGGGATTATATGCTCGTATTTTGTGGTTTTATTATTCGACGGAAGAAGATAATGCCCCTCAATCTGACCTATTATAGTCAGACTGTTAATCGCGATATCGCCGCTTTTTGTGATTACCATTCCGGTTTGATTTATGAGATTGTTCTGCTGGTCCTGATTTTTTATATCTTCGCCGGCGTTTTCATTATTTTCGTCATTTTCGTCGATATCGGGGACGTCGTCGTTTTCCGTGGAATTTATATATATATCACTTATTTTATAATCTTTTTTTCTCGATTTCTTTACTTTCGACATATTATTTCTGTTACCTTTCTGTTTATTTTCTATAATTATTATAACTTTAAAAGAAAATAATATACTATTGTAAATTTATTGAAATTCACTTGAAAAATTATTTTATAACTGATATAATTTATACAAATAAATTTATTTTTCAGGAGGTATTTTTCTATGAAAAGAGCCGTTAAATTTTTGACTTTTGTTTTTGCCGTAGTTATGACGGCGGCGTTGATTTCAAATCCGGCTGTAAAAGTAAGCGCGGATGATATGTCAAATACTTCGTGGAAACAGACTCTCAAAGATTTTCTGGTAAAAAGTTTTCCGAGTTTGTTTGACGCGGCAACAATAAACAAAAATCAGGAAGTATTAAATAACTGGATCAACGACTGGGGTAAAGACGCAAACGGTTATACTGATTACGCCGTAAACACTTATGTCCCGAAACCCGGCGATATTCCCGTAGACGCTCTCGGCGGATGGGACGGTCTGAATCCGTATTATCCGTTATTACTGCCGATGCAGTGCCATTTTTACGATTTAGACAACGACGGCATACCAGAAGTGGTTATCACTTATCCGACATCTGTGGCAGAGGGACATCATGATTACGTTTATAAATTAAATAGCAGTACAAATAAATACGAGCAAATATATTCCACAGGAAATTCGCTCGATTTTTACACAAACGCGCAGGATAAGCTTGTAGCGGTCGAGTATATGTATATGACGATATACGGCATACATTTTGCGGATATAAAAGACGGCGGATTTGTATACGGCGATTATATTGATTCGAAGGGCAGCGACACAATCAGCGGCGTAAACGGCGAGAGTACCGTCACGAAAAAATACGGGGATATCAACGGAGCTATTTGGGACGAGGTATGGACTGAAATCAACACTTTAAAGCCATACCCTGAATTTGACTGCTCCGACGTTATCAATTCAATACAGGGCGATATACCCTCACCGAAAACCGGAAGCGCAAACGCGGTTGTATTTGCGGGTCTTGCGGTTATCGGCGCGGCGTTTATTTTAGCGGTATCGAAAAATAAAAAACGATTTAAAATATAAAATAAATAAAAAGGAGAAAATATTATGCTTAACGTTACACATGCGCAACCTACTCCCGGCAATACAAAATGGTTCCAGAATGATCGTTTCGGTCTCTTTATTCACTGGGGGACCTATGCCCTCGCCGCGCGCCACGAATGGGTGAAGAATATTGAGGCAATACCCGACGAAATCTACGACAAGTATTTCAAGCATTTCGACCCGGATTTATATGACCCTAATTTATGGGCAAAAGCCGCGTCGGACGCAGGTATGAAATACTTTGTCATCACCACAAAACATCACGAGGGTTTCTGCCTCTGGGACACGGATTTAACCGACTATAAAGCCACCAACACTCCTTATGGCAAAGACGTTCTCACTCCAATGGTCAACGCATTCAGAGAACAGAACATGAAAGTCGGATTCTATCACTCGCTTCTGGACTGGCATCATCCCGAATATACGCTCGACGAATGCCACGCTCTCAAAAATAATGCTGAATATCAGGAAAAAGCAAAGAACAGGGATTTAAATAAATACGTCGATTATCTTTGGGGACAAACCAAAGAACTGATGACAAGATTCGGCAAAGTCGACATTCTCTGGTATGATTTTTCAATAGGCAAATCCGATCGTTTCCCCGGCAAAGGCAGAAACGAGTGGAGAAGCGAAGAATTAATCAAAATGATTCGCGGATTACAGCCTGAAATAATCATCAACGACCGTCTCGAAATCGACCAGGACGTCAAAACTCCCGAACAGTATCAGCCGCGCGAATGGGTAAAAGTTGACGGCAAACCTGTCGTATGGGAAGCGTGCCAGACATTCTCCGGCTCATGGGGCTATCACAGAGATGAGCAGACGTGGAAAAGCGTCGATATGCTTGTGCAGATGCTGATTGACACAGTCAGCAAAGGCGGGAATTTGCTCCTGAACGTCGGACCGACGGGACGCGGCGAATTTGACGAGCGCGCGTTGAGCGCTCTTTCCGGCATGGGCAAATGGATGCAGAAGCACAGCCGCTCTATTTACGGATGCACGCAGGCTCCAGCGGAGTTCACCACTCCGAAAGACTGCCGTCTTACATACAATCCCGACAAAAACAGGCTTTATATACACATGTTCAGTTATCCTTTCGGCGGATTTTTCATGGACGGCAAAGAAATCTGCGACAGGATAGAATACGCGCAGTTTTTAAACGACGCTTCGGAAGTCAGATATAATATAAGCGGCGAGACTATATCGTTCAACATACCGGTCGTAAAACCGAACGTAACCGTCCCGGTTATAGAAGTGTATTTGAAATAGGATAAATTTGCATAATGTTGACAAAAATGGAAGCGACAAAACACCCGGCTCTGCGGAGCCACCCTCTTTACTAAAGAGGTCAGGGAAAGACGCGCTTAACTCCTGCCCTCTTTAGTAAAGAGGGTGCCACCCGCAGGTGGCGGGTGTTTTGTCGAATCTGTACAACCATAATGTTTTTATAAAAATTTTATATAAATACGGGAGGTAATAATAAAATGTCAGAAAATAATTACGGAATATGGATAGGTGAAAATTCAACTGTCGCGACGCTCGGAGAAATGACAATATCTTTTCTGCGATTGGAAAAAGATTTAATCGCGAGTATTCTTAGTCACAGCGATATGGGCGTATTAGGCGTCGCATACGGTCACGGGACTGCTGAAAAGCACAATCACACTGCGGCAATTATCTGCGACAGCGACAAAAATTTTATCAAAAATAACGACGAAGCGACTGATTTTATTAAATTGCATTCTGATGATAAAATTACATACGACGAGCAGAATAATAAACTGATTTACAAAACATACAACAATAGAGTATTTGAAAATGTTCTCGCAGAAAAAATCGAACTGAGCGATTTTGAGCGTAAAAACGAAATTGATAATTCTTTGTCTGTTGCTGAAAAAATGGCGCGGTGGGATAGGGAAGCATATTTAAATATAAATCCAAAGCAAATCCGAGCGGATATTGACACACGAAAGTACTCTATATTTTTCTGCATAGATTTCAACGGTAATCAATATGATACTAAATATAACGAATTTATATACTGCCGCGTGGGACAAAATGGATTTTGCGAAAAAGGTCGGGCAATGTTGCCGATAATTCAAGTAAGACACCATTACACGGGCATGGTTGACGATAATTTATCGTCGATTAAAGATTACAAACCCGACGAAAATTGTTTTGTCGAGGATTCCTGCACATTTCCGGCAGACGGCGGCTGGTACTGGTCGCTGAAAAAAGTCACCGACGATGTAATATATCTTCAGGGATGCGGCGGGGATGTTTACGAGATACACAGAACATAAATATTATCCGAAAACAGCATGTATATACCCGTCGTAAAGCCGAACTTAACTGTTCCGATTATTGAGGTTTAATTAAAATAATAAAAAATAAGGAGTTGTGTTATAAATTATGAATATTAAGAAGTTGCCCGCATTTCTCTATAACGGCGGTTATGTAGTTGTTCTCACTCTTGTGTATGTTTTAATTGGCGCGCTTTTCGGAATGTGGCATCCGACCTGGCTGTTGTTTTTAACTATCCCGTGCTATTATATGTTGGCGGAATTTAGATCCAATCGCGATTGGAATCTATTTCCTTATCCTATTGTATGCTTAATCTTATATTTGGCAGCGGGATTTGATTACGGCTGGTGGCATCCGGGGTGGATTATCTTTTTAACCGTTCCGATTTATTATATTGCAGTGAATACCGTGCAGCATAATTAAAAAATTGAAAGAGGGGCAAAATAAAATATATGCGCAAACCTGATTTTGAAAATATACTGCTTATTTTACATAAGCAAAAGCCCAACAGAAAAACGGCGTACGAATCTCTTGGAAGTCTACGACGACATAATAAATTACGTCAAAATCGACGGCAAACATTCATATGAAGATATAATTCAGCCTGTCGAGGAAGCATACGAACTGTTGAATCCGCGTCTTGCGGTTCTCGGCGGCATTGATATAGACTTTTTATGCAGAAGCTCCCCGGAAGAAATAAGAGTTCGCTGCAAAGCCATGTTCGAGAGAACCGAAAGCAGGGGCGGATATGCCATTGGCACAGGAAACAGCACCCCGTATTATCTGCCTGCGGAAAACTTTTTCGCAATGGTGAATACTATTTACGAATAAAATATAAAAAAACAAACAGGAACGGTATTTTACTGCCGCCCCTGTTTGTTATCGACTTATATCTGTTCTTTAACTTTCGCTCTTTTGCCTACTCTGTCACGCAGGTAATACAGTTTAGCTCTGCGGACTTTACCCGCCCTGATAACGTCTACTTTATCTACATGGGGTGAATGCAAAGGGAATGTTTTTTCCGTACCCACGCCGTAAGAAACTCTGCGCACAGTGAAAGTTTCATTTATGCCGCCGCCTCTTTTAGCTATAACAGTTCCCTCAAACATTTGGATTCTCTCTCTTGTTCCCTCTTTTATTTTATTATGGACCCTGACGGTATCCCCAATATTAAACTTGGAAACTTCTGTTTTTAACTGCTCTTGCGTCAATGCTTTTAATAAATCATACGCCATATTAAAAGCCCTCCTTTCAAAATTTAAATTAAAATATATATTTTGACAGCAGAAATTACATTCATGCGGAGCACTTCGTAGCGGACTGTAACTTTTTTATTTTAAATAATATAAAATTTTGCCATACTAAAATAGTATATCACATTTATTCAAACTAATCAAGCATTTTATATCGTTTTACAAATTATTTACAATATTTATACCAGAAAAAATTATTTATTGTAAAAATCTGTATTTTGTGCTATAATATAAAGTGATACAGCAAAATTTATTTGATTTAAAGGAACACTACAGAATGAAAACAGAAGTGAACAAATACAGAAAACATAGCAAATGGATGGTTTTTGCAGTTACAAGTATGGCGAATCTTGTAGCTTCATTTTCCATTAACAGCCTGACATTGGCATTGCCGACATTGGAAAAACAGTTCGGCGTCGGACAAAATACCGTAAGCTGGCTTGCGGTGGTGTATTCGCTGATACCGTGCTGTACGCTTCTGATATTCGGGCGCACTGCAGAACTTTACGGTTATAAACGTCAGTTTAAGGCAGGTTTTTTATTTTTCGGAGCCGTGTGCCTATGCGCGCCCCTGCTTTCGCAAAACATCGGTATGCTGATTTTCTTCCGATGTCTGCAAGGATTGGGCTACAGCATGATGGTTTCGATTACGCAGGCTATCGTGAGCCGCAGTTTCGGTGAATCCGAAAGAGGAAAAGCGCTTGGTATAAATTCTGTGTTTGTATCTGTCGGATTGGCGGCAGGTCCGACAATCGGCGGCTTTATGCTGACATTTTTTTCGTGGCGCGCTTTATTTTATTTTAATATACCGTTTTGTTTGCTTGGATATTTCGCCGCGCTTCACGTTCTGCCCGACGATAATCTGAATATAAATAATACAGACAGCACAAGTGATAAAGAACATAATAAACGGCGCATGGATGCGGTCGGGGCTATTTTGCTTACAATTTTTGTCGGAGCAATCGTAATAGGGCTTAATTTCAGCGGTATATGGGGATTTTTATCTGTTCCGTTTTTATCGTGTATGGCGGCGGGAATTATTGGGTTTATGCTGTTTATAAGATATGAAACGGCTGTTAAATCGCCTCTGATAAATCTGAATCTGTTCAGGAATAAAACGTTTTCACTTGCAAATACGGTAAGTCTGATTTCATATCTCGTACAGCAGTTGATAACATACTTAATGCCTTTTTATCTTATAAACATTCTTTTATTTCAGTCGCACAGCGCGGGGCTGATTATGCTGATATCGCCTGTGCTTATGATGTTTTTTTCGCCGCTCGGCGGCAGTTTGGCAGATAAAATGGGCACGCGGCTTCCGGCGGGCATAGGACTTGTTCTTATTTGCGCCGGCTGTTTGATTATGAGTTTTACGCGTGAAACTACCACATTTATTATGGCTCTCGCAGTTTTGGCGCTTGCAGGCTCCGGAAACGGGTTAAGCGTTTCATCTATCAACGCCGCCATAATAAATTCCGTGCCCTTAAGTCATGTAGGGGTCGCTTCCGGCATGCTGGCTACGATGCGCAATTTAGGTCAGACTCTCGGAGTTGTCTGCGGAACTGTTATTTTAACTTTGCGCCAGCCTGTATATAAAGACTATATGGAACGTAAAGCTTATTTATTTGCGCAGAGAGACACATATTATTTTGGAATTGCCGTACTGATTACAGCATTGATATTGATATTTCTTTTGCCAAATAAAAAGCGTGCTATGGATACATTGCTCGATAAATAAAAATTTTTACAATAAGTTTTCTGAATTATTTTAAAATAACACTTGACAAAATTGTTAAACAGTAATATAATATTAGTATATTAGAAATTTCTAAATTACTTTTATAAGAACAAATATAGTAAAACAGAACAGAAAGGTACGATGTGCAATGGAAATGGAAGAAAGGGCGAAACAGATCGCAGAATTGCTGAAAGTTCTTGCAAATGAAAACCGGCTGTTGATTTTATGCTGTCTGATGAAACGTCCTATGACGGTAAATGAGATTTTAAAATATACGCCGAAAATCACACAGTCGGCATTGTCGCAGCATCTGACCCTGCTCAAAGCGCACGGTATTCTTGATTTCGATAAGTCAGGTCAAAACGTTACGTACTCCATTGCCGACTGCCGGGTTAATGAAATCGTTCATTTGCTGCAAAAATATTACTGTAATGAAGGTGATATCAAATGATTAAAAGAATATTGTCCTTGGGCTTGCTGATTCTGTTGTGTTTTCTTTATGCCTGCGGCGCAAATAATGCAAAAGCCGTTTATCATACAATATTGCCTGAAGACGCAAAAAAGATGATGGATGAAAACAGTTCGTACATAATATTGGATGTCCGTACAAAAGCCGAATATAAAGAACAGCACATTCCGGATGCGATACTTATTCCGAACACCGAAATTAAAGACCGCGCAGAAACCGAACTTCCGGACAAAGACGCTTTGATATTCGTCTACTGTCGCAGCGGTGTCAGAGCCGCAGGCGCGGCAAAAGATTTGGCTGACATGGGATACACAAGCATATACGACATTGGCGGTATTATCAACTGGCCTTATGATAAAGTCAGCGGGTAGAGGATACTTAATAAGTTAATTAAATTTATATAAAATAACAAGTTATTTTCAGGAGGTTATATTGTATGTATAAAAACATATCTGCCGAAACGGCAAAAAAAATGATGGGCGAGGAGAAACCTTATATATTATTAGACGTCAGATCTGCCGCTGAATTTAAAGAGATACACATTCCGGGCGCAATACTTATTCCGAATGACCAGATCAAAACCCGCGCGAAAGACGAACTGCCGGATAAAGACGCATTGATACTGGTTTACTGCCGCAGCGGAGCCAGAGCCGCAGGTGCGGCAAATGATTTGGACCATATGGGGTACAAAAATGTATATAACTTCGGCGGTATTATGAACTGGTCTTATGAAACAGCCAGAGGTTAATTTTTGAAAAACAGAAAAAATAATAATTTTTTAAGAAAGGGTATTTTTCGATGAAAAAAATCATAATCGTAGGCGGCGTGGCAGGCGGCGCGTCGGCTGCGGCAAGACTCAGGAGACTTGACGAAACCGACGAGATAATCATATTTGAAAAAGGCGAATATATATCGTTTGCAAACTGCGGACTGCCTTATTATATAGGCGGGGAAATTAAAGAAAAATCGGCTCTGACGCTTCAAACGCCCGAAAGTTTCAACGCCCGTTTTAACGTCGACGTACGGGTCCAGAACGAAGTTATATCTATCGACAGACAGGCAAAAACCGTTGAAGTAAAAAATATTAAAACAGGCGAAATATATGCGGAAAGCTATGACAAACTGATACTTTCTCCGGGAGCCGCGCCGCTTATGCCTAAACTTCCGGGTATTGATTCAAAATGCGTTTTCACTCTGCGCAACATACCGGACACATATAAAATTAAAGAGTATATAGAAAATAATCATCCCAAAAGCGTCGTCATAGTCGGCGGCGGGTACATCGGGGTCGAGATGGCGGAGAATCTCCAGAACGCGGGACTTTTAGTGACAATAATCGAAATGACAGATCAGGTTATCGCGCCTCTTGATTACGACATGGCATGCGATATCCACCGCCACATCAGGCAAAAAGGCGTGAATTTGCTTTTAAGCAACGGTGTGCAGAAAATCGAGGAAGACGCCGCCGGCTTGAAAGTTATCGTATCGCAAGGCGATAATTCGCAGGGCGATGTCCGCGCAGACATGCTGATTATGTCGATCGGAGTGCGTCCGGAGAGCAGTATTGCAAAAGACGCCGGACTTGCCGTCAACGAGCGCGGCGGTATAATTGTCGACAATTATATGCGCACGTCTGACGAAAATATCTACGCTGTCGGCGACGCTATAGAAATTACGGATTTTGTCACAGAACAGAAAGCGATGATTCCTCTCGCCGGACCTGCGAATAAACAGGGACGCATTGCGGCGGATAATATTTGCGGTATTGATTCGCAGTATACCGGCACGCAAGGGTCGGCAATCTTAAAAGTATTCGATATGACCGTTGCGACCACCGGAATGAATGAAAAAACGGCAAAAAAACTAGGATTGGATTACGACAAATCTTTCACTTATTCTGCAAGTCACGCAAGCTATTATCCCGGCGCGGTCAACATGTGCATTAAGACTTTGTTTGAGAAGAAAACAGGAAAGATTCTGGGCGCGCAGATAACGGGATTTGACGGCGCGGACAAACGCTGCGACGTTTTTGCAACAGCAATCAGAGCCGGAATGACGGCTTACGACCTGACCAAATTGGAACTGTGTTATGCTCCGCCTTATTCGTCGGCAAAAGACCCTGTAAATATGGCGGGATTTGTGATAGAGAATCTGCTTACCGGCAAAGTGAAAAACTTCCATTGGCACGACGTAAACGAACTGCCGCGCGACGGAAGCGTCGTTCTTTTAGACACGCGGACGGAAGAAGAATATGAAAACGGGACAATCGGCGGGTTTATCAATATACCGCTGGACGACTTGCGCAGCCGCATAAACGAAATAGACAAAACCAAAAAAGTATATGTGACCTGTCAGATCGGGCTTCGCGGATATATCGCGGCGCGCATACTTTCGCAAAACGGGTTTGACGCGTATAATCTGAGCGGCGGCTACAGGCTTTACAATTCTATTTTTGGGAAAAACTCCGGTTCTCAACCCGCAAACATTAATCCAGAAACTCAGCTCGCGGAAACAAATGATTCCGAAGATAAAAAAAAACTTTAAATAACGTAAACTCAAAGATTATTCAGATAGACGCCTGCGGACTGCAATGTCCCGGACCGATTGTCAAACTTTCCGCCGCTTTAAAAAATGCGCAGAACGGCGATATAATCGAAATCAGCACAACAGACCCCGCTTTTGCGTGCGATATTGAGGGATTTTGTCGCAGAACCGGTCATGTACTCTTAAACTCGACGGGCAGTAAAGGCATAAGCATTGTGCAGATTAAAAAGTCAGGCGGTCCCGGGAACAAAATTGCATGCGACGTATCGGACAAAGCCCTGAACGGTATGGACGGCAAAAATTTTATCGTATTTTCAGGCGACCTCGATAAGGCGATAGCGTCGTTTATTATGGCGAACGCCGCCGCCGCGTTAGGCAGAAAAGTCAGTATGTTTTTCACATTCTGGGGTCTCAATATATTGAGAAAACCTGAAAAAGTAAAAACAAAAAAAGATTTTATTTCTAAGATGTTCGGGATGATGATGCCGAGAGGGTCAAAAAAGCTCAAACTATCAAAGATGAATATGGGCGGCATGGGCGCAAAAATGATACGCTCGGTTATGAAAAATAAAAACATAGACAGCCTTGAGGATTTAATAGCTATGGCGCAGAAAAGCGGCGTCGAGCTTGTCGCGTGTTCCATGAGTATGGACGTAATGGGTATTAAAATGGAGGAGCTGATAGATGGCGTAAAACTCGGCGGAGCCGCCGCAATGATAGCGCACGCCGAAGAATCCGATATGTCTCTGTTTATTTGATAATATTATCGCATAATATGCAGGGGGTTGAATCGCCGAACGATTAAACTCGCCAACGGCGAGTTTATGGCATTTTCAACCCCCTGCTTTATTGGATTATGGATTTTTTCCCAACGGGCTACCCCCGAGGGGCGCGAACATTGCTCCGGTTATCTGGTAATTTTTTACGATCTCTCGCCAGATTGCCCGGGTGGATCCGGCATTTCCGCAGCTGAAAAACCGAATATTTATGGAGGTATGCCCGCGCCCGCTCAAAGAATTTGCCCGAGAGAATAATAAGAGCCGCGTACAGTGACCCCATACACGGACCTCAAAATCCAACACCAACATTTTTCAAAATACACCTTGACTATTGGTTCGCCATGATGTATAATATATATGCGAGTGCGAACGCCGAACTTTGTTCGGCATATCGTTGTATATGGTGGTATCGCACCTATGCAGACCGTAGGGAGGCCTAATTCTCTGCGGTTGCTCGCGTTTTATTATTTCCCTATTGTTATTTTACTCCGATTTTTCGCTTTTGTCAAGTAGTTTATAAAATTTTTTTCAGAATAGTAGCATAAAAAGTATTGCAGGAGAACCTTGGTAAGCGCGCCAAAAGCCCTCTTTAGCAAAGAGGGTGGCGTCGCCGAATAACGTAAAATTTGCA
>WQYZ01000089.1 GCA_009780985.1 Oscillospiraceae bacterium | reverse complement strand
CGAAATCGTAGAGTTCGAGGGCGGAATGTTTTTAGTCGCCACAGGCGACGAAAACGATAATGACGACCTCAATGAAACGGTAAATTGTATGATGAAATGGATAGAGCAGAGCGATGTTTTCGAGTACGGCGATTTTCCGAAGAGCGGAATGTGCCATATGCCGAACGGCGGCGGCGCGATTGACAAGGTGCTTGACATCGCCCAGCAGGAAATATTTTTACCGCTGAAATTCCGAGAAAAAACATAAAATTTTCGAAAGGATTAATTTAAGGGACCGATACCTGTTTAATAGACGCACAATAAACGCATTGCACGACATCATAAATGATAATATAAATTAATAAAAAACCGAATGGGAAAATAAAGAAAGGCGATATATTATGATAAACACAATAACTGATTGCTGGGTTTCGGTCTGGGCGAGACTGCGGCAGGACGAGGTAATACAAATCCCACAGGAATATGCGGTGAATACCGATTTTACTGCACACGCAGACATAAGCGAAATTAAGTCTTTATTTGTGCAAATCAATACTCTTTATATAAATATATACGGCGATATTGCAGAACAACCGGAAAAATACGGTATGCCGATGCACCCCAAAGACAAACACCGCATTTTTTCGCAGCAGTGGCGGGATTCGGGGCAAGCTCCATACCGCCCGTTCATTCTGTTGTATAATCTTTTCATATGCGGCAATATGTCTGAAAACAATGTAATTCGCGTGCCTGCCGCTACATTCAAAAGTATGAATACCGTCAGGCAAATTCATTTTTTGTTCGGCAAGCTGACAGAATATGGTTTTGTATTCGAGGGCTTGAGAAACAATAAATTCTCTGACGGCGATATTATGATAAGTTACCCGAATAACGCCGCATTGCTGTCGCTGTTTAAAACGCTTGCGGAGAAAGCCCGCAATACAGACCGGCTTGACGATTTTTTAAACTGCCATTTCAGGCTGCTCCAGGACAGTATGAATACAGCCAACTACGGAAACGGCGCAGACGACGTGGCTGACAGGGTGCATACTGAGGCGGAAAAAGAATTTGTATATAAAATGGACGAGGCGCTTATATCAAAAGGTATATTCCGTAAACCATACGGCGGGTTTGAGTGCCGCGGGCTGGCATACTATGACACGCAGAAAGCGATGGAAACCAAAAAGCCGTATCTGTACAGAATGGTTTCGAGAACGCCTGATATAGAGCATAATATATATGAGGGCGAAAAACTGCAGCTGATGCTGAGAGTGCGCAATGTTGAAAAGTGCATAGAATACATCAAAACCTGCCCCGATTCGATTCAGGAAATCTTCACGCACGACGATTCCGGCTGCGCCCACCGCGCGAATTGCAATATGGGCGTAGCATATACGTTCAACGGCGTTTCATACTGGAAATGCGGATGCTGCGCTCCGCCGTTGCGTTTCAAGCCTAAAATCTCAGACATACCGCACTATATCAAGTTAGTTGAACTGGGTGAAAAGAAGTAAAGTAAAGGGAGAGAAAATATATGAGTTTAGCAGAGTGCGTAATATGCGCCAATCAACTGAATGAAGCCGTGACAGGCAAAACGATAATCAAAGTCGTCGCAAATACTACAGTTGTAAAATTGAACAATAGAAAACAGGGCGTCTCGGCGGATTTGTGAATTGATAGAAGCGAATTGTGTTGCCACACTGGATTTGCCGGAAGACGATTATAACTATATAAACAGCGGCGCAGAACACAGCATTGCGTTTACGAAATGAAAGTATAAATAAAACAAGAAGTCGTATATCTCAAAAAAATAAACATGGGGAACGTGATAATATATGAAAATTCATTTACTGCCGCTTGACGGTAATATTTATAAAGCAAATCTGCATTGCCACACAAAAGAAAATGATTCCGGTGCAGGATTTACTACCCCGTTGCAAATAAAAGAGCTATATAAATCGCACGGATATAATATCGTCGCTTTTACAGACTATAATAAACTTACATATAAGGATTATCTGAATGATGATGAATTTATGGCACTTCCGGGATTTAAGGCGATGATGGATGACAAAGAAAACAATAAAATATATCATTTCAACTGTTTTCCGAAATATTACGGTGTTAAAGAAGACTATTCTCCGCTCAACCTTGAATTTAGTCTTGAAAACGCCAATAAATTAATAAAAACGTGTATTGACAACGATTATTTAGTAACATATAACCACCCTGCCGCTTCATTCCACACGTCTTCATTCTATGAAACCGAAGAATTTTTAGGTCTTAAAGGTATTTTTGCTATAGAGATTTATAATAATATCGTTGAAAAAATAAACCTCACGGGCTGGTCGAATGTTTATTACGATATGATGCTGAGAAACAGGCGTAAAATATGCGCGGTTGCGGCTGACGACAACCACAGCGGAAGTCAGTCTTTAGACAATCCTTCCGATTCGCCGTACAGCAAATATATGGGTGGTTTTGTGATGATAAAAGCAAAAGAATTGAAACATTCAAATATTATCTCCGCGCTTGAAAACGGCGATTTTTACTCATGTGTGGGAAAGAACGGAATAGCTCCGAAAATACACAGTATGTATATCGAGGATAATATTTTCTACGCGGATTTTACCCCTGTAATATCCGTATATCTGAAAAATTCATATATGCAATGTCCGCATAAATTATCTTTTAACGACGATATTACTCATGTCGAGTTTGAGATAGACAAAACATGGACGTATATTCGGCTTGAAATAGCGGATTCTAACGGGTACAAGGCACTTGGCAATCCTTATTTTTTTTCATAACAAAAAAATAAATAATCATGAAATACATCTTAATATCAGACAAAAGTGAGATAATCCCATATCTGCCGGAAATACGACAGGCAAAGATAATAGCCGTCGATACGGAAACGACGGGTTTGGACCCGCACACGGACAAAATCCGACTCATTCAGATCGCCGCCGCCGGACTGCCCGTTTTTGTTATCGACTGCTTTTCCTTTTTACCGGAAGGCGCGGATTTGATTAGAGATATACTTGAAACAAACGCGGTCAAGGTTTTTCAGAACGCCAAATTCGATTTGCAGTTTTTCATGGCTATGCAAATATATCCCTCACCAGTTTTCGATACCATGCTTGCCGGGCAGCTGTTGCGGACTTCGGACGGCTCTTCGCGTTTTGGATTGGATGCACTGGCGCGGCATTATCTGAATGAAACGTTGCCCAAAGACGAGCAGAAAAGCGACTGGAGCGGCAGGCTGAGTGAATCGCAGCTTGAGTATGCCGCGAACGACGCAGATGTTCTGCTCAGGCTGAGGAGTTCAGGAACCGTTTTTTCAGGGCATATACAGGGATAGAAACATGGCATCATAGGCTGAAAAAAGAGCCGCCGTCAGAGAGCAGGACGTTAGCGGGGCGCAAATTTACGTTTCCCGGAAACGCAGGGCTGGCTGCGCTGAGCAACACTCCGGTACAGGGCACGGCGGCTGACATCGTGAAAAAGGCGTTGGGATTGTTGGCGAGCCGTCTGCAAGGCACAGATATGCGTATAGTGGGAGTAGTGCATGATGAGATATTACTGGAGACTCCGGATGAAAAAGCTGATGAAACGGCGGAATTATTGAAATCAACGATGGAGGAAGCGGGTAATTCTATTTTGCGGTATGTGCCATGTCAGGCGGACGTCGGTATTTCGCAGAACTGGGCTAAATCATTATAATGTTAATGAAAATATCTATTTTGCAAAAATAAGAATAACGATAGGAAATAATCCTTCCGCGTTGTTTATGGTAAAATAGAAATGGTTTCTTGACAAACACAGGTATTCTATTCATACTTTATCATAGGGAGAATTTTACTATTTTAACCTTAAATTACTTTATTTAGAATAACAGAGATAATATAACGTAATAATAACTGTGAAACGTTCAAAATAAAAGGAGATAATAAAACATGATGTATTTACCGAAGAAAATAAAAACAACAGCATTCAGATTAATTACGGTTTTGCTACTTGCGGCTGTGTTTACGCAAAATGTCTTTGCGATGCAGATTTTTGTAAGGACACTGACAGGAAAAACAATCACACTTGAGGTGGAAGGTTCTGATACGATTGAAAATGTAAAACAAAAAATCCAGGATAAAGAGGGTATTCCGCCGGAACAACAACGCCTTATTTTCGCGGGCGAGCAGTTAGAGGACGGCAGGACGCTGGCGGACTACAACATACAAAAAGAATCAACTCTGCATTTGGCGCTGAGGCTGAGCGGCGCTCAAAGACTCACAGTTACCGCCGACCCTGATACAGTTATTTTAAATTCGGCTTCATCGCCAGCACTTAACTGTACTGCTGTTTTAAAGAGAGGTAATGACCCCACAGGCACGATTACATTCGATTTATATAATGAGGATTTGGACATTGTCCATTCGGAAACAGTTATTGTCACGGGCGACGGAACTTATGCGACAGTGACCGGGTTCGTTCCCATATATGCTGGGACATATCAATGGGTGGCGGGTTATTACGACGACGCGAACGATGAAATTTATACGACAGACTACGGCGATGCCCCGGTCACGGTTATCGTCGGAGGCGCAGTCACAGTGATTGGCAGTTATGCGGCTGTCACAGGAGCGGGCGATTATGCTTCGGACAGTTTGGTCACAATCAGCGCGGGTATCCGGAGCGGTTATTCATTCGGCGGCTGGACTGTCACGTCGGGCGATGTAAATCTGGACGATGTTAACAGCGCGACTACAACATTCTACATGTCAAACAATGATGTAACAGTCACGGCTTCATGGATTTATAACGCTGCGCCGCCTGCTTATTATTATGTTCCGGTTCCTGTTCCCCCGTCAATAATCACATCCGAATTGCCTGAAGGCACAGTCGGAACAGCATACAGTCAAACTCTCACAGCTACAGGGGATGCCACAATTTCATGGAGTATGGAAAGCGGAGCGTTGCCTGATGGGTTGAGCCTCTCATCAGACGGCGTGATTTCTGGAACGCCGACGAAAAGCGGGTCATTCGATTTCGTCATCAAAGCGTCCAACAATGCGGGCGGCGATGAAAAATCCTTTACGGTTATAATTGACAGCTCTCCTGTTATCGAGGTGTATAGCTTATCTGGCGGTGCTGTCTCTGAACAGACTAAAATTCCGCTTAAAGATGCTAAACTCGAAATAAACGGGAGAGATGAATCATATGTGTCAGATGTATATTACGTAGAAGGAACATACGGGACTGAACAAACAGTGATATTTGGCATGTCGGTTACAAACGGCGCGCCGCCAACGCTTAATCGTAGCTTTTTTGCCAGCATAGGCAGTAAAAGTAGCGGCTCTATAGGTGCTATTCCGATTTCGTCAGGCAATTTTACTATAAAAAAAGATAATAATATCATTGGAAACAATAAGTTTACTGCATTGAGCGATAAAATCGGGGTTTCCAAAACAACCGATATAACTGTACAATATGCGGATATATCGGGAAGCGTCAGCAAAGTATATGGAATTGACTTCACATTTAATAATACCAGTGCCATTAATAATGCGTATTCAGGCTATAGGGTAACTGTAAACGGTCATGAACTAAATTTTGTTGTTTGTTCTCTTGCATATGATAAAGATGATTCAAGTGCGTCAAAATCCGATATAAATGAGGATTTAAAATATATTCCGTATGATG
This sequence comes from Oscillospiraceae bacterium, assembly GCA_009780985.1. Taxonomy (GTDB): domain Bacteria; phylum Bacillota; class Clostridia; order Oscillospirales; family WRJC01; genus WRJC01. Next base: position 11,652 of record WQYZ01000089.1, on the reverse strand, counting down.
GAGGAAATGAACTAAAAAAAGGGTCAACCATCAAACAATCTGAATTGGATGTAATGAAAGAAAAAAGTATGCCGTATTTAATTAAAATGGAAAACGGTATAAGTCTTCTTACAAAAGTTTCAAAAAAGACGGCAGATGAAGGCGATTTGAAATTAGACTATACTGTAAGCAAAAATGACGTATTAACTGACAGATATAAAGAATCAACGGGTATTAATCCTATCCTTTTAGATGTCAAATCCGGATTTGCACATGAAACTGTAACGTATGGATTAGATTCGAATAACGATGAGTTGAAAAAGATTATACCGGAAGACTTTGACTTGTCTGATGGGAAAAAAATATTTGTTTATCAGATTCAGAAACAAATACTGACGGATATGACTAAAGTAGTCTATTATAATATAAATAAACCTGTATCTATGCTAAATACTTCTGTTTATGGCGCAGGCATTCCTGTTTTTACGAATAGCGTTGCCGATGATTCAGTCATTATCACAGGTTATTATGAGGGTGCCGTCAAAGACGGGCAAATCACGTTTACAGTTCCGGGATTCGATACAGAAGATGAAATACTGATGGTAACCGATAAAACGATAGATTGGAAAAACGCAGGCGTACCATTTGCGGACGTGAAAGAATCCGACTGGTCCTATGACGCGACGGCTTATGTTTATTATCATGGATTGATGAGCGGCGCAATCACAGACCCGATATTGTTCAGCCCGAATATGCCTGTCAAACTTGGCATGGTCATTACGACGCTTTACCATTTAGCGGGAAGTCCCGACATTTCAGATTCGGATGATATATTTGCTGATGAGGATGCGGACGCAGTGAAATGGGCTATAACGAACAGTATATCCGCCGACGGAAAATTCGGAACTGAAAACAATATTACGCGTCAGGATTTAGCCGTTATACTTTATCGGTTCGAGCAGGTAACGGGGAAAATACCGATGTATACAGTCGCGGACAGAGTGTTTGCCGACTGGAACGAGATAAGTGATTACGCGAAAACCGCAGTGAATAAACTTTCGATACAAGGTATAATCAACGGCAAACCGGGCGGATTATTCGACCCGAACGGCGAAGCAACGAAAGCCGAATTTGCTACTATACTGAAACGGTATATGGATAGAGAGGCTTACGGCGAAACACGGTAAAAAGTAAATATTATGTAAACCATATAAAAAATACTTGATATAAGTAAATAATTAATATATAATGTAACCATGGGAACAGAAACTTAGGTTACATTATTTTTTATTGAGGAAATATTAAAATATGGCAAAGATAAAATGGATTTTTTTGATATATAAAATACCCCGTGAGCCGTCAAGCAAAAGAGTGTTACGACGGGGTAAACTATACGACTATAACAGCCTTATTTCGCGCCTATGATTCCATAGAGGCTGGTGTCGCCGATTATTTCGCGTTGCTGTCCGGGTGCGGACAGGTACAAAAATCTCATCGGCGAGATGGATTACAGAGCGGCGTGCAGGAAATGAGGACGGCTATGCCACCGCGCCGAACTATACTACTGTGCTTATCGACATAATTGAAAGATACGTCTTGACGAAGTATGATATTGGTAATTATACTCCAACCAATCCGAACCCGTCTCCAGTACAGTATAGGTAGATTTATGCGAAAGCATGGCAGAGTGAGATAAACTTAAACAAATATAACGAAATGTATTTATATTTTTATGGTTTTTGTCTGACAACACACTCTGTTATGTTTTAGCTGTAAATATCTGTACGGAAATTCAATAAAAATATTATTACGCGAGGATTTTATGTCTCCGTTTTTTGTTTATTTTGGGGAAATGTTCGTAAAAAGTTCGTAATACATATTTTTTGTGACTCCATCGAAAATTAAAATCTCTGATATACTGCAATATATCAGAGATTTTTCAAGCGGATTACGGGACTCGAACCCGCCACCTCAACCTTGGGAAGGTCGCGCTCTACCGGATGAGCTAAATCCGCATAACTTATATTCTTTCATTTTATTATCGTTTAGAAATGTATCAAAAACCTTCATTAATTTATATTTTGGCATTGTTAAGCCTCCTAAACGGCTTAATCTTGCATATTTATTATATCATATATAATTTTATTTTGCAAGACTGATTTTTATATTTTTATAAATTTTTTTATAATGCTAATTCTTTCAGTTTTTCCATTTTTTTTCAAATCTTCTATGTTAATACTCCAAACAGCAAAAACAGTCTTTGTATTCAATTTATATTTACCATATGAAATTATATTTGATTTTTTCATTTCGTCTTTTACCATTTTTTCAATTTTGCTATAGTCGCAGAAGAATGGCGGCTGAATAATTCGATTATTTCTTTGTTACCTATCTCTGGTTTTTATAGTATATTTTTAACGCATTTTCAATACTTGTAATTTGCGGTATGTTCATTTCACGCTCTCTCCTAATAAATAGATTTTGTATTATATCTTCTATCTTTATATAACAGATATAATTTGACAATTTATATTTTGATTTAGAAATTTTGCATACTTATTCATGCTTTGAGGTAATTTTTATTTTGTTATATAAAAATAACTTGACAAAATTGTTTGTGATATAATTTTCACAAAAATCAAGGGAGAACTTAAATGTTAAAGCGGGAATTATACCTGTCGCAAATAAGAGGTTTCTATGACAACGACCTAATCAAAATATTAGTCGGTATTCGCAGGTGCGGTAAATCAATAATTTTAGAACAGATTATTGATGAGTTGAAAAAGAACGGCGTAGATGACGAATATATCATTTATGTTAATTTTGAATTTATCGAATTTGAAGAACTTACCGATTATAAAAATTGAATGAATATGTAAAAGAAAAAATACAAGACGATAAACTGTATTGTCGGACAGATAAAACCGAAAAAAGACAGGACAAGCATTTGCGGGAATCGTATAATTGTTCTGTGAGGTGGAAAATATGAGTTGGATTGAAGATACGCAGAAAGCAATAAACTATATCGAGGATAATCTGCTTGAAGATGTCAGCGTCGAAAATGCGGCAAAATATATATATTCGTCAATCGACCGTTTTCAGAAAATGTTTCTGATAGTGACCGGATACTCTGTCAGCGAATATATCAGAAACAGAAAGCTGTCGCTCGCCGGACAGGAGTTAGCGGGTTCAAGAAGCAAAGTGATTGATGTTGCTTTGAAGTATGGGTATGAAACGCCTGAAAGTTTCACAAAAGCGTTTACGCGCTTTCACGGATTCAACCCGTCAAAGATACACATTTTCAAAAATCAGCTTAAATGTTTCGCGCCTCTCGCAATACAAATTAATATAACGGGAGGATTTATTATGTCCAGAAAACTGATTCCGAATGTGGAAAAAATTTACGAGGTAAAATCAGAAAACTATATGTTTCCGAGCTGTATGCGCTCGGCAATGTCGGCTCTGAACGAAAACGCCGGATATGACTTTATGTTTTTTGCGGGGGTTACGGGCGATTTGTTCACCCAGACATGGTGCAGTCCGAAGTGGCAGTATAACGATTCGTACTCAAACGTATGCAAAGAAACGCAAATGTCAATCCGCGCCGCGTTTGACGCCTGCGGGTATGAATACGATTACATCGCGAAAGAAGCCATAGAAAAAGACAAATCAAGCTATGTAAAAAAAATCGTAGATTCGATAGACAGGGGCGTGCCTGTGCTATCTTTCGGAATTGTCGGACCGCCTATATGCTCAATCATCTGCGGTTATGATGAAAACGGCGATATTCTGATTGGGTGGTCGCAGTTTACTGACGAACACAAAGACGATATTCCGACAGATTTGGTTTGCTCCGACGATTATTTTCAGGTACGAAACGGTTTGGATAAATCTGAGGCGTTAATTTTCATCGGCAGGAAAAAAGAAACGCCGGATATAGCGGACAGCATAAAACAATCATTGCTGAACATACCGCAATGGGCTGCGTTTCCGCCGATGGAACGGGTTTGTTTCGGCAGACAGGCGTTTGAAGCATGGGCTGATTCGCTTTTGGATGATGAATGTTTCGCAGACGAAAGTATGTTGGATTCACCGTTAGACACTTACGGAAGCTGTGTAGTCCAGACGGGTACAAATATGCACTATATACAGGATTATCTCAAAAGAGCGGCAGAATTATGCCCCGATATGAATCAACAGATAGAGCAATTAAAACAGGCATATATAAAAGAACGTGACGCCTTAGACGCTGTTACGAAATTCCAGGGAGGCTATTTTTTCGACGCAGACAAAAAGGCTCTTTTGAGCAAAGAATTTCGCATTACACTTGCGAAATTAGTCAGGAAAATCGGGCAATGTTTTGATGAAGCTGCTATAATATTTAATTGAATATGTTGAGGATAGATGTAAAATAATGAACATACTATTTGTTGAAGACGACAGCATGATAGATAGCGTCCGGCTTGATATACGCATTACACAGCGAGATATTCCCGTTAATTCATAACTGCGGCGGACGACGAAGGCAATACTGTACGCTGACGGTATATATAAAACGCCTGCGGGAAAAGCTTGAGGATGACCCGCAGGAACCGAAGATTTTACTTACTGTTCGCGGACTGGGATATAAGGTGGGTGAGTGAATATGCTGAGAAATAAAGAATTATTAATTTACTCTGCCGCAGCTTTTGTTATTACGGCGGTTTCAACTGCTTTCTGCTTAACTATTGATATAACTGCGGGAATTATCTGTCTTTTGGGCTGTTTATGTATTTCAGGGGTTTTCATATTTTTACAATGCGGCGTTACCATAAAATATCGGAATTGTGTTCGTATCTTCATAAAATAACAGCCGGCGATACTGCGTTAGATATTCGCGACAACGCCGAGGGTGAACTGAGTATCCTGAAAAACGAAATATATAAAGTTGCCGTTGCGTTGACTGAACCGGTATATATTTATTTATATAAAATTGCAGGTACGAGGCTTTTAAGCCTTTACTTGCGTTCGTTTTTTTGCTCATGTACTGAACAAGTTCAGTTACTACGCCGAAAGAAAAAAACGCTCAAAAGATATACTATATTTGTATTATATCACATAATTTTATAAGCTGCAATAGAAAATTCAATTTATTTATATGCCGATTGCCGCGTTGATATTGTCAGTTTCGTTGTTTTCCTGATAATACTGTGCCTGTGCGTTCCACAATTCGTGATACTTGCCGTTTTCGTCGGAGATAAGCGCGTCGTGACTGCCGCGCTGTATCAGTTTGCCCTCGTGGAATACGGCAATATCCTGACAAAAACGGCATGAGGATAAACGGTGCGAAATAAACACCGCCGTTTTGTCGCCAGCGATTTCGTCCATTTTACTATACACTTCAAATTCTGCAATCGGGTCGAGGGCGGCAGTTGGCTCATCGAGGATTATAAACGGCGCGTCTTTGTACAATGCTCTCGCAAGCGCGATTTTCTGCACCTCGCCGCCCGATATTTCAACGCCGTCCTCCTCGAAATCTTTGTACAGGCAAGTTTCTAATGATTTGCTCATTGTCCGAAGACGTTCTCCGAATCCGACTTTAATAAGGCAGTCCGCCGCTTTTCCGCTGTTATACTTGGCAGCAGCCGCGATATTCTGACCGAGACTGAACGACAGCAACTTGAAATCCTGAAATACTACCGAAAAAATATCCATATATTGCAGATAATCATACTTTCGTATATCTATTCCGTTGAGCAGTATTTCACCCTCTGTCGGGTCATACAGGCGACATAGCAGCTTAATAAATGTAGTCTTGCCGCTGCCGTTTTGTCCGACGACGGCGAGCCGCTGTCCAATGTTGAATTTAAGGGAGACATTGCGCAGAGCGTAATCTTCCGAGGACAGATATTTGAACCCGACGTTGCGGAACTCTATTTCATATTTTTTGTCGGAGCGTTTTTCGGTGGTCAGGCTGCCCTGATACATCGCATTCGGAATGTCAAGGAACTCAAACGTAGTTTTCAGAAACGGCGCATTGTTGCGCAAGTCTCCGATGTTGGATATTAATGCGGATATTCCCCCTGACAGCGCGGTAATGCTCGCTATATACTGCGTGATGGAGCCAATCCCAAACGCGCCGCCGAGTGCTTTCAGGCAGACGAAAATATATGCCGCGCCTGTGAAAATCTGTGTAACCGCGCCGGACAGAGCATACAAGCCTCCCATTCGTCCTTTTGCCCATTTCGCAATCAACGAATCCGGCTGAACGTAGTCCTGTTTGGCGCTCACTGATTGGGTAAATATATCCTGTCGGTACATCCTCACGTCAAGCGAACGTGAGTGTTCACTCATTCGTCCCATAAAAAAACCGAAGAACCGGTCGCCCGTCTTTATTGTTTCTGTATATTTATACCAGTATATACCTGCTTTGTTGGACAATACAGGAGCAATGAACGTAATGACTAACATGACGGCGATAATGAGTGCTATAAACAACGGATTGTTCAGTATAGTTAATCTATTTCCTGCCGGTACGCTGAGAGTAAACAGCGATATCGTCAAAGTTATCGCACCAATCACCGTCATAACGGTTTTGACAATCGGTCCCAGCGACCATATCAGTTTGGGCAGACCCCAACCGACGCTCTGGACATTCTGCGTTATTCGGGACAACAGGTCGTGCGTATGCGGGTCGTCGATTTTATCGAAATCCAAAGACAAAAGTTTATCAGATATGATTTTCTCGTGTAAATACCACCAACTCCTGTCTTGACAGTTTTGCCACCGGTGCAGTCCGACGCTTGACATCGTCAGCACGGCGGCGGAAATCAGCGCAGCCAAGACAAGAATTGTCAGCGTATGGGCGTCCCTCGTCCCGGCAAGTTCGTTGATTATCCGCGCAGAGAGATAAATGCCAACATATGGCGACAAGCCGTCAACGACTGCGCAGAACAACGGGGAGAGAAGAATTTTCGGATTAACTTTCCACCAGATTCCATAACCCCGCAGGGTGATTTTCATAGCTTTACCGAACGAGAATTTATCGTCTTTTTTCTTATTTTTACTCATTTTCCACAACTCCTTTCCTGTAATAATGGCTCTGTATCTCAAAAAGTTCTGCGTATTTTCCGTTTTGTTTGATTAGGGATTCATGCGTTCCCTCTTCGGTTATCAATCCGTTTTCGATATAAATAACCCTGTCGCAAAAACGTGTCGACGCAAGGCGGTGAGAGATATAAACCGCTGTCCGCCCGGCTGTCAGGTCATTGTATTTATTGTACATATCGCTTTCCGCAATCGGGTCGAGTGCGGCAGTCGGCTCGTCGAGTATAATCACCGGCGCGTCCTTATATAATGCGCGCGCAAGCATCAGACGCTGCGTTTCGCCGCCGGAAAATTCCGTGCCGTCCTCGTAAACGTCACGACCGACATTCGTGTCGAATTTTTTTGGCAGCTTGTTAATTTTTTCAGTAATGCCGGATTTATCGGCGCAGACCTGAACTTTAGTCGCGTCGATTCCATTTTCAGTCTGGGAGATATTTTCCGCCACCGTAGCGGCGAGAATCGAAAAATCCTGAAATACGGCGGAAAAGTGACGATAGACGTCCCGGCGGTTGTACTTTTTGATGTTCTCGCCGTTGAGCAGCACTTCGCCGTCCGTCGGGTCGAGGAAACCGCATATCAGTTTTACCAGCGTCGTTTTCCCCGCGCCGTTCAGACCCATCACAGCCAGTTTTTCGCCGGGTTTTATCCGCAGATTGATGTGTTCCAGAGTGTCTTTGTCCGCACCGGAATAACGATAGGAAACATCTTTGAGTTCGATTTCATAAGGCTTTTTCGTGTCCGGTTCCAAAGGCTCCCCATCCTCGAATTTGAACGGCTCAGGATAATCTAAATACTCGCGGACGACAGAAATTTCCAAGCGTTGTTTATATAGATTAGAAAAACCTGAAAGAATACCGCCGACCCAAGCCGTAAACCCGCCGACCGCCGAGAAGTACAGCAGGAATTGTGCGGCTGAAAGCCCCTGGTTCAGAACGAGACCGATAAGCGCCAAATAAGCCGCTCCGTTACGGGCAAAAGTTAGAATCACATCGACCACATTAGACCAGATATATATTTTTTCTCCGCGAACGACGAAAGACCGATAGAGCCTGAAAGAACTGTTATACATATCTTGCAGCCATTCCCTCATGCCGAATATTCGTATGTCTTTCGCCAATGTATGGTCTTTTGATTTTGCGGTCAAATAATTCATACGGCGGGAATATTCCGCTTCCTCATCTCTATGGCGGTAACCCCAGCCGTTCAGATAATTGCTGACAAAAAATCCGACTACAGAAGTAACTAAAACGAGTAAGACGATATAGGGATTCAACGTCGCCAGCAGTAACAAATAAATCACGAACCCGGCAATATTTTTCAGCAATTCGGACAGGGTATTCCAGATTGCCTCAGTAGCGTTGCTTTGATGACTGATTGCCATTCCCGCTTTGTCCTGTTTCTTTTGGAAATCCTGACTTTCCGTGTTTGGGTACGAAGTAATCATGGCTTTTTGCTGAATGAAATTAATGATTTTCACCCGGACCGCGAACCGTCCGAACGGAGTGTTTGCATTTACATAATTTGTCAGTGCGTACACGACCATTAATCCGCACGTGAACAGGAGTATAAGCGTAATGAGCCTGCCTGCTGTCACCCCGGTTTGTATCGCGCCAAGTATAACTGGAGCGATATAGAGACCAATCAGGTTTGCCACAACGCCCAGTGCCGCCGCCGCAACAACCAGTCCCAGCACGCTTTTGTGGTTTCTCCAAGCCAAACCGACCATATATGCGCTATTCTGCCACATATTATATTTTGGTTTCGGCATTTTTTCTTTTTTCTTTTTCGAGGTTACAGTTTTATCCATGATACATCGCCTTTCTTTATTTTTTATTATGTCGATATTATACCATAAAAATTATCCCCGTGCGCCATGCTGGGGATAAACTGTTCATTTCGGGGGACGAATTGCACTTACTTTTCTTTTTGCGAAAAAAGAAAAGTAAGCAAAAGAAAAACGAATATTTATTGCGGTAACATAATTTCGGTTGTGTATACACCGTCCTCGCTGTTACGGCTGATATACCCGTTATGCCTATCGATGATGTTGTCTATGCGCACAAGCCCGAATCCGTGCCCTGATCCTTTTGTGGATGTGAATCGACCGTTCATTTTGCTCTGCTTCTTCTGCGCTGTAGAATTTGTAAACGACATATAGAGGTGTGTATCCTTCATTTCCATATATATGCGGATAATACGCTCATCTTCCGGCAACGCAAGACAGGCTTCTATTGCGTTGTCCAACAGATTCCCGATGATAATGCACAAATCAAGCTGTGATGTATTCAGTTCGACTGCGATATGCGCTTCGGCTGTGACTGCGATATTTTTAGAGCGGGCGAGCGATATTTTGCTGTTCAGAATCGCATCGGTCATTTTATTTCCCGTCTTTATTACCGTGTCAACCGTTTTTAAATCTGTGTCCAATTCGTCAAGATAACGGACGATTGCATTTAAGTCACCGGCAGAAGCGTGACTTTTCATCGCCTGTATATGATTGCGGTAATCGTGACGCCAGCCTCTGACTCGATTATACATATTTTCTACTTCGGCGTAATGCGTGCTGACTAAATCGTTCTGATATGCGGCAATACGTTTGTCGATTAGTTTAGATATTATAAACATATATATTTTCTCCTACAGTTTCTCAATCATCGCCCGGTTTAATGATTCATAAAGTCCGCGCGGTAATGGTATTACCGCACCGCTTTTCAGATAAATCTCTTTTTTTGTGCTTTTGCGGATATACTTCAGGTTTATAATATATGACCGACCCGCACGGAAAAAGCTGTCGTCAAGCTCGCTTTCGATTTCACTAAGCGTCTTTTTCACCGTGTAATTACTGTCCACATGAATGGTGACATAATTATGCCAAACCTCGAGATAGCTTATTTTATACAGTGGTATTTGATGAGTTTCGCCGTCAATCGTGAGAATAAGCGATTTATTGGTCTGTATTAATCTTCCCAGTGCTTTATTAAGCACCTTGAACAGTTTATTTTCTTTGACAGGCTTCATCAGATAATGAAGCGCGGAAACGTCGTATCCCTCAGAGATATAATCCATATAGCCAGTGATAAAAACGATAATCATTTTATCGTCTGACTGCCGGATTTCTTTTGCGAGTTCGACGCCGTTTTGACCACTCATTTGTATGTCGAGAAGCAGTATATCGAAAGATCTATTTTCGCTCCATGCCGATTTAAAAGATTCCGCATTGCCGAACATTGAAATATTTATTTTCATATTATTTTGATCAGCCCATTTGCTCACGAGCATTTTTATATATTCCGTCTGCCGTTGTTCGTCGTCGCAGACTGCAATTTTTATATTCATGTTATGTCCTTAAAATTAATATTTTTATATCTTAAAATATTATACCATTTTAAAAGTTTTATCGCAATAGTTGATTTAAAATAAAATTTATGCTATAATAGTATTCAGGGGGTGTTTCCAATGAAACAGCAGAAACAGAAATTTGTACCGCTTGAAAAACAATCCAAGCGGAAAAGGAAAGGATATTACGCTTCACGGCGTAAAACATGGGGAGAACTTAATCCTGTCACAAGGTCTACTCCTAATCCAAGAGCATACAATCGTAACAAATCCAGGCAACGGTATGACCACGAACCGCCGCCTGGATTTTTTTATTTATCTGATTCGTATTTATATAATTTTATTATACGTTTAAGGAATCATCGCCAATATTGGCGGCAATGATAGTATACGTCTGCTGCCGTACATCGACTTTGACATGATACAAATTTAATCCCCGATTATATAAAATTAGTTGACGGCAAACCTCTGCCAATATCAATAAAAGTTACGGTAACCGAAACCGATAACAGCATAACTGACTCGGTCACGGGCGCAATAAGTCCGGCAGTGGATTTGAAACTTGAATTAATTGACGGCAGCGGAAAAAGCATAGCGGTGATCGGAGACTTTACGGACTATTATAGAAATAATAATTACGGCGTCAGTTGATAATGCGCCTAAGTATTGGCGTGCGCAGACACGTAAAGATATTAAATCCAACTGGTGATTCGTTCTGGCGAAATGGGAAAAAGACGGCGTTCATATCTTAAGCAGGCATAACAGTCAGTATGTTGTGGTTGAATATACGCCTCAGTTTACTGATGTTGAGGGAAACGCATGGTATTATGGCGAAGTTACAGTCGCAGCTTCAAAGAGATTGGTAAAAGGCGTAAATACTGCGGAAACGTTATATATTCCTGAGGCGTCGGTAACGAGAGCGGAATTCGCCGCTATGATTTCGAGAGCATTGATGCTCCCCGCGGCAAATGAGAGCACAGAAGCTAAAACAACCGTGACAGCAGACTTAAAGACAAAATTTACAGATTCCGCAGTAATCGAAAACAAATATGCGAAATACGTTGAACCTGCAGTCAGTTTGAATTTGATGCAGAGAATGAGCGCAACGGCTTTTGAAGCCAAAAGCACAGTCACAAGAGCGCAGGCGGCGGCGGTTCTTATAAGAATGTGTAAATCCTTTGATTGGATCGAGTAAAAAATAAAGCTCCCCCGATATTTCATAAATATTTGGAAGGTTTGTCAACTATATTT
>WQYZ01000088.1 GCA_009780985.1 Oscillospiraceae bacterium | reverse complement strand
TAACAGGCACAATAAAGTATAATCTGCATGACAGAACGGAATCTATGTGTGCGGCAACTACCGACCCTAAAAAAACATTATTCACGATTAAGCTGCCTCTCGGTTCAAGTTTCACAGAGTTAATCAATATGAATGTTGATTTAATCGAAGACGCAATCAGTCAGTTTCTTGACTTAAAAGTATTCAAAGATAAGGAAATGACAATAAGAAAATACGCACAATGTCTCTCCGGAAATGAGGATGTACGAAATATATTTGCTTTCGACTTATATATTTTTGAAAGCGACCCGCAGCTGATACCTGAAAATGAATATACATTTGAATTCACTGCCGATATAGCGGGAGTCAGAGATTCGTTATCGGACTGTTTCCAAAAAATAACTGCGCTTCACCCATATTTTCTACAGGCGTACTGCGATAGGTTTAACTGGATAACAGGAAGCAATCCGTTTCTGAGGGAATACGAGGAGCGTAAAAATCCGACGCACAAGCAATGGAACGAATTTGTGGCTTCAGTTTTTCAGCTCATCTATACTATCGACGGCGATATCAGAATCATTCGGAATTTCAAGGAATTGTCGGATTTATGCCTGAATATAGACAGAAACGACGAATGGACAAATACGCCGCTAAACGTACGGTTATATATAGCCGATAAATTTTTCGGGTTCAACCGGAATCCCCGCGCAGATGTCCTCCCGGCTGTTACGAGCATAGTTGGATTCAATATAAAGAGCAAAACAAAGTATATCGAAAACATAGAAAATAAATACAGTTATTTCTATGAAAAACGACTGCCGGATTCCTACAGTATAAAAATATTAAAGGAGATATATAAGGATTGCGAGGTGTCGCTTGAGGAAGAAACGGTTTTGAACGATTTTTATAATATATGTTTCACGTCTTTTATGAATATGGTAAAGACTGAAACATATATAAAAAGGTGTGCGAACTGCGGGAGATATTTCATTCCCTTGAACAGAAGCGACACATTATACTGCGATTCTCCGGCTCCGCAGGACAGCACAAAAACATGTAAGAAATACGGCGCGGAAAAGCAGTATCAGGCGAACCTGAAGAACAATGAGACTGCAAATAGATACAGACAGACTTACATGAAGCTCCAGATGCTTGTGAAACGTAATCCGACTATATATGAGTATGAAAGAAAATACGAGGAATTCAAAACTGTTTCAAAGCAATGGAAACTTGACGTAAAAAACGGCGTAAAATCGGAAGAAGATTATCTGAAATGGATAAACACTTATTAGTTCAAATTCATGGAAGAACGGAGGGTTTTGTGATGAATATTTTTGACGAAATGACTGATATAACGTTACGTCACGGCAGTGACCGTGAGTTACAAATAAAAGATATAGAGTTTCCCGGTCCGAGGGATGATTGCGATTTTGGCAGGGGATTTTATTTAACCGAAGTTAAACAAGTGGCAGCCGAATGGATTTTTGATGAATCTACGCCTGTTATTAATGAATACAAATTTTCTTTCCCGAAAAATAAGATTCTATTTCTTACAAATGAAGATTGGTTGCGGATAGTTATAGGCTTCAGGGAGCGACAATATCAGGTCTATTTTAAAAGCCCAGTTATTTGCGGGCTTATCGCTGATGATCGTATGTCAAATGTGATGCCTCAGTTCATGAATGGGACGATTGGTGATAAGCGGTTGATTAAATGTCTGGATTATTGTAAATTAGGAAATCAGTATTGTCTCAGAGAATCTGCAGAAGGTTTAATTTTTAACAGAAGTTATAAACTGAAAGGGTTAGAATTACAACAGGCGGCAGAAGGATTCAGGAATAGACGGAAGGGTATGCAGGAGCAATTAATTCAGATTCAGAGAAATAGTATACAAGGGGAAAAGTTCATAGAAGATTATATAAGGATGGGTGATTACGTTGAAATTTGAATATGATTACGGAACAGTGATAAAATTTTATAATTGGGCGGAAAGTTTGTCTGATGATACCGATTTTGTTGATTATTGGTATAATTTGTTTTTGTCTGAAACTAAAAGAAAGATAGAATCAGGTATATCATGCAATATAAATGCTTTTCACTGGAGAAGGTGGAAAAATGATTTTGAAATTTATGTAGATAAGTATGCGCCGAAAAAAGGTGATAGTTATTTCCCGGAATTGCGCAGCTGGTATGCGCATTATATGCAATGTTTATTGTATACGTTACAAATATCAAGTAAAGAGATAGCTGACTTTTATGGTGAACAAATTTTCGATGATGTAACTAAAATGTTTTATAAGTACCATTGTTACGGTATTGATTATTTCGTTGGCAGCTTTATAGAGAAGTACGGTTCTCCGGTAAAAATAATCGAAAAAGTTGGAATGTGATGTGAACAGACAATGTTAAGACAGGAATAGAGACAAAAGAAAAATTTATTTATAAAATGATTTAAATAAATCAAGGTAAAGAGAGGCGTAAATAAATATGGCACAGATAAAGAAACGTGGAGATACCTATACAATCATGGTATCGCTCGGTTATGATAACATGGGTAAACAAATACGAAAGTATATGACGTATAAACCTGAAAAATCGCTTACCCCAAAACAAATTGAAAAAGAAGTACAAAGACAGGCAGTTTTATTCGAGGACAAATGTAAAAAAGGATTATATCTCGACGGAAATATAGCATTTTCCGAATTTGCCGAAAAATGGTTCGCGGATTATGCAGAAAAGCAACTTAAAGCGCAGACACTGGCAAGATATAGAAGTTTTATGAAACGCGTGAATGCCGCAATCGGACATATAAAACTCGATAAGCTACAACCTCACCATTTGACAGAATTTTATAATAATCTCAAAGAAGACGGAGTACGCAAGGATGTAAAGTATAAAAGTGCGGTTGATTTCAAAAAATTTTTACTTGATAAAAATCTCACGCAGGAAAAGTTATCAAAAGAAACTGGTGTATCTGTATTTTCTGTCCATTCTCTTGTAAAAGGCAATAATATAAATTACGATACAGCTCTCAAAATAAGTGAATGTTTAAAAATAGATTTCTCGAAACTGTTTTTTTCTGAAAATAACAAAACACTATCAGATAAAACTATACATCATTATCATGCTTTTATAAGTTCGGTCTTGTCGACTGCCGTTTTATGGCAAGTTATACTTACTAATCCATGTGAACGTGTTAAACCGCCAAAATTTACACGAAAAGAAGCAAAATACCTTGACGAAGATGAATTGGCACAGGTCTTAACCGTTATCAACAGTTTGCCGGACGACGAGAATCAAAACTGCCTTATGATAAAAGTGCTGTTATCTACCGGACTTAGACGCGGCGAATTATGCGGATTAAAATATGATGATATAGATTTTGAAAACCGCACAATCAGCGTAAACCGGAATTTATTATATTTACCTGACAAAGGAATATTCGAGAACACTCCGAAAACTGAGAGTTCAATCAGGGTAATACCGGCATCGCCTTATATAATTCAGTCAATCAAAGAGCATAAAATTCTGCAAAAACAAAGAAAAATAGAATGCGGCGATAAATGGAACGATACGGAGTATATATTCACGGCTTGGAACGGTTCGCCGCTTCACCCTGACACGATAAGCGGTTGGTTCAGAAAACTTGTAAAAAAATACGATTTACCAAATGTATCGATTCACAGTTTAAGGCATACTGCTGCGACAATATTATTGATGAAAGGTTTACCAGCCAGAGTGGTGGCGGAACTGCTTGGGCATGTAAACGAAATAACGACAGCAACCATATATTCACACGTTTTGAAATCTGTGTATGATAAAGCGGCAGATATTATGGACGATGTAATGTCAGGTAAACAAAACAGACAAGATAAAAAGAAACATGGTTGAATTTACAATATTAATTTAAAAACAGGAGAAAAAATAAATGCTGTTCACAATAACATACACCGGTCAGAATACCACAGATTTAGGCTATCTGCTATACAAAAATCCGTATCGTCCGCAAACATTTGAGCTCACTTACGGGAAAGCTTATGTTTTTTATCCGGAAGTATCTAAGCGTATAAATACGCTGGAACGTACGACGGTAGCACTGCTTTTGAATATTGACCCGCTTGATTTGGCACGCGGCAAAACCGGTTCCGATAGCGGCGGGCTGTTTGACTACGTCAATGACAGACCATATGTTTCGTCGTCGTTTATGAGCACGGCAATTTCAAAAGTGTTCGGAACGTCAATGACTGGGCGCGCCGACAGCCGTCAGGAATTGTCCGATTCTCCGCTTGATTTAACTGCGAATATTGCTATGCTGCCCTGCCGCGGGGAACTTGCTAAATTAAACAGCGTATTTGAGCCGCTCGGTTACGAAGTCAGTTACGAAACATTTATCGCCGACGAAAAATTCCCGGAATGGGGCGAAAGCAAATATGTTAATCTCACAATCAGAGGCAAAGTCAGATTGCGTGATTTGCTGAAACACGTTTACGTGCTTATCCCTGTGTTCGACAGACAGAAACATTACTGGGTCGGAACGGACGAGGTCGAAAAACTTCTTCGTCTCGGCGAGGACTGGCTCCCGAATCACCCTGAAAAGGCATATATAACCGGACGGTATCTGAATCGCCGTAAAAGTCTTGTAAATATAGCATTTGAGCGTTTATCTGCCGCAAACGCTGTTGACGGTGAGATTATTCCGCCGGAAATTCCGGAAACTGATGATACTGAAAAGACAGCGAAGTCAGAAAAGAAATTGAATTTAAACTCGCAGAGATTAGAGAGCGTAATCGCCGCTCTGAAAAACTGCGGGGCAAAAAGCGTAATAGATATTGGGTGCGGCGAGGGAAACCTGCTTAATCTGCTTATGAAAGATAATCAATTCACGCGTATAACGGGTGTTGATGTGTCGCATACTGCGTTGGAGAGGGCAAGCGAAAAGCTGAAACTTTACCGTGCAAACGAGCATATACGCGAACGGATTCAAATATTTCAGGGTTCGCTGACATATAAAGATTCAAGGTTCGCGGGCTATGACGCGGCTTGCGTAGTAGAAGTCATCGAACACTTGGATATATCGAGACTTGCGGCGTTCGAGCGGGTTTTATTCGAGTTCGCGAAACCGCCCATCGTGATTATCACGACGCCGAACAAAGAATATAACGCGAATTATAAATTTTTAGACGAGGACGATTTGCGCCACGGCGACCACAGATTTGAATGGACACGCGCAAAATTTAAAGACTGGGCGAATAAAACAGCTGAAAAGTTCGGCTATAACGCACAGTTTTCGGAAATCGGCGAAGTTGACGAAAAATACGGTGCGCCGACACAAATGGGGGTACTTAAAATAATATGAGCATTAAAATAGAAATTCCCGAACTCGCGGTAGTCGCGCTTGTCGGGGCATCGGGCAGCGGTAAATCGACCTTTGCGAAAGCTCACTTTAAGCTTACGGAAGTATTATCGTCGGACTATTTCCGCGCGCTTATCTCGGACGACGAGAACAATCAGGAAGTCACGGCTCAGGCATTCGACGCGCTCTATTATATTGCGAATAAGCGGCTGGAGTTCGGTTTATTGACAGTCATCGACGCGACAAACGTCCAGAAAGATTCCCGCGCTTCGATTCTGCGCCTCGCAAGGGAGCAGAATTGCCACGCAGTCGCGATAGTTTTAGATATTCCCGAAAAAATATGCCGTGAGCGCAACGAAAAGCGTCCCGACAGAAATTTCGGCAATCATGTTATCACAAAACAGTCGGTACAATTAAAGCAGTCGATTAAGTTTCTCAAAAAAGAGGGTTTCAGATATGTTTTTGTGCTGAAAAGCGAAGACGAAATCGCGGATGTTGAAATCGTCCGCACTCCGTTGTGGTGCAACAAAAAGAATGAATCCGGACCGTTTGATATAATCGGCGATATTCACGGCTGTTACGATGAGTTGTGCGAACTTTTGACTAAACTTGGCTATACTGTAGATGCAGAAAATTATACCGCTGTTCCGCCCGAAAACAGAAAAGCAGTATTTCTCGGCGATTTATGCGACAGGGGCGATAAGCATGTCGAAGTTCTGCGGCTTGTAATGAATATGGTTAAATCTCAGACGGCTTTTTGCGTGCCGGGGAATCACGACGTTAAATTATTGAAAAAGCTGCGCGGCAATAACGAGCAAAGCTCGTTTGTTCAGCTTACGCACGGATTGGATAAAACAATCGCACAGTTAGAAATGCAGAGTGAAGAATTTATATCGGATGTGAAAGATTTTCTTGATGGTCTCATCAGCCACTATGTTTTCGATGTAGGAAAATTGGTTGTAGCTCATGCGGGGATAAAAGAAAAATATCAGGGACGCGGTTCAGCCCGCATACGCGATTTTTGTCTGTACGGCGATACGACCGGAGAAACCGACGAATACGGTCTGCCCGTCCGTCTGCCGTGGGCTAACGAATACAGAGGAAGAGCACGGGTTGTTTATGGTCACACCCCAGTGCCAGAAGCGGAGTTTGTAAACAATACGATTTGCATTGATACCGGTTGTGTATTCGGCGGCAAACTGACGGCGTATAAATATCCCGAAAACGAACTTGTACAGGCAGAGGCTAAGAAAGAATATTATCCGCCTGCGAAACCTTTTCTTGAAAATAACGCAAATACGACATACGACGATATGCTCAATATCGACGATGTAATGCCCGTTGCGGGCGGACAGAAGTATATTTCAACGAACTTGCGCCGCAATATAAAAATAAACGCCGAGAATTCAACCGCCGCGCTTGAAATCATGAGCCGTTTTTCCGCTGACCCGCACTGGCTTATATATCTGCCGCCGACCATGTCGCCGTGCGAAACAAGCAAACTGCCTGAATACCTTGAATATCCGACGGAAGCGTTTGATTATTATAAAAGCCGCAACGTGGAAAAAGTTGTCTGCGAACAGAAGCATATGGGTTCAAGAGCCGTTATAATATTGTGTAAAAATGCTGAAACGGCGGAAAAGCGGTTTAAAATAAATGACGGCAGCTTCGGCATTATCTACACGCGCACAGGTCGGCATTTCTTTGACAACACAGAAACGCAGAACGCGATTTTAACGCGGCTTCAAGCTGTTTTGACCGCTTCGCATTTTTGGGAGGATTTCAATACAGACTGGGTGTGTTTGGATACGGAAATTATGCCGTGGTCTGCGAAAGCGCGGAAACTGCTGGAAGAACAATACGCTCCGGTGGGGCGTTCAGGCCAAACCGCACTAAATCTTGCTGTCGAAGCAATAAAAAAAGCCGCCGGAACCCTTGACGAACAGCTTGTAAATATCGAGGCGCAGTCTAATCAGAATGTCGATTTGGCAGGATTATTGGGAAAATATCAAAAACGCGCTGAAACTCTTGAATTGTACACGGAAGCATACCGGCGTTACTGCTGGGACGTGAAAAGTCTTGACGATTATAAAATCGCGCCGTTCCATCTTCTCGCAACAGAGGGGAAATCGTGGTGCAGTGAAAATCATATGTGGCATATGGAAACTATTGCGAAATATATGACCAGATATGATAATATATTTACTGCGACAAATCATATACTGATTGACGTGTCCGATGAAATAAGCGTCGAAACCAGCGTGAAATGGTGGGAAAACCTGACAGAATCTGGCGGGGAGGGCATGGTCGTGAAACCGTATGATTTTATCTCGCTGAAAGGCTCTGAGTTGCTACAACCCGCCGTAAAATGCCGCGGACGCGAATATCTGCGGATTATTTACGGTCCGGAATACACGCTTGAAAATAATATGCAGAGACTGAAAAAGCGTTCGCTGTCGAAAAAACGTAATCTTGCGCTGAACGAATTTGCGTTGGGTATGGAATCATTGGAATGTTTTGTAAGAGGCGAACCGCTGTATCGGGTTCATGAGTGTGTTTTCGGAGTTTTGGCGATGGAGAGCGAACCCGTCGACCCAAGATTATAAAAAGAAACACGCAAATTCTAATTCTTTCTATGAATTTTTTATCAATAAGCGACAAATAAGAGGCAAACATTAAAATTTCATCAATAGGTTAAAAACATAAGTCCCGCAGAGCCTTGATTCTACGGGACTTTTCTTAGTTGCGGAGACAGGATTTGAACCTATGACCTTAGGGTTATGAGCCCTACGAGCTACCGGACTGCTCCACTCCGCGCTATGTTTAATATATTGTTTACTTTTAATTTATTTATTATACCATAAAATTAAATTTATGTCAAGGGTTTTAAATAAAATTTCTTTTATAATTTACATTTCGGCGTAACTGTTCAAGGATAATACACAAAAAAATCTCAATATTATACGCAAAATTGCGCTTAATCTCATGTACGGCTTCTAACCTCACTTCGAGTTCTGCATGAACCAAATTCGCATAGCGAATTTATGCAGCCGCTTTTTTAGTATCAAATTCTCCTCCTCCGACTCCGCAAGCCGTTTCTGTAAATCTTTTATCTGTTTTATTTTTATTGGGGATTCAATAGTTGCAAGCAATTTATTCGCGTTCTCATTTCTTTTATAAAATTCTCGTCCGCTTCGAATATGACGGCGGACTTTTTTTCGTCAAATTCAAAAACATATACATATGACGCCGCGGAAAACATGTTCTGACAAAAATTCTTCCTGACAGGTATTTTGCCGAATTTAACTTTCACTTCCGAAAATTTTTGATGTCTTTGCGAAACGGCTACAGAATTTTCAAGACTTATATTACACATCTGCACTGATTTTTTACCGGTTATTTTTAATATTATAAAATTCGTCTGATCGAGTATATAAACATAGCCTGACAGTATAAAGCGGGCGGTGACCTGCACGCCTATTGTGGCAAATATAACCGCCGAAAGCTCGTATACTATTCTGAAGTTTGATATAAAAACCGAAGAGATTAACAATGCCGCCGCGGCAAAAAAACATATTCCTGAAAATATGGAGGCGTTCTTGATTTCTTTTTTGGGGATATATTTGTATGTTTTGAATTTCATAAATTAATATGCCTCAATTCTTATTATATTAGCGCACAAATCATTTTTTGTTATATCAATAACGCAATAGGATTTCCCTTTTCCGCTCTTGTCGTATGATATTGAACCGGGGTTTACTATATATGTTCCGTTATAATAATCCTCTTTCGGAGCGTGAGTGTGCCCATATAATATTATGTCATATTTTTTCTGTTCTGCCAACGATTTTAGAGAATCGAGAGAAAATTTTACATTTCTCGTATGCCCGTGCAGAATAAAGAATTTTTTGCCGCCGAGTTCGTATTCTTTTTCGGAGTCGTTTTTGTTTGCAGAAAAGTCGCAGTTGCCGCACACATATAAAACGGGGATATTCGGGAATTTCTCCTGCAAATATTTCGCGTCGTGTACTAAATCTCCGAGATGAATAATATAATCTAATATATTGTTATTGCCGTTACTATTTGAATTTTTCGATATAAATTCTCTTGTTATATTTATCATACGGTCACAGTGGTCATGTGAGTCCGAAAAGACAAGTATTTTCATTTGTATAAATAAATTCTCCCTGTTTTCAATGTTTATTATACTATAATATTATATATTATCATTAATAAATAAAAAAACATATAATAAATTATGAAAGTAAATTCCAAAAATTTTATTAAATTTATTAAATGGATACCCCGGGAGGATTTGAATATGCAAATAGACAAAGATATGCTCAATAAATTTTTAGGACTAAGCGATGAAGAATTTAAGAAAAAAGTTACTGATGCGGCAAAAACAGCTGGAATCGAAAACAGCAAGTTAAACGATATTATGAAAGATACAAAACATATAAAAAGCATGATTGGCAGTATGAGCGAAGACGATATAAAGAAAGCCCTGCAATCAGTGGGAGACGAAAAAATCGCTCAAATGATTCAAAATCTTCAAAACAAGAAATAGATATACAGAATACAAATATATAAAGGACGTATTTGTAAGGGACTACGCACCACCGAGTGTGTTCGACATGGCATCCCCTACGGAAAAGATTATAAGATGAGGAGGAACCGAAAAAATTGGATAATAATCTCTCAGATTTAGTAGGCGGTTTGCTGTCAAATCCGGAAATGCTCAACAAAATTATGACTTTATTGCCTGTAGTTACTCAAATGATGAATTCGGACAATTCAAACAGCAAAGCAATCGAAACAACGGTAATAAGCCCTCCGA
Organism: Oscillospiraceae bacterium; assembly: GCA_009780985.1. GTDB lineage: Bacteria > Bacillota > Clostridia > Oscillospirales > WRJC01 > WRJC01. The sequence goes on along the minus strand of WQYZ01000088.1, from coordinate 7,243 downwards.
ACACATCCAATACGCCTGAAACTATCGGTGTAACCGGAACAGCCGGTGTAAATCAAAATATAAATCAAGTGCAGTCGGCAGAAAATTTAATGTCAAACGAAAACGTTATGACAGCGTTAAAAAATCTTGTAATTGCGTTAAGCTCGGCGTCCGTTCCGTCTCCGGTTATGTCTCCGCCTGATGCCGTTATGACATCCGCTGTTCCTGATACAAATTCCAATAATGGCAGCACAAATAGCATGGGTAATATAGCGAATATACTCAGCGCTTTTGCCAACTCATCTAAACAAAGCAATACCACAAACAGCGCAAATAATACAAGTTCTGATTCGAATAATCAAAATACGCAGAGTAATCAGATAGAAAAAACGCTTGGCACTCTTAAAAACATATCAGGCGTGACAAATCCAGAAAGCGACCACAGGGCAAAACTCCTGCTCGCATTGAAACCGTTTTTAAAAGAAACGCGGCAAAGTAAAATAGACACGGCTATAAAATACATAAGCGCGGCAAAAATATTTAATATGTTCGGAAAAAACGGCTTTGTATAAGAAATAGGGAAAAGGTGAAATCACTGAGCACAGCTCAGTATATTCACCGGAGGTGAATATATATGTACATTAGCAACAGATCAAAATACGCAAAATATAATATAGACGATTTCCCCCCGAATTATTCCGGGCAATACACAAGGGAATCTATGGCGAGTCAGGCAGGCGAATCTGATACGGATAATTCACACACAGATAAAACGGAGGTACGCGACAAACATACTGACGGCGAACTTGATGAAAATAAAGAGTTTAAAGATCCGAGAGAATTTAAAGAAAGAAAAGAAGATGAGCGGGAAAAAAAAGATGAAAAGAGAGAAGAAAAATCAGAGCGTAAAAACGGTTCCCTTCTCGGCGGTCTCTTCGGAGGAAACCGGGACGGGAAAGACGGCAGAAAAGGAGGTCTGCTCTCGGGATTGTTCGGCGGCGGAGACGGAAAAGGCGGGGGAATACTCGCAGGGATTGAACTTGAAGACTTAATACTTCTCGCCGTTATATTTTTTCTTCTTAAAGACGGGGTTGAAGACGATATAATTATAATATTGGCGATTATACTTCTTTCGCAATAGAGATAAATATTAAAATATTGGTAATAAAATTTCTATTATTTTTCGGTATAATTTAGATAAAAGTAGGGACACATAAATTCGCCTACGGCGAATTTGGTGTCTCTATTAAATTAATGAAAGAGTGTATGAATATTATATGCGTATAAAAAAATTGCTGACTGAAAAAAAGATAGAATTATCGGCTTTTATTGTTTCTATAGTTTGCGGCATAGTTATATTGGTCGTATTGAATCTGCCGAACTCCGTCGGGCTTGCAAACAATGGGGATTATCCCCGCGCAATATATCCCAGCGGCGTTAAATTCATCGACGGCATAAGCTATAATTTTCAGGTATATGTTCCGAAATTCCAGATGGCGCTTCCCGCAAATTCCAATTTTATTAAAAACTTGTATTTTGTATTACAGTCGGATTATTCAAGATACGATTATATATCGTCGCAGGAAGTTGTCATAAAAGCGTCAAAAGTTCTTAATCTTGTTTTCAATAGAATTACTGGCAGACCGGCTGAAAATTATAATCTGATTTGGCTCGGTTTAGTATATACTGTAATGTTCTGCGCCGCCGCGTATTTTATTTTATGGTTTATATACCGCCGGTTCGGACTGCCGCTGTTTATAGCATCCGCAATAATATGTCTGTTTGTATTCTGCGATCAGGGGTATACTCTGTACTATAATTCATTTTACGGCGAACCTCTGCAATTTACGGGAACGATGCTGACAATCGCGCTTTTTCTGCGGCTGTGGGAAAAACGCGCAACGGCGGGCATATGGTCTTATATTATATACTGCGCGTCTGTATTGCTGATGGCGATGTCAAAAAACGCATATGTTCCTATCGGTATATTATTTGCGCTTTTGCCGATAGTTTTTATGATTATAGATAAAACAGCCAAAGTTGAGAAAACAGGCATAACGGCTGAAAATCTCGTTGTGACGAGGGCGTCACACCCTACAAAAGCCGCTGTAATATCTGTATCCGCCGTATCGATTGTAGTCATGTTGTGTTATTTCTTTTATATGATTCCCTCATGGATAGAGAAAGATACAAATTTCAATTCGGTTTTTGCAGGGGTGCTTGATTTTGGGCATACACCAGAACAAGACTTGAAAGACCTTGGACTTGACCCGTCGCTTGCCGTTCTGAAAGGTCGGGAAATGTATCAGAAAAATTATCCCATAGATATAACGTCGGCACAATTTCAGGAACAGTTTTATGATAAAATCAGCAAATTCAAAATTATGTCTTTTTATCTCACCCACCCGTCACGATTTATCGATATGCTGAATTATACCGCCAAATACGCAAGATATATCAGACCGTACTATATAGGAAATCTTCTGAATCCGCCGGTATTGGACCCGTCGAAGCAAAGTTATCAGTCAAACCGTTTTTCAATATACGAGACAATACGCGTGCATTTGCCCGTTAATAAATTATGGTTTACGATAATGGTGTTTATATTTTCGCTGGCTCTTTGTATTTATGAACTTGTAGTGCGCCGTAAAAAGAACGCCGTTTTAGTCTCGCTTATTTTAGTTTTGTGGGGTTCAGCCGTATTTAATTTTGTGACGCCGTATATGGGAAACGGCGTTCCCGGCATAGCAAAGCATATGTTTGGATTTATATATTTCTATGATTTGCTGATATTCGTTTTATTGGGATATGCGATAATAAAAATAGCGCATTATGTGAAACTACATGCCGCTCACATTAAAGCGCAGGAAAGAAAATAGGTTTGCGTAAATTCAACCAATACGCGAGTTATGTAAAAATTTCGGTTATTGACTTAATTGCTGAACAGATATATAATAACAACATCAGCTGATAAATTTATAAATTGTTTTTGATTTAATGTGGAAGGAATTATGTATATGGAAATCAGCATAGGCAAAACAATAAAAAAATTACGCACGGAAAAAGGCGTTACTCAGGAAGAACTCGCAAAGTATCTGAATATAACGTTTCAGTCAGTTTCAAAATGGGAAACTGAAGCCGCAACGCCTGATACAATGTTTCTGCCGCAAATCGCCATTTTTTTCGGAGTTTCAATCGACGATTTATTTTCAGTCGGCGACATAAATCATTTTGAGCGCGTAGACAAGATATTATCCGAACAGGGAGAATTAAGCGAGAGCAGTTTTTTATACGCCAAAAGATATTTAGTCGGTCTTTTGGACGAAAACGCAGAAAATGTCGAAGCGTTACGGCGGGTTATCGATTTATATAAAAAACGTATGGACAGTTACACAGAAACTGTCGCCCGTTACGCAGAACAGGCGATAAACGTTTCGCCGGACAACCGCGACTTTCATTTTATCTATGCAAGATTGCGGGGAATACAATGGGACTACGAACCTGTCAGTTGGAGATTCTTTAGATTTTACGACAATTTTATAAAAAAATATCCCGACAATAAAGAGGCGCAGATAAATTTATATCGGGGATATGAGCAAACTAACAAATATGAACAAGCGGATGAAATAAACGCAAAAATCAACGACGAAAGAACCCGTGTAATGTTAAAAGCTGACACATTGATAAGACTTGGCAGAACAGATGAAGCGTTTGAAATGCTTGACGAACTTTCAAAAAATTTGTCTGATAATATTCATTATTTTCTATATGAAGTTGGCGAACGGCGCAGAAGAGCAGGGCATTTTGAAAAAGCGGAATGGCTGTTTGAACAGTCTCAAAGGTTATATGATTTATCAATTCAGCCGCCGCCAATGAGCGCTATTTATGCGCGCGCTTTTATGTATGACACTTGGGGAAAATACGAAAAAGCGATAGAAATGTGGGAAGAAATTAAAATGCGAAACAAACGCGATTATAATAATCAAGTTGAAGGCGAAGACAATAAATGGCCCAATGAAATGATAGCCGCCCTGAAAAATAAAATCGCACAGCGCGAACAGGGTTAAACCATGATATAAAAACCGGCGGGACAAATTTCCCGCCGGTTTTGCATATATTTTATATGGATATTATTTCTTCGGTTTCTTCGTATTTGCCGCTTTCTTTACCGTTTTTGTTGTTTTTTCTTTTTTCGCTTTGTCGGCTTCTGCGGCATTTTTTGTAGCCGCCGCGCTGTCAGCCTGCATTTCTGCCACTGTCTTTGTATGCAGACGAGCCGCGCCCATATATCCCTCTTTGACTTTGACTTTCGGACTCTGCAGGCTTACTTTCGCTTTTTTGATTTCGGCTTTGTACTGCGGCAGCCATTCCTCGCATGCCACAAGCATTTCATCTACCATCTGCTCAATTTCGTATGTATTGCAGACTGCTCCGGTGAGCGGATCGAGCATCATTGCCTGAATTAGCAGATTTCTGTCTGCGTGCACAGCCGCTTCGACTGCAAGTCTCTGCACATTTATGCTCTGCGCGCATACTGCCGCGCAGCCGAGAGGCAGATTGCCGACCTGGGGAATACTTACGCCGTTTTTGTCAACATATCCCGGAACCTCGACTATGGCGTCGTCGTCTAAATTTGCGATAGCTCCGTTGTTTACGACGTTGAAATGCCCTCTGTATACTCTGCCAGTCTCCAAGCCCTCGATTATATGAGAGCCGTGTTCGGCTGAACGCTGTGTGCCGTCGTATTTTTTCGGGTCGGCTTTGAGCCAGTTCGGGAAGTCGCTCTCAAACCAGTTTCTGCCTTCTACGCATACTCTTAAATAACCGCCCGTCTCGCCGTTAATCCATGAGTCTAAACTTATCCAGTCGTTGATTTCGTCCGGACGTTTCCTGTACCATGAAACATATTCAGACAAATGCCCGTTTGATTCCGTCGAGAAATATCCGAAACGTCTCAGCATATCTATTCTGACTTTTTCAGTTTTGGAATAATTCGGATGTTTTTCAAGGGCTTCAAGCAGTTTGCTCGTTAGATCCTCGCCGTTGTGCTTGATTTGTATATACCACGTCTGGTGATTTATTCCCGCGCATATTATATCGACTTCGTTTTGCGGCAGTCCAAGAGCATCCGCGATAAGCCAGTGACCGCCCTGTACTCCGTGGCATAACCCGATTGTGTTGATTTTGCCGTATTTATTTGCCGCCCAAGTCATCATAGCGTTGGGGTTGGCGTAATTAAGATATAAAACGTCGGGGCGGCAGACTTCCCGCATGTCCTTGCAGAAATCGAGAGTGGCGTTTACGCCTCTCTGCCCGTACATAATTCCGCCTGCGCATAAAGTGTCACCGACGCACTGGTCTACGCCGTATTTCAGCGGAATATTGACGTCGGATTCAAACCCTTCAAGCCCCCCGATTCTCGCGCAGCATATCACATATTTTGCGTCTTTCAGACCCTCTCTTCTGTTTAATGTAGGATAGATTTTAATTTTAAGTCCGTTTGAGTCGATGTCGCGCTGACAGAGCTGTGTAACCATGTCTAAATTTTGCTGATTTATGTCGATGAAAGAAACCTCGCAGTCCTGAAATTCCGGTACGGACAATATATCGCACAAAAGAGTTCTTGTGAATCCTATGCTCCCCGCGCCGATAAATGCAATTTTAAAAGACATAATAAATACCTCCGAATAAAATTTTTTGATTTAATAAAGCAGATATTTATATTGTACATAGAAAATGTTGCAAAATATCAATAAAAATTAAATTTTTTGTGATATAATATTATATAAATTTTGTTTAACAGTTTGGGGTGGGTATAAAGTGAAACAAATAATAGAATTTACGGCTATATGCGTTGTATCAGTATTGTTGGTGATATTTGCGAGCCTTTATTTTCTGCTTAACAGACGTCAGAAAAAATTAAGCGCGGCAGAAACAGTAAAAAACAGCTCCGACAGTTCCGGGAATAATGAAAAAGACGATATAATAACCGAATGGGCGGAACAATTGCAGATAATGCACGCGCAGCTTGATTTGATGTGCGAGTTAAGTCCTGTATTTACAGTGTGTTACGATTACGGGAGAGACTGTTTCTCAATCAGCGAAAACGGTCAGCTTCAGCTCGGGTTGAAAAACAGTCAGACAGACCAGAAAAAATTCGAGGATTTGATTCACCCGGACGATATATTTATTTACGAAGAAATAACGGGAGCGGAAAATATCCGGAAAGCTGAACTTGCGAAAAGTCCGTATGTATTGAGATTACGGCAAAACAAATTACAAAATTCAAAGAATTTTGATGATTATAGCAAATATTTAATAAGAGTAAAGCCTGTGTACGACGAAAACGGAATAAGTGCGGCGTTGATACTCGCTCTTATAAACACCGAATATCTGGAAGATAATAAATAAACTTTTTCTATTCAGCTTGATTATTCTGCCTGTTTGCTGTATAATGATAAATATAGAGGTGGTTGAGGTTGCTGAATGTTAAAGATTCAAAAGAAATAAAGGGCATGATATTCGACATAGAGGAATTTGCGATATACGACGGTCCGGGCATACGGACAGCAGTATTTTTCAAAGGCTGTCCGCTTCGGTGTATCTGGTGTCATAATCCCGAAGGACTGGCAAAAAATCCTGAGCTGACAATCAAAAATACGCTATGCGACCATTGCGGCAGGTGCGAAGCAGTATGCGAACACGCTTTCAATCGGAAGTTATGTTCAGCCTGCGGACACTGCATTGACGAGTGCCCGAAACACATACGGAAGATAAGCGGGTACGAAATTACAGCGGGGGAACTTGCGGAAAAGCTGAAGAAGAATACAGATTTCTACAAAGAAAGCGGCGGGGGAGTGACAATATCAGGCGGAGAGCCGTTTTATCAGAGCGAATTTTTACTCGCATTATTGGGAGAGTTAAACACTATACACAGGGCAATCGAAACGTCTGGATATACTTCAATCGATATATTCACAGAATCTTTAGATTACGTTGATTTGTATATCATGGATATAAAACATACGGACTCGGAAATCCATAAAGAAATAACGGGAGCGGACAACCGACAGATATTGGAAAACTTAGAGATACTAAAAAAATCTGGCAAGCCGTATATAATCCGAATTCCGTTGATACCCGGTATAAACGACGGCGACGAGAATCTACGCAACACGGCTGAACTCCTCAAGAGTTCGGAAAATCTCGTAAAAGTGGAATTATTGCCGTACAACAAATTCACAAAAACAAAATACATATCGCT
>WQYZ01000087.1 GCA_009780985.1 Oscillospiraceae bacterium | reverse complement strand
CCCAAATCCTCTAATCTCATTTCATTGTCAAGATTTATTCCTATAGTAATGCTTTTAATATTTTTTATATTTGAACTTAATTCAGCTATATCTTTCCGGAGCTTCTTAAATTCTTCGCTTTCGTAAATATTAATTATATAATCTGTAAATCCGGTTATACCTTTTGATTTAACCTTGTCTTTAACTTTTGTCAGCCTGTCATATAACTTAATTATGCAGTCAATATACAATTCGAGTTTAATGATATAATAAAAATACTGTAAAAAATTGTAATCTTCTTCTTTATTTATATCTTTTTCTCTTGAAATATCTGCTATTTCGCATAGAACAGGCAAAATTTCGACAAACAACTTATAAATATCGCTGACGTTCAGCAAATCGTCAAAAATATCCAAACGGTGATTGATTGTGTCAATATCTGTGGAAAAATAATCCATTATGTTGTATGAAATCATTTTGCCGGACATCTGTACTGGTTTTATATGAAGAATCTGGTCCATTTCAAGCTCTTTGAAGGCGTTTATACAAGAATTATTCGGCGGATTGTTTCCGGGTTTATCAATAATATTAACTATACTGATTTTTTCCATAATATGACATCAGCCTCTTTTCTATATCAATTTACTAATCTTACGTTTATTTCTGCGCCTGAAATCTCTGACTAAACTGTAATAATAAATAGAATTTGAAATAAACTTACCCATATTGACGACTGTGACAGCTATAATACCGCCAAACGCAGTAAATCCGCTGCCTATTATTATTCCGAAGATAAAATTCCCTGTTTCTACCATTACCAATAATAATCCAACACCCATAAGAAACCCGAATATAAATATGCTTCCCGCAATAATCCACATGATAATATTCACAGTTAAACCAATCCAGTCGCGTTTAGGTCGGTGAATTTGATTCAGGTATTCTCCCACTTCCATAGGGTTGCCCATCTGCTCCACTGCTTTTTCTTCGGCTGTATTGTCGTCCATACCGTTTTTTATATACGTCGATTTCTGGTCTTCTATATGTGTTAAAAGTTCGTCGATTATTGAGCCGAGCACATCTTTTGTTTTAATCTGTTTGCATACAGTTAATATAAACTGTTCAGTCGGTTCAGACTGTGACATATTGTATACCTCCCATAACCAAATTTACTGCGGAAGAATAGATTTCCCATTCTTCCCTTTTATCTTTCAAAAATTTGCCGCCCGCTTTTGTTATTTTATAATATTTTCTCGGACGGGCGTTTTCTTCCTCGGCGTCGTAGGATTCCACCATGCCTTTCTGTTCCAGTCCGTGCAACAAAGGATATAGCGTGCCTGCTTTCAGCGCAAACACATTGTTTGACTGTTTATCCAAAATTTCAATCATCTGGTAGCCATACATATCTTTGTATTCTAACAGCCGCAAAATCAGCATAGCCGTACTGCCCGAAAGCAGGCTTTTATCAATTTTATTTTTTTTAATTTTCAAAAGAACCCCTCCTAATATATAGATAATCTATATATATTATAGATAGATTATCTATATATGTCAAGGGGTTTTTAAAATTTTCAATTTTTTATTTCACAACCTGTTCCAAAACCATTGACAGTCCGTAATAATTCTGGGAATCGTTGTTGTCGTATTTTATATCTACGACTATATTGCCTTTTTTGTCTATAACGCCGACTTTATCCGCAAGTCTTACGATCGCAAGATTTGATTCAAAATCCGATATTGCGTAGTACTGCGGATTTATTATATATCTGCCTTTTTTGTCTATAACACCCCACTTATCGCCGACAGAAACCGGCGCTATTCCGCCTTTGAAGTTCCGGTAATTTGAAAACTGCGCGCTTATCACTGTCTTTCCAGTTTTGTCTATGACCGAATATAAACCGTTTCCGTTTGTATCAGAATTAAGGACAAAGACCAATCCTTCGGAAAAATTCGAGCCGTCTGAACAGGACGTCTTGATTTTTAAATTATTTTTACCGTCTATATAACCGTAGCCGCTCATTCCGTCTTTGAATACTTTAGCCAAATTTTCAGAAAAATCGCCTGCGTTAGTATAACTGAACGGAATGACCGTTTTGCCTTTTTTATTTATAAATCCGTACAATCCGTCTTTTTTTGCCAATAAAAGCGAATTTTGAAACGATTTCGAAATTTCGCTGTACTGTATATCTGCAATGAGTTTCCCGTTTTTATCTATCAAGCCCCAAAAGCCGTTTTTGTATACGGCGGCGACCCCGTCAAAAAAATTTGAAACAGTTTCGTACTGCGGGTTTATTCTTATCGAGCCTTTTTTGTCGATATATCCCCAATATCCCCCGGTTTTTACAGCCGCAAGACCTCCGCTGAAATTATACGCGTCGTCAAACTGCGGGGATATGACGAAATCGCCTTTTGTATTTATATATCCATAACGTCCGTTAGATAAAACAGCAGATAATCCTTCTGAAAAAGCGCGGGCGGAATCATATGTTATTTTTATTTTCTGGGTTCCGTTTTTGTCGACAAAACCGTACTTCCCGTTTAAACATACAACGGCCAAACTATCTGAAAAAGAATATATCCTTTCATCGTATATCGCAGGAATTATAACTTTCCCGGATTTATCCATATAACCGAATTTGCTGTTCTCCATAAACGAGAATCCTACGAGTTTATATCCGGCTTTCCCTCCGAACAATCCGGACAAATTACCGACAAGTATAAATACGCATATTACAAACAAGAGCAGATATAATACATTAGTAAAATATTTAAAACGTTTGACGCGTTTTGGGGGATTATGTTTTTGCTGAATCTGGTGATTTGCCTGAGTTTGCTGATGAATGACTTGGGATTTTGCCGCTTCATCCGTCTTACTTTTTACTTTCCTGTTATTATTTGTGTTCTTTTGCTTATTGTGTATAACGTTCAAAATAAAATATCACCCGCTCCTGGTTTGTTTAATAAATTTGTTTCAACTATATTATTTTAATTTATCTATAATATTTTGTCAAGTGAATTTGATTTTTTTTCATAAATTTATATTATAATAAAATAAAATATATAAAAATCGGTGATTTAATTTTATGGATTATACTAAAAATTTTAAAGCGAAAAATATCATTGTCAGGGTTATATCTTTCATTATATATTTTTTTGTTTCCGGATTTATGGGGAAACTGTGCGCTATTATAATGGAACCCGCTTTTACGCTTATATTAAAACTGTCAAAAGTAAATAATTATCAGAAAATAGAAAATATAACTTTATATATAGTCAGTATAGTTGTAATGTTTGCCGCAGTGTCTTTTTTCTCGAGGCGCGAGGGATACAACGATACAGAGCTTTTAAGATTTAATTTTGGAAAGACAGTAATATCTTATCTTTCAGCCGGAATTATTTTTTGTTTTCTTGCGATTATCGCAGTCATTTTCAACGGCGATTATAACTTTTTAACAATTATAAGAGAATATTTTCTGACGCCTTATTTTTTTCCGGAAGATATAAATAAATTGATAAGCGATATTATTTATTTCCCGGACAATTCAATTTTATATAATATATTCGAGAAAATAAAGTATTTTCTTCTGTTAAAATGGACTTCGCTTTGTTTAACCGTATCTGTAAATATTTTATTTACCGTAATTTTTTACGGCAAAGGAAGAAATCGATGGACAGAAAAGAAAAACAGGAGGATACTGCATTTAAAAGAAATAGAAAAATCAAAAAAATCCCGAAAATAAATTGCGCTCCTCGCCGTGTAAATACATGTAAAAATACTTGACAACAATTTTTTTTTGTGATATGCTTAGAATAATAATATTTATCTATTCAAAAGGGGTGTGTTTTATGTTTAATATGAACACAAGTTTTTTTGAGTCCACTGCCGTCTGGTGCGTACTGGCAATAGCGGTGCTGGGCTTGGCTTACGCGTTCTTTCTTCGCGTACAGGTGATGAAAATGGACAAAGGCACGACAAAAATGCAGGAAGTATGGACGGCGATCCGTCAGGGGGCAAACGCCTATCTCCGCAGACAGCTTAAAACAATCGTCCCGTTAATCGCAGTGTTCACAGTAATATTGTTTTTTTCCGTATATATAGTTCCCCCAAGCAAGTGGGCGATAGAACGGTTTAGTTCATATTCCGACGCTCAGGTGAGGATTATTATTGGATTAGGTCGCGCCGCCGCATTTATAATGGGTTCGCTCTTTTCGCTGGTTGTCGGGCAGTTCGGTATGCGTATGGCTGTGCAGGGCAATATCCGCGTGTCATCCGCTTCGGGCAGAAGTTTCGGCGAAGCTCTTAAAATAGCATACCGCTCAGGTACAATTACTGGTATGCTGACCGATGGTTTAGGACTGTTCGGAGGCACTATAATATTTATTATATTCGGGAAAGCTGCTCCGGACGCTTTATTAGGGTTCGGCTTCGGAGGTACACTGCTCGCACTGTTTATGCGTGTGGGCGGCGGAATATATACCAAAGCGGCGGACGTCGGAGCCGACCTTGTCGGCAAAGTCGAAGCGGGAATCCCGGAGGACGATCCCCGCAATGCGGCGGTTATAGCCGATCTGGTGGGTGACAATGTCGGGGACTGCGCCGGTATGGCGGCTGATATTTTTGAGTCATACGAGGTTACTATGGTTTCCGGGCTGATACTTGGGCTCAGTCTCGTATATCTTACCGGCGACCTGAAATGGATTATTTTCCCGATAATAGTGCGCGGCATCGGAGTTCTCTCATCTATTATAGGCACATATTTAGTGCGCGGCAAGAATAATACCGAGGCTATGAACGCCATGAAATCCATAAATAAAGGATTTTATACTTCGGCGGCTATATGCGCCGTGAGCTTTGCCCTGCTGGCGAATTTCTATATGCACGAGTGGCGCGCTTTCCTGTCAGTCGGAATAGGTATTGTTTTGGCTATCGCAATCGACGAAGTCACAAAGTATTTTACCGATACGCACTACAGTCCGGTTAAAAGAATAGCCAAGGCATCCAAGACAGGTTCGGCAACGCTGCTGCTAAGGGGGCTCTCCGTCGGCTTCGAGGTCGCCGTATGGCAGGTTTTGATTATTGTCTGCGCCATTATCGCAACTATTTTAATTTATAACGGACAAGGCACGATTTATATACTGTACGGCATTGCCATGACAGGTATCGGCATGCTTACGCTGACCGGAAATAACGTTGCGATGGATTCTTTCGGACCTATCGCCGACAACGCAAACGGAATCGGCGAAATGTGCGGTCTGGATTCGGAATCGCGCAAAGTTATGGACCATCTTGACGCTGTGGGCAATACCACCAAAGCAATCACAAAAGGAGTCGCTATCGGTTCCGCCGTTATCGCCGCAGTTTCGCTGTTCGGCTCGTTTATAACGGATATTTCTACGGTGCAATCCCAAATGGGGCTTCCGGACGCGCAGCAGTTCATCAATATCGGCATCCGTATTTCCGAACCTATGGTATTTGCCGGAGCGTTAATCGGCGCGGCTGTTCCGTGGCTGTTCTCGTCGTTAATTATCAACGCGGTTACGCGGGCGGCGGCGCAGATTGTCAATATTGTCCGCAAACAGTTTAAAATACCCGGTCTGATGGAAGGTACGGTTAAACCGGATTACGCCGAAGCAGTCGGAATATGCACGGTTTCGGCTCAGAAAGAACTTATACCGCTCGCCCTTATTTCTATTCTGACGCCTATCGCCGTAGGCATATTCTTAGGCGTCGAGGCTTTAGGCGGCGCGTTGTGCGGAGTAATCCTTTCCGGTCAGCTTTTGGCGATATTTATGTCCAATTCAGGAGGCGCGTGGGATAATGCCAAGAAAAGCATTGAGGACGGCGCTTACGGAGGAAAAGGCTCGGAAGCGCATAAAGCCGCCGTTGTCGGCGATACCGTCGGCGACCCGCTGAAAGATACCGCGGGTCCCGCCTTGAACCCGATGATTAAAGTCATCAATTTGGTATCGCTGCTTGCCGCTCCGGTATTGATTCAATATCAGCGAACTCAGATAGGTATGATATTAGTGGGTTCAGTGTGCGTATTGCTGATAGTCGGCTCTATCATTTATTCCAAAAAAGGCGGATTTAAAAAGAAATCTGCTGACGAAGATGATATTATCTAATTTCATATCCCCGGACTTTTAATTCAGCGTTCAAAAGTCCGGGGTGATTTTTAAAATCGAAAGGGGAATTGATTTTACATGAAAACCGTAAAAGCAAAGAAAAAAACGTTGGCGGCACTTCTCATATTGATATTGCTTTTTATCGCCGCCTGCAGTCCGAATACGCAGACAAATAATTCGGGCGGCGGCAATAGCGCTACAGGAAACGCCGCAGACAACGGCGGGATAAGCGCGGAATCGACAATCGAGGCTGAAAGCTACGACTATCCTGCATTAGACTGCGGAGGACGCGATTTTACTTTCCTTAACCCGATACAGGATTGGGGATTTTACACTAACATAGTTTTGGAATCCCAAACCGGGGAAGTTCTCGACGACGCAGTTTATGCAAGAAACCAGACTGTCGAAGATAAATTCAACATGAACCTGAAAGAAATCAATTTCGATATAGGCGTAATAGAGCAGAAAATAAAGACGACTGTTCTTGCCGGCGACAGCGCATACGACATAATGTACTGCCCCGCTTACAATAACGCCTCGATAGGCGCGCTTATCACCCAAAATCTGTTTTACAACCTTAAAGATATTCCGGAACTTCAGCTTGACAAGCCCTGGTGGAATCAGGATGTGCAGGAAGAATGTTCCATAGGAGCCGGGAACAAATCTTATTTCGCAGTATGCGACGTCAATATCATGGATTTGCAGGTGCCGTGGTGCGTTTATTTCAACGAAGATATGATGGGCAAATTAGGTCTCGACCTTCCCTACTCGCTCGTGAAAGACGGCAAATGGACTTACGACAGGCTCGCCGAGTACGCAAAAGCCGGAGCACAACTTAACGGAGCAACGACTTTCGACTGGGATCACAGCAATGCGGCAGTTTACGGTCTGACCGCATGGGAGCATGGCATGGGCGCGCTGCTCGCCGCTTCCGGCGAACGCTACGTTTCAAAAGACCAAGACGGGAATCCTTATTTTACCGCTGACACAGAACGATTCCTCAATGCGTGCGATAAAATTTCACAGATGACAGGTCAGAAAGGAGTTTATCTGAGCGCGAACGACTGGCCTAACGAATTCAACTATCAATATATTTTCAGAGACGGAAAAGCCATGTTAATGATCGGAGAACTCAAAGCCGCAGATTCTCTGCGCGATGTAGACAGCACCTGGGGAATACTGCCCCTGCCTAAATACGACGAAACTCAAAGCCGCTATTATTCGCCGGTGACAATTCAGATGCCGGTTCTGACTGTTCCCATCACAAATTCTGATACGCACACGGCAGGCGTAATTTTAGACGCTATGGCTTATTTGAGCAGTAAAGACGTGACCCCTGTATTCTTCGACGTCACAATGTCGCAAAAGCGGCTTAGAGACGACGAATCTATAGAAATGCTGCAAATAATAAAAGATTCCGTCATATATGATTTGGGAATGGCTTACGGCTGGAGCACAAATTTATATTTGGCAATACGGACAAGCCTTGATACCGGTAAAAACGACGCCGCGACGATTATCGACAAAAACAAAGACAAAATAAATACGGATATGGCAAAAACAATGGCGCTGATGAATTGACGCACAGAGTCTTAAAAATTCACATAAAATTAATAATATACTATCATAATAGTCATTGACAAATCGTGACTACTGTGATAGTATATTATTATACTATTGCAATAGTCACAATATTGTTAAACTTGCGGAGGGGGAAATATTTTATATATGGAAATAAAAATATTTGATTCAGAATTAAAGGTCATGGAAATTATATGGGACAAAGGCGATTTGACTGCGGGAGAAATTGCCAAAATCCTGAAAGAACAAGTCGGCTGGAATCGCAATACCACCTACACAGTCATAAAGAAACTGATTGAAAAAAATGCGGTTGAACGCCTCGAGCCCGGTTTTAATTGCAGAGCTCTTATCACCAAAGAGGAAGTGCGCCAATATGAAGCGGACGAATTAATCGGCAAACTTTTCGGCGGGTCTGCGGACGTGTTTTTATCAGCGTTTCTGAACGGTAAAAATCTGTCTGAAAAAGAAATAGCGCGATTAAAACAGATTATTGAAAAATTTTAAAATATAAAGCGAGGTGTAAAATTTATGAATATACTGCAAATGAGCATATCAACCGGGCTGATTGCGGTTGCAATCGTAATCGTCAGGGCGGTCGCCCTGAACAAACTGCCAAAGACGATGTTTCTCGTTTTATGGGGAGTTGTAGTTCTGCGCCTGCTTATACCTGTTTCTGTCTCTATACCGTCAAAATTCGGCGTGTATGATATCGCCGGCGAAATTGCGCAAATGGTCGTGCCTGACAATACTGCGGCTAATACCCAAAATATTAACGACATTATCATTCCGACGGAAAACATATCTGCGCCGGCTGCCGCCGATACAAACGGG
The DNA here is from genome assembly GCA_009780985.1 of Oscillospiraceae bacterium. Lineage (GTDB taxonomy): Bacteria > Bacillota > Clostridia > Oscillospirales > WRJC01 > WRJC01. The sequence goes on along the minus strand of WQYZ01000087.1, from coordinate 8,930 downwards.
ATATCAAATGATAGTATAGATTCAACCGAACAAATTACGCCAATTGCTGAAAAACAAACTTTCAACGTTTCCGATATATGTAATACGCGCAACGCGATAATCGTCTGGATTATCGGAATGATTGCGATGTTTGGCTATTTCGCGGTCGTATACTTCAAAAACTACAGAGAACTGCGTTTTTCACTGCCTGTAGTTCAAAATAAATTTACAGACAAATTGCCCTATGTCAAAAACATTAAAATATTGCAGTCGGACAAACTTACGAGTCCTGTCACCGCGGGAATAATAAAACCGCGCATAATCCTGCCGAAATCTATGAACATGAATGATAAACAACTTTTACAGTACGTTTTAACGCACGAATATTATCACATCAGACGCTTTGACGGCGTTTGGAAATTGCTTCTGATTGCCGTTTTATGTATTCACTGGTTCAATCCTATGGCGTGGGTTATGTTCATATTGGCAAGCCGGGATTTGGAAATCACTTGCGACGAAATGGTTATACGCCACCTCGGAGCGGAAACAAAAAAATCCTATGCTTTTTCTATAATCAGCATAGCGGAACAGCGGGCGAAATTCGCCCCATTATACAGCGGTTTCAGCAAAAATGCCGCCGAAGAAAGGATAAAGTCTATTATGAAATATAAAAAATCATCAATATTGGCAATAATTCTGTCGGTGGTTTTGGCGGCGGGACTGACTGGCGCGCTTGCGGCGTGCACCCAAAAGGCTGGGAATAACACAAACAATGCTGTTGCAGAGAATAACAGCAATCCACAGATTATGCAAATAAAATCTTTCGACGGATATATGCTGAAAGGCAAACTTACCCTCCCGGACGGCAATGACAAAATATCTAAGTTGGTTATATTTGTAAACGGTTCGGGTCCCAATACATATGACGACCACCGTAATATTGGATCAATAGAATATAATTATTTTGATTTTTGGGCGGAACAATTTTCAACCAACGGTGTCGCGTTTTTTTCATATAATACCCGCGGCGTTGATATGGGTACTGAGCCGCCGTTGTATGCCAATGTAAACGACCAGGATTACAAGTCCTATCTGCCGTTAAATGAGGTTGAAGATATTTCTTACATGATTAAAGCAATAAAAGAAAACGACCGCTTAAAAGACTGCAAAGTATTGCTGCTGGGGTGGAGCGACGGCACGATTATTGCGCCGCTTGTCGCGCAAAAGTATCCAGATATGGTAAATGCACTATTTCTATGCGGATATGCAAACGATAACCTAAAAGATATTTTAATGTGGCAGCAAGACGGAGGCGCATCCATGGTATGGTATCGTCAAAATTTTGACACAAACGGCGATGGAAAAGTAAGCAAAGCCGAATACGGGGCAGATCCCAATAATGTTGTGACAAGCGTATTAAAAAATGCTTCGTTTGGATCTATTGATGTTAATAACGACGGTTATATAGACGAAAGTGACTTGTCCATTATTTTAAAAGATTCACGCGAAGCAATCTTTAATGCTATAGATAAGAAAGATAACGAGTGGCTTAAAAAATATTATCCTGTACAACTGACTTCTGGCTGGTTCCTACAGCATTTTGGCTTGAAAAGTAATATGGATTTGTTGCCTTCCCTGAATTTGCCGATTTATATTTTCCATGGAACTTTAGACCAAAGCTGTGATGTAAACGGCGTATATGCGATAAGAGATAAATTTGCGGAATTAAATAAAAACAACTTAACAGTCAATGTGTTTGAAGGTTATAATCATGATTTGAATTATACGGATATTATATTAAAAGACGAAATCCCTGCCGGTATTCAGACATTGATTGATACAGTTGTTAAATTTTAATATACAGGCGGGAAAATCCCGCCTGTACGCGCGTTATTTCAATTCAATCATCTTTTTTATAACAACCGGATTCACAGGTTTTGAAACTTCTCCATATGCATTCGCTGTTACTTTTACTTTTGCTAAATTATCGATTACATCAGTTCCATCTATTACTTTTCCGAACGCTGCATACAGACCGTCCAAATCGGCTGGGTCGTCTGCAAACATGATAAAAAATTGACTGCTTGCCGAATTATAACCTACTGTCGGGTCACCTGAAGCGCTTGTATCACTTCTTGCCATAGACACAACGTATTTTGTATGACTCAGCGTATTTTGCGTAAAACCGTTAGCGGAAAATTCGCCGGTAATTTTCTGATCGCTCCCGCCCGAGCCGTCGCCGTTCGGGTCTCCTCCCTGAGCCATAAATCCGGCCACAATACGGTGGAATGTCAGCCCGTCGTAAAATCCGTCATTTACTAACTTAAGAAAGTTTTCAACAGTATTTGGCGCGTATTCGGGATATAATTCTATTACAAACGAGCCGCCGTTGTCCATTTGCACCCGGACCTGCGGATCGTCAGGATTATCAGCGCTTCCGATTTTTGCGTTTGATTCGTTTGATCCCCCGCACGACTGCATAAATATCAATGATACCGAGAATATAAGCATAAATGCTATAAAAATAAATGATTTCTTTTTTTGCCCCATATATTTAAAAATTCCTCCCTTAAATTATTATATACGTTTTTCTATTTTTTCTTTTTCTTTGGCATATTTAGGATTGCCCAAAAGAGCAAACATATTTTTTTTGTATGCTTCAACTCCCGGCTGATCAAACGGGTTAACATCCAGTATATATCCCGAAACGGCGCATGCAAGTTCAAAAAAATATACAATTTCGCCGAATGTCTTTTCGTTTCTTTTGGCTATGTCTATTATAATATTCGGCGTGCCGCCGTCTGTATGCGCGATAACCGTTCCCAACATCGCCTTATGATTTACTTCGTCAAACGACATTCCGTCCACATAATCCATGCCGTCGATTTTTTCATTGTCTTTTGGTATTATTACTCTATTCTGCGGTTCTTTTATATTTATAACAGTCTCGAACATATCTCTTGAACCGTCCTGAATAAACTGCCCGAGGCTGTGCAAATCCGTCGAGAATATAACTGACGACGGGAATATGCCTTTTTTATCTTTGCCCTCGCTTTCGCCGAATAACTGCTTCCACCATTCGTTCATCATTGCGCACGCCGGCTCGTATGATACTAAAATCTCGACGATTTTGCCTTTTTCATACAGTATATTTCTCAGAACGGCATATTTTATACAGTCGTTTTCTTTATTGAAATTCAGATATTTTTTGCGGGATTCAGCCGCCCCCGACATAATCGCGTCAATATCCGCTCCGCAGATTGCTATAGGCAGAAGCCCGACTGCTGTCAACACGGAGTATCTGCCGCCGATGTCATCCGGAACGATAAAAGTCTCGTAGCCTTTCAAAACGGCAAGAGCTTTCAATTTGCTTTTATCGCCGTTTTTGTCTGTAATGACGAAAATTCTGTCTTTTGCGTTTACGCCGTGTTTTTTCTCCAGAATTCCCCTTAAAATTCTGAACGCAATCGCGGGCTCCGTAGTCGTGCCAGATTTCGAAATTACTATAACGCTGAAATCCTGATTTTCGCAGATTGACAGCACATCCGTCAGATTGTCGGAACTTATAGAATTTCCCAAGTAATAAATATCAGGCGTATCTTTTTTCAGATTATTGTACAGGGGCGACTTTATAAATTCTATAGCCGCTCTTGCTCCCAAGTATGACCCGCCAATACCGACTACAATGACCGCTTTTGAATTTTTTTTGATTTTTTCCGCCGCGATTTTTATCCTCGCAAACTCGTCTTTATCGTAATTTTCAGGCAAATCGACCCAGCCGAGAAAAGTGTTCCCCTCCCCTGTCCTGTTGATTATTTTATCATATGCAGACTTTGCTTTATTCCATATTTCAGCCGAATTACATTCCTGTTCGGTTATAAAATCTTTTAAATACTTGTCAGTCAATTTTATTGACATATATTATTTCTCCTTTTCCCTGATTCTTTGTTTTATACATTATACACCAAAAATATACATAAGTCAACAAAAAATTTTTTTTATTGTACTTTTAATCAAAACATGATATAATATATGCAGATTTTTTATTTAAATATAAGGAGAATATAAACAATGATACGTAAATTGGATAATATACCTGTAACAGTCACCGTCGAACAGGCTCTTAATCGCTTGAAAATAGAAGACGGCGAGGATATCGCAATGGTTTCTGAACTTTTTAAAACGGCAAAACAAATCGCAGTTCCCAAAGCTTTATATCTCGAAGCCTATGTGGAAGAAATATCCGGACGAAATGTCCGCATAAACGGCTGTAATTTTGAGAGCGACGTATTGGCGATGAATCTGAAAAATGTGCACAGGGTATTCGCGTATGTATGCACCTGCGGAACGGAAGTTGACGACTGGTCGCATAACGAAAAAGATTATGTCGTATCTTTATGGCTCGATATGATTAAAGAAATGTTTTTACGCGACGCTATTAATTTCTTGTGGGATTACATAAAAAACGCCTATCAGTTCGCAAAACTTTCGGCAATAAATCCCGGTTCGGGAAATGTCGATAACTGGCATATTTCACAACAGAAACAATTATTCGCCATGATTGGCAATGTTAAAGAAGAAATCGGCGTCATTTTGACAGGTTCGTTTTTGATGTTGCCAACAAAATCAACATCGGGTTTGCTTTTCCCGTCGGAAACGGAGTTTGTAAACTGCGCGTTGTGCAGTCGCGAAAACTGTCCCGGACGCCGCGCCGAATTCGACCGCGAACTTTATAACAGGACGTTTAAATAATTGGTTAATATATTTTTTTGCATATAAATGCAACCGGTGCAAAGAAATATGGTTCATAATCGTTTATAATAACTACAGACGGAGGGAATCGCATGGATTGGGTAAAACGCATGAATGACATCGTGGAATATATTGAAACTCATTTGGACGGCGAAATTGATTATAATAATTTCGGAAAAATGCTCTGCTGTTCGACGTATGAGTTTTCGCGTATATTTTCATTCGTATCGGGAATGTCTGTTTCGGAATATATCAGGCGCAGGAGGCTGTCGCAAGCCGCGTTAGACATTCAGTGCGGCGATGAAAAAATCATTGATATAGCTCTGAAATACGGATACGAATCGCAGGCGGCGTTCAACCGCGCATTCAAAGAAATGCACGGTCAGAAACCGTTGTCTGCGCGTAAAAATAGCGTGTCTTTAAAAATCTATCCTAAGATTTCTTTCGCACTTATTATAAAAGGAGTAAACGAAATGAATTTCAGAATCGAAAAGAAAGACAGTTTTCAAATCATGGGATTGTCAGGATATGTCGGGGAATGCATTGAAGTTAAACCAGGCGTATGGTCGGACACCTTATGGAATGAGTTTTTAAATGACTATAACCCACCCGCATTTATGGAACAATGGCGACAGCTATTACACAGCGCCAATGTGGCAGGTTGGCGCGTATGATTTCAAATCTGTGAACGGCAGAACAAAAGCAATCATCGGAGCAGAATACAAAAACAGAAAGCCTGATGGTGTAAATTTAGCTATTGAAACAATACCCGCCGCGACATGGGCTGTATTTTCTTTCAATGGGTCAACAGGGAGCGAAAAATACGGTGAAGCATATACAAGAATACTGACTGAATGGTTTCCGGCAAGTCAGTACAAGCGTGACGAATCAGTGCCAAATCTTGATGTATATCCGCCCGGCAAAATAGATTCAAATTATATTTGGGAAATATGGATACCTGTTGTCGAAAAAACAATATAAAAAAGCGCGAAGGGCGGATTTTTCCGCCCTTATATTTTTTATTCTTCTGTCTGCCATTTGCGTTTCGCTTCCTCGCACTGACGGATAGGCACGCAAATATCTATCTGGTATTTCCCGCCGAAATACCAGCCGTGGTCCCTTTGGTCGTGATATTCAAAGTCATGCCGCGTTTCGTCATATTCAAATTCCGACTGCGGCAGCCAATTATGGAAGATTTCGTTCCATGTGTCCTGCGCGGCTTTTATATACGAACATTCAGAGGGCGGAGTTGAGAAAACAGCGTATAACCCGCCGGTTATATCAACGCGCTTCATATCGGGCTGTATATTTTTAAGGTCGTCAGGATTGTCGATGCCTCTGCCTAACATATAGGTAAATTCCCCCGTGCCTTCGTCCACATCATAGCACATGCTGATTTCGCAGTGTTTCGATTTCGGAAACGCGTCATACAGTTTTGTCAATATAGTGCCGTAATCCAGATTAATCGTATTCCAGAACGTAGGTGCGTCAGAGGTGTTTTTCATGTTTTCCCGTGTATGGCGGCTTGGATAGCCGACAACTGAAAACGGCGTAAATTCAATAATATGAGGAGTCATTAATAAAGTTCCTTTCCTAAATTTTGTTTGTAATGTTTTAATATTTACCGTACTCAGAGAATTATTGCTGACGTGTAAAATATATACCGACGGCGGAGAGCCAAAATATTTTTTAAACGCTTTTGTAAAACCTCCGTGCGTCTCAAAACCGTATTTAACTGCCGTGTCTAAAATTTTCCCGCCTTTGTAAATATCGCATAAAGCAAACTGCAATTTCCTCCATGTGATATAAGCGATTAATGATATTCCAACGGTTTCTGAAAATATCCGACTGAAATGAAACGCGGAATATCCGGATTTTTCCGCTATTAATTCAACGTTTATATTTTCAATTATATTGTCTTCAATATAATTAAGTATGGTTTCAATAATTTCACTCTGCAATAAAATCATTCCTTTCGCCGTATTTTTCTACGGTGATTTTATTATAACAAAAATAAAAAGACTGCGCTGTTCCTATCTTGCTGTTTATGCTATTTTATAATAAAATTTTTAAGAATATATAAACAAACAAAAGGACGGAAGTCCCGCCCTTTTAATCAATATACGAATAAATACAAACAAAATATCGAAATCTAATCCATCATAAAATACTTTTTCGCCATTTTGCCGAATATACCCCAGAAACTTATTCTCTTCACAGATTCCGACGCCGTTATATCCACTGATTTTACAATTTTTCCGTCGAGCGTATAATTTATAACGCCGATTTTCTGTCCTTTTTCTATGGGAGCCGCCAGAGTCTCAGCCATTTCAACCTGTTTTTGTACGCTTTTTTCCTTGCCTTTGGCTATCAAAAACGAAGAGGTATCGTTCGTGGGCTGTACAGTTTCGAATACTCCGCCGGTGATTCTGACTGGGGCAAGTTCTTCCTGCGGCGTTTTATAAACAGCGTATGTCGCAAACCCGTAATCCAGAAGTTTTTTCGCTCCGGCAAATCTGTCGTCCGAAGTCGGAGCCGCCATTATTACTGCGATTAGCTGCATATTGTTTCTCATAGCCGACGCTGAGAGACAATATTTCGCAAGACCTGTCGAGCCTGTTTTCAAACCGTTTGCGCCGGGATAAAATCTTATCAGCTTATTTGTGTTCGATATCCCGAATTGCCCGTCTCTCAGTGTATCCATCCATATCGTCGTATAATCAAAAATTTTCTTGTGTTTTAAAAGTTCTCTCGACATTATGGCAATATCGCGCGCGGTTGTGACATGACCGTCTGCGTCAAGCCCTGTGGCGTTTTTAAACGTCGTGTTTGTCATCCCGAGTTCTTTCGCCCTTTCGTTCATACGGGCGACAAACGCGTCCACGCTTCCCGCAATATGTTCCGCCACCGCGACAGTCGCGTCGTTTGCGGAAGCTACGACAATAGCTTTGAGCATATCGTTCAAAGTCATTTCCTCGCCCGGTTCAAGATATACCTGCGAACCGCCCATAGAACTCGCGTAATCGCTTACTGTCACTTTATCGTCGAGTGAAATCCTGCCGTCGTCCAACGCTTCCATGATTAACAGCAAGCTCATGACTTTTGTCACGGACGCGGGAGGGAAAATCCCGTCGGCATTCTGTTCGTATAAAACCGTTCCCGTATCCGCTTCTATCAAAATACACCCTCCGGCTTTTATTCCAAGGTCGGGCTGAGATACGGTTATCCCCTGCGAATCTTGATTTGCCTGATTATCCGCAGTATTGCTTTGCGATTTCAATTCGCCGCTATCTGCCGAAGCATCAGCGCTGTTCTGATTGTCAACGGCAATTGAATCATTCGGAGTCGGTATGTAATAAGAATCTGCCGGATCCGGCGGATTCGGATATTGCAAAACAGCAGAATTATCTGAAGTTATTTGCAAATCAGCCGCAATTACAGCATTTATATTTATGCAGGAAATAAATATTATACAGGAAATAAACAAACTCACCGTTTTTATAAATTTCGTTTTTTTCATATTTTCCATAAAAAATCATCACACTCCCGTTTAAAGAATATGACGATTTTTGAAAAATATTACAATTTTTAATTACAGATTCCGGCAATATTATTACACTTTCCACTGTTTTACATCTTCGGAAACAGCGTCGGCGGTTTTTTCGTCGTCAGATTGGATTATAAACTCTATAGGTTTTAAAAGGTCAAGCGAAAATATACCCATAAGTGAGCGGGCGTCTACCGTATATCTGCCGGATCTGAGGTCTAAGTCTATTGTGTATTTAGACAATACGTTTACAAAGTTTCTGACATCCTCTATTGTGGAAAGTTTAATTGGAAATGTTTTCATAAAATTTTTCTCCTCTCGATGTGATTTAATTAATAAAATATTTTCAGGAATATACTTCCCCATTAATATAATAATATACAAATTTGAATTTTTCTGTATTTTTTGAGTAATTTTATATAAACATTAAAATAAATGTATTTTATCGTAAGACTTACCGACGGAAATGAAGAAAAGCGCGAAAACCGCCAAATACCGTCAAAAGTGACCTTTAAAATAAAGAATGAAATGGCAAAAAATATGATAAACGATGTGTTGGAAAAGGCATATTTGAGGTAGAACGTATACTTTGTAACCGAACTTTGTGAAATATCCAGCCATTTCGTGGTTTCTTCCTATTTTTCGCCGTTTT
>WQYZ01000086.1 GCA_009780985.1 Oscillospiraceae bacterium | reverse complement strand
CTGGAACATGGTACTTTTTGCCTCCTATGATTGTGTTTGTCTTTTCAACTTACACTTTATCACATGGAAGTGAATTTATTATTTACGGCTCATCTTTTTCGCAAAAACTTTTAACTCACAAGAAATAGAACGCAGTTCTTCATTAAAATCATCGGGTGTAAAACTGTCATTTTTCAGCTTAATTTTAAATTCTTCCCAGATTTGTTCAATAACCATAAATTTTAACCTCGTATTATTTAAATTTTTTGTATTATACGCACAGTTTTTTAATTAATGCGAATCACGAGTTGGAGAATAATGCGAATACTGACGCGCTAAAGCCCTCTTTGTAAAGAGGGTGGCACGCGAAATGTCAGTAAAAATTGTAAAAGTACACTCAAACCGCGTGACGGGTGTTTGTGTCCATTGCGCCAACATCATATTCCACAAAACACCCGCCGCCTGCGGGCGGCACCCTCTTTAAAAGAGGGCAGGGGTTAAGTGCGCCAACTTCGCAATTCATCGGAATTTTTCAAGTTATTTCTTACTGTTCTTTATCTTTTTTCCTATGTATAATCCATGTATACTTGCCTCAATGCTACTTTCATCTTCGCATATCAAATAATAATGATCCATATATTTTTCAAAGTCTGCATCGCTTGCTTCGTTTAATTCGATTCCGGTATTGTAAATTAAGCCGTCCGTACCGATATTACGCATTTTTTCAAGTCCGCATTTTGCCGCAATCTTTTCTATTTTTCGCGGACCGGAGCTGAAGAAAATACCGTCATATATACAATGTCCGGGATTTTTAAGCCGTCTTTTAGGGTTATCGACTATATACGCAAGAACTACTATACCGCCCATTTTGCAAACGCGCGTACATTCGGAGACTGCTTTTTCTTTTAAACCGATAGAATCAAGATGATATAACGCACCCATGCACAATACAACGTCAAAGCTGTTTTGCTCAAACTGAGACATGTCAAGCACGTTACATACAGAAATACCGGACAATTTATCCGCGTCCGGTTTGGATTTGATGATGTCCGCGTTATACTCTACGAGATCGCAGGCAGTGACGATATGTCCTTTATCTGCGAGATAAAACGAATATCTGCCTGTTCCGGCGCAAGCGTCAAGAATCTGGAGGTCCGAAGTAAACATTCGGTCAAAATAATGGATAGTAGTCAGATATTCTATCATATGCGCTTTGTCTCGAAATAAGCGTCCGTCCTCATCGTAATTTTCATAAAATTGTATCACATTCTCTAACATAATTTTGATTTATAACTCTTTTAAATAGTTTATCTCATTATTGTTTAGATACTTAAACTGTCCGGGTTTTAAAGTCCCTACGTTTAACTTGCCTATGCAAACTCTCTTTAACTTTATTATAATGAGATTGAGGTTTTCGCACATTCTGCGTATCTGACGGTTGCGTCCCTCAGAAATTTCTATCCGCAGTTTTGTTTTGCCGTTTTTCAGCTCAATTATCTCGACTTTCGCTGGGGAGGTCATTCTGCCGTCAACTTCTATCGGTTCTGATAGTTTTTTTATGGTATCTTGGCTAAGTTCGCCTTTTAGCGTGATGTGATAGATTTTGCTGATTTCATTTTTCGGGTGCATTAATTTATTCGCGACTTCTCCGTCGTTCGTGAGAATTAACAATCCTTCCGAATACATGTCGAGGCGTCCGACGGGATAAACGCGCTCTTCTATTTGCGCGCTCTTCAATATATCCGCGACGCATACCCTGTCCTGTTCGTCCGACATAGTTGTGACTATTCCTGCGGGTTTGTACATCATCATATATATTTTTTTGCTGTTTTTATTTTGTCCGATTATAATCCCGTCAACCATAACTTCGTCAATTTCCGGGACTACTTTCTGTCCGACGACGGCTTTTTTGCCATTGATCTCAACTCTGCCGCGCATTACCGCATCCTCGGCATTCCGCCGCGACATCACGCCGCACTCCGACAGATATTTTTGGATTCGCATTTCTTCCATTTTTTGTTTATTGTCCCCTTTAATTTAATCTTTTGATTTGCCGAAAAATTCCTGTATTTTTGCTATAATGGGATTCGGCTTTTTTTGAGGCACAACTTCTACATCATCGTATGATACGATTATAGAATACCCGACTATGTAATCGTTGTACATAAATACCATTCTGCCGACGATATCGCCCTTTTTTACAGGAGCGTATATAAATTGCGGCAATTCTGTTTTATATGTTATATCTTCGGATTTTATAGCGCTTAGCACGCTCGCGGACTCTGCGCTTATATTCTCGCATTTTATACTGCTTACAGTTTCTTTTTTACCGTCCGCGTTTATCCTGTAGCCGTTTACAACATGTACGTCAAATTGATACTCGTTTTCTTTGCATAAATCAATGCTGTGATAATTCGCAAAACCGTAGTCGAGCATTTCTATATGGTCGTTCCAGTCGTCCGAGGCGTTTAAAGTCACCGCGACAAGACGCGTCCCGTCGCGTTCAGCCGCGGAAACAAGACATCTTCCCGAACGTTTTGTGTAGCCGGTTTTTACGCCGATTGAATCTTTATATAATTTCAGCATTTTATTGTGGTTGCTTAAATATCTTGCGGCAGCTTTATTATCGGTGCCGTCCGCATTTTTCGGATATATTATATGGGTCTTTTCACCGGCGATTTCATAAAAATTCTCATTTTCGAGGGCATATGCGGCGATTTTTGCCAAGTCATAAGCGGTGGTGTAATGCTGGTCATCGTCAAGTCCGTGCGGATTTGTGAAATGCGTGTCTTTTAAATTCAATTCCTGCGCTTTTGCGTTCATCATATCGGCGAATTTATCTACACTGCCGCCGACGCTTATCGCGATTGCTTCCGCCGCGTCATTTGCAGAATTTAGAAGCAGCGCATATATTAAATCAAGCAAAGTGAATCTTTCGTTTACGCTCAGATAAATCGACGTGCCCTCTATGCCGGTCATTTCTTTTGCTATAGTCACAATTTTATCAAGAGGAACGCCGCTTTCGATTGCGACGATTGCCGTCATTATCTTAGTCGTGCTTGCCATAGGCAGCCTTTGATGAGCGTTTAACTCGAATATCACATCGACGTTGGTCGCGTCGATTAATATTGCGCTCTGTGCGTCAACTTGAGGTTTTTTTGAATTTGCGGCTGCGGAGTTTGCAGTATTGTTATCAATCGGAACCGCATGAATTTCGCTCATATTATATAAATCGTCCGCGCTGTATATAACCCGATTGGATAAACCTTGGTTTTCCGGCGAAGTAATTATTCCTTGAACGCTTGATATTATCAATATAAAGATTAAAATGAAAGCGACAGAGCCTATCAGTATTTTTTTTAAATTTTTCGGATTTTTTAAACTTTTTAAATTTTTCAAACCTCACACCCACTTATTTTTATATATTTTATAATAAAAATATATGTTTAATTGGGGGTGTTAATACTTGTTTTTCTATTTTATTATTCTATAATTGTACGGACACGGCGTGCCGTGTCCTGAAAGTTTATATTTTTAATCTCCGCAATATTCTTTTGTCAGTTCGTCCGCACGTTTTGTGCAGGCGAGCATGGCTTTTTTTACTGTCTCCGCGAAATTGTCCGAATAGAAGCTGTCAAGGGCTTTTTCTGTCGTGCCGCCCGGAACGGCTACGGATTTAATCAATTCGCCCGGCGATTTCCCGCTGTTTTTCAACATTTCAAACGAGCCTATCAGCGACTGCAAAACTGCCGGATATATTTCATCTTCGGTAAATCCCTGTGCGATCGCACCTTTTAACATCGCCTCGGCGAACAGATAGACATATGCGGGCGATGAGCCGTTGACTGATATGATTGCGTTCATTTTATCTTCCGGTAGTATAATATTCTCTCCGAGGGCAGCGAAAATATCGCAAATCGTTTTGAAACTTTTGTCTGATGTATTGCTGTTATGACATAACGCAGTCATGCCTTTTCCTAATGAAATCGGTGTGTTCGGCATCGTTCTTATTACTGCGACTTTTTGTCCGATTTCAGATTCTATATATTCTGTAGTTATTCCTGCGGCGGTTGAAACGAATATTTTTTTTGTTAAAACCATATTGCAGTTTTTAATTTCCGGCAGACACACCGCAAAATTCTGAGGCAGAACCATGAGGAAAATAATATCCCCGCTGTCTAAGATTTCATAATATTTATGCGCTGTTCTGACGTTCAATTTAACGTATTTTTTGTACTGTTCTTCGTTTATATCGAAAATCGTGATGTTCTGTCCGTTTACGCCGAGTTTGTCCACAAGCGCGTGTATAATAGATTCAGCCAGGTGCCCCGCACCTATAAATGCGATTTTTAAATCGGTATTCATATATTTTTTCCATTTCCGTAGGGGCGACCCCATGTGGTTGCCCGCAAATCTGATGTTATTTAATTATTTAATCGCGGGCGACCACATGGGGTCGCCCCTACGGGTTCATAATACATACATTATCCCGCAATACCGAGATTTGTAAATGTATATTCGGGCGGATTATTGTCCGCGAAAAATTCGTTTACGTAATTCAAGTTTCCGTTGAGCCATTTCAGCATATCTCTCCTTGCGACGACTACGGGCATTCTGTCATGAAGCGAACGTATAAGTCCGCGAGCTTCCTTTGTTATTATGACAAACCTAATTTGATCTTTATTTGTCTGCGGATCTGTAAACGTATCGTATATCCCTGCAAAATACATGACGGGAGCCTCTGTCGGCTTTATGAGGTATTTTTCTTTTTTTAGGCCGTTCTGCGGACGCGCCCACTCAAAAAATCCGTTTGCAGGAATTACGCACCGTTTATTCACTATTGCCTTTTTAAACAGCGGGCGCTCGTATATTCCTTCGCATCTCGCGTTTATTACCAATTTATCGTTATATGTTTTAAATCCCCATTGCATAGGAACGGCATCGATATTAGTTTCTTTTTCAGGAATTATAATCGGAGCCGTATCGCTTGGAAATATCTCGCCTTTTTTTACATTCTGATACTCCACAGTATCGTTGTAGTATTTCTTAAGTTTTTCAAATATTCTGCGCATATCGGCGATATCGTCGTTTTCGTCAATCACATATCTTCCGCACATTGTTATTTATTCACCTCGCACTATTAATTCATCTTATACACTTAAATTTATATTGAAATCCAAATCAATTATATTAATATTATAAAACAAATGTTTAGATTTGTCAATCTAAATGTTATGATATAAAAGTAAAAAATAAATTAATTTTTATATAGACCTGTTTAAGAAGAATTTTATAACAAAATTACGGGCGGGAATACCCCGCCCGCACAAGTTTTATAAATTTACGTTTTCGGAATAACGATTTCTACTTCTTTGCCGAGTTTTGACGAACGGTATATTCCGTCGCAGATTGCCTGATTATACAGGATTTCTTCGCCGGGAACAGGCGCGGGACCGTTGGTTTTCACAGCATCCACGAAACTGCGCATCTTGCCCCACCATATATCCATAGGGCGTATATCGTCGTAGGGCAGGAAAGGCATATCGGGAAGGATATAAGAGTCTATATTGTTCCCGTCTACGTCGGTGAAATACATAACCCTCGACGGCTTATTATCTCCGTCGCGCCCGTTTAAAATTTTTATAGCTCCTTCTGTGCCGAGCCATAGAGTATCGCCTAAAGAATCGGCGTGCATTGCCCATGACTGCTTGAAAACAAACGTAACGTCCCCTTCCATACGAACCAGAGCGACGGAGAAATCGTCAACTTTGAAATCAGCGGCGCCAGCCCAGTATTTGGGATTTGTACCGAAATAATTTGTCGCGATTGCCGATACTGTGAGCGGCTTCGGATATTTTACGGCATGCAGGCACTCGTCTATAGAATAACAGCCTATATCGCCCAAGCAGCCGAATCCGGCTTTTTCTTCCACTACGAACGTACTGCCGGGAATACCCCTGCGGCGTCCGCCTCCGCTCTGCACGTAATACACTTTGCCGATAGCTCCGGAGTCGATTATTTTATCGACTTTTCTGCGCATGAAATCCCATCTCGGCTGGAATCCGATAGTTAAAAACTTCTTTGCTTTTTTCGACGCTTTGACCATATCGGCGGCTTCCTGAATCGTGAAAGACATCGGCTTTTCGCAAAGCACGTGAATTCCCGCTTCAAGCACAGGGATTGCAGCTTCCGCATGAGTTTTATTGTAAGTGCATACGCTTGCCCCGTCCATTTTCACGTTTTTAACTAAATCGCCGACGCTTTCAAACGCGGGAACATTTTTCAATCCGTAACTGTCCAAAAAGTCTCTCGCTTTTCCGGGTATTATATCGCAGGCTCCCACAATTTCCACGTCGTTGAATTTGACGTATTTGTTCATGTGTTCGTGCGCGATTCCGCCGGTTCCGACTATGCCTATTCTGATTTTTTCGTTCTTCCCAATTTCTTCAGTTTTTGCTTTTTTTGCTGGACTCATTTTTATCTCTCCAATCATAAAATATATTTTTATTGTAATTATATTTGAAAATTGTATTTTATAGACTATCGCCGAAATCGGCTCTGAATTTTGCTGCGATCTTATCCTGCCAGCCGCCGATAGATTCCAAACGCCCGAAGAAGAATCTCAAAACCGACGGTTCCTCGACAAATTTCAGTCCGCCGATCAATTTGCGGTTATCATAGAGCCAGCCTACCCTGTCGGCGGCGTATTTTATCTGCGACAGCGTAAATACGCGTTTTGGCACAGCCATACGACCAAGCTCCATTATTGCGAAAACTTCGCTTCCATCGGGATTTCTCTGTTCGGACAGTGTTCCTCTTTCCATTAAACGCACGCCGCTCGCTATATAAATCGCAGCTACAAGCGCGCCCGCCGGATATTGTTCCTGCGGCAGATGCTCGCAGAAAGTTTTTGCGTCAATGTGACATCCCAATCCTCCGGGAGGAGTTACTATAGGCACATTTTTCTTTTGCAGTTCATGGGCTAACGCTTCGACAAATATAGGGGTCTGGCTGATTACGTCTATATCCATTGTTTCGCGGAGTCCGACCGCCATCGCTTCCATCTCGCGCACCGACATGCCGCCGTATGTTATGAATCCTTCGTAAAGCGGCACAAGTTCGCGCATTTTATAATATAAATCATAATTTGAAGTCAATATTCCGCCTCCGCGCGCGCAGCCGAGTTTTCTCGCCGAGAAATATATAATATCGAAGAAGCCGGCTATTTCATGGGATATTTGTTCAAGGGACATATCTTTATATTTTGGATCCCTTGTTTTTATAAAATACAGGTTGTCTGCAAGGAGGCTTGCATCATATACGGAAATGATGCCGCGTTTTTTGCATATATCGGTTACTTCTTTCATATTCTTCATTGATACAGGCTGTCCGCCGATGAGGTTTGTGCCGGATTCGATGCGCAGGAAAGCTATATTTTCTTCTTTTAACCGTTTGATTGCCTCGTCGAGTTTCTCCATGTCTATATCGCCTTTAAACAAATCGGAGCTTGTGATTTTAAGTCCCTCGTCTTTAACGATTTCTTCCACTACACCGCCGTATAGGGTTATCATAGCTTTTGCCGTAGTGAAATGGTAATTAGTCAGGACTGTTTTGCCTGGCTTAACAAAAACGTTGGAAATGATATTTTCGCAGGCTCTTCCCTGATGGGCGGGCAGGTAATATTTCATGCCGAAAACGTCGGAAAGAGCTTTTTCCAATCTGTAAAATGTTTCAGAACCTGCGTAACTGTCGTCGGCTTGCAGCATAGCCGCATATTGATTTTCGCTCATGGCGTTTACGCCGCTGTCCGTAAGCATATCCATAAATACGTCTCTGTTTTTAAGCAAAAACGTATTGAAGCCTGCTTCTTCCATCGCTGTTTTACGCTGTTCCACAGGCAGAAGATTTAATCTTTGCACCATGCGCACTTTGTGCATTTCGAGCGGGACTTGCTCTCCCGAATAGAATTTTAAATTTGCCATAATTAATTTTCTCCTTGATATAATAAGTTTTTAAATATATGCGCCGCATTATTGTATAAATATAAAACGGCGCAGAAAATATTTTCAATACATTATTTATTTTACATAATGGCATATTATATTCCAGTCGATTTATATAACTTTTTGTAAATTTTTCTCTAATATAAAAAATATAAAAATAAATAATACAATAACGGAAAGAATAAAATAGAAACGAAATGCCAGCGCAAGAATGTAAATAAAAGTCTTGTTCCGGCTATTTTTTTATATTACAATGTATTTTTGTAAATAATAAAAACGGAGGATATTTAAAATGTCAAATATAATAAATTTTTATATCACGGAAGAAAAAATAAAAGAATATACGCTCAACTTAAAAAACGATGAAAGAGCTTGCAACACCGTAGAAAAATACGCCCGCGACGTCAAGGCTTTTTCAGATTTTGTGAACGGCAAATCCGTCACGAAAGAGAAAGCAATCGAATGGAAAGTCGCGCTGAAAGAGACTCACGCCGTGACAAGCGTTAACTCTATGCTTGCCGCAATAAATAGTTTCTTCTCTTTTTTCAGGCTCAGTATGAAAATAAAACCGTACAAAGTTCAGAAGCAGACGTTTCTGCCCGACAAAAAAGATTTGTCCCAGCGGGAATACGAGCGGCTTCTAAACGCGGCGCGGTTGACGAAAAATGAACGGTTGTTTTACGTCATTCAAACGCTCTGCGCTCTCGGACTTCGCGTCAGCGAATTACAGTTTGTCACAGTGGAAGCAGTGAAACAAGGTCAGGCGATAATCACAAATAAAGGCAAAACGAGAACCGTTTTTATACCGAACGATTTGCGGACGGCGCTTCTGGAATACGCGAAAAAGCGGCATATATATACAGGCTGTCTATTCGTGACGCGAAACGGCGCGCCGCTCCACCGCTCTAATATATGGTTAGAAATGAAAAAACTCTGCGCAATCGCAAATGTTGATTCTGCGAAAGTATTTCCGCACAATCTGCGAGGACTGTATTCGCGGGTGTTTTACGGCAAAGAAAAAGACCTCGCGAAGCTTGCGGACACGCTCGGTCACAGCAATATAAATACGACGCGGATCTACATCATGGAAAGCAGTGCGAAATACCGTAAAATTATCGAAAATCTCGGCTTGGCGACTCTAAAATACACATAATTTCTGTTATGTCGCTGACGTAAATGGCAAAATGAAAAAATTTTGGCTGTTTACAAAATTTTCAGAGAGTAAGCGTAGGAAAAAATAAAAAAAGGTATAACAAAAAAGCCGAAATCGAAGAACGCTTGTTCATTTGCCCGTCGGCTTTGCATTGCTTAAAAATATCTTAAAATTCACAATTTTTTAATATATTTTTTTATTATTTCTATTGACATTTAAATTTTTCTGTAGTATAATAAAATCAACACAAAATATAATGTGCAGTTTTTCGGTGTATTTGTTCCAAATATGTTAAAAAATATAAATTAAATTTAAAAGTTATGTATTGAAATAAAATTTTCGAACGACTTTAAAATTACGTCAGCGACATAACAGAAATTATGTCTTAAAATTTAAAACGGCTTAGGAAAATTATTCTGAATTCATTAATGGAGGGTTAATGAAATGAATGAATTTGAAAGTTACTGGGATTGCGATTATTATAGCGGGGCAGAATGCAATCAATCCGAAACATGTGAATATTGCCCCAATAATATAAATTTTACAGAACTTAAGACGCAGCGCGATATGGCGGACGAGAAGCATAAGGAACGGACGCTGTTCCGTTGTATCAGAAGTGTGAAGCCGTCAGGCAGAGATGAGGAATATACTACGCGCTGAGGTGAGCGCGTTAAAAAACCCAAGGTTTTGTTTATATTAGACCTGTTCCAAAGCCTGTAGGGGCGGATGGCAATCCGCCCTAATACACGGGACGATTGCCATCGTCCCCTACAACAACATCGGGGTTTCAAAACAAATCTATTGTTAAAATTTCCGAATAAATCGGATTATTTTAAATCGGCAGTTCGTAATTGCCGCCGGAATGTCAATAAAAAGGATAAGAAAAATAAATAAGTCAAAAATTCACTGCGCTTATACACACTTGTTTAATTAATTCTAAGGGAGGCTGATAATATCAGAATAAGCAGCAAAAAAATGAGAACCAACATATTATTTTTATTGAACGTGGCAAGGAGGCGATGTTAAAAAATGAGAGCATTTAAAGCCGCGAATTTTAAGCTGCTGTCGATATTGCTTGTTCTTACACTAATTTTCGGCGGATTCAGCAGTTACATACGGTTTGTCAAAGCCTACGACTCCACAGACGTAGAAAATCTGGAGAACCCCTCGGGCAACAGCGACGGCACAGACTTAGGCGGCGGAAGCAGCGACCCAACAGATCCAAGTAATCCAATAGATCCTATAGACCCAAGCAATATTACAAATCCAAGCGATCCAACAGATCCAACAGATCCGATAGATCCTACTGACCCAACAGATCCAATAGATCCAATAGATCCGACTGATCCAACAGATCCTACTGACCCAACAGACCCAAGCAATCAGGACGACCCAGTACTTTATGTACCCATACTTGACGTTGCCGGAAATCTTGTATATGACAGTGACGGAAATCAGATTTTCGAATTTGACGGACCTGACGGAATAGAGTATTACGCATACATCGACGGTTCGTTTGTACTGTCGGACTATGACGGCGGTACAGGCGACGGAACCGACGGGCAATCGGGAGGCAATGGTGTTGTGCCATGTAGCGGAGAACCGGATGTAATAGAAAGTTTACCGCCTGTATGGTGGGAACCGCCGATGATAAAAGCGGCACGTGGAATGTTATTGGGTGCAACAAGTAGTAGTGTTGCAGATTTGGTCCCAGACAATAGTTTGCATAAAACGGCAACTCCTACACAAAACTTTAGAGAATATGAAGTTTCAGTACAATTTGGCGTAGATCAAGTAGATATGTCAACACCAAAGTTATATGATTTTGTATTTGTTATAGCAGGAGATGCAACATCTACTAATTCTGCAGATAGAGCAGATATTGCAGGTGTTGCAAATGAAGTAATTAATGATAATACTGTAGGAGATACTGTAGGGATAGTTATAGATGCAGGAAAATATCATGCTTACGGTAAAAATCTCAGTTCTCCAAATGATATTGCAAGTGGTGTTGCAGCGGTTAACTCTAATGGTTCTTATAGTGGTAATGCCGGAAATAGTCCTATAGCGAATAATGGCATTGAAAATGATATAAAAACTGCAATGACTTTATTTCCGTCAAATGATCATGAAAAAATTATTATTGTTATAACCTCGTTATCCGGTTATCCTTCGGGTACAAATACCCAAGTTACTAATGCATTAACAGCTGTTAATGGAATGGCAGATATATATGGTGTATACCGTGGTCCAACAACCGGTACGGATTTTACTGCACCTGGAAACGTTGGAAAACCAAGGTGGTTAGCAGAATTAACATCAAAAGATCCGGATCCGAAAAATCAAAATGCTGACAATGTATATTATAATAGCGCAAGTAGCTTATATGATATATTATCAAGTATTGTTGATACAATTACACAAAAAGAAATTGAAAATGTAACCCTTACAGATGTTATTTCAGATGAACTTATAAACAATTTTGACATAACTAATATTGCTTTCCAAAAATATAACGATACAACTGAAACATGGGATTCTGTATCAGATAGCCTTATAAACATAAATAAGAGTTTTACTTCAACTGCTAACAATCCATATAATATACCTAATACTATAACCGTCACTACTAAATCTGGCGAAACATTGAATACTGGAACTTATAGATTGAATTTTCTTGCGAATGTCGATATGGATAAAAACGAATATTTGACAGGGCAAAAAGAGATATATACGAATGAGAGTGTGCCTACTCTAACATTTACAGCACCAAGCGGGATTTCACCTGACGATTTAGTTTCTCCTATTGTAGGTTTCGTGGACAAACCTACAATAGATGTGCCGCCATTGTTTTATGTGGATTTACATATCGCAGGTAATCCTGACCTTTTAAGTGGTGCAACTGACACAGAGAATGACAGAAAATCTAAAATTATTGTAAACAATGTTAACGCAACATTAACGCCGTCTTTATATTTAGCTTTAGATACTAATAATGACGGAAAGATAGACGATACTGACACAACAATACAGATTGACGCTACACAGACCGCATGGAATTATTTGGTAAATGCAGGATATAGAATGGATACTTCATGGGAAAACTATTATAATTCAGGGAAGTATACAGCAAGTTGGACTGTCACTAAAACAGGGGATTCAAGTTATGTTGATAGAAATGTTACTGATGAAACAAGTGTCAGTAGTATAACCGTTTCACCGCCTGTTGGTGAATATGAATATACGTTTACAGCGTCTATGCCTACTACGACTACTCTATATTATACGGGTAAAACAAACGGTTTGACCGATTATGATAATAGTACATCTAACCCACAACCAACGGCAAAAGTATGGCTCACTGTAATCGGCGGCAATCTCATCATAAAAGTTGTGAATGATACAGATAACCCTACAGATTTGAACTATGTCGATGTAACCGTGTCAAAACCGTCCTCAAGTGGTGGAGGTACATTCCATGTAGCGGGCGAAGTTGCCGGTGTAGTTGATACGGATGTGACGTTTGATTCTAACGCTACTCCCGCTGAAGTAAAAACTCTTAGTGGAGTTATGAAAGTATACACGATTGTACCAGACGCAAGTTTAGGTTACACCGCAACTGCATATGTTCCGTATGGATATGAAGTGGAATATGTAGGTGCAGATATTAATAGTACGGCATTAGAATATACGGGTACTGACACTAAAATTCCTGCAGGCTCATACGTTATAACAATTGTAGTCAAAAAACAGACACAACCATATTACAGAGCATGGTCGGACGGCATAACAGACAGTCCGCCGACATCAACGGGAGGTGCAAAATGATTAAACGGAGTCACAAAAAGTTGAAGAAAAGTATAATCATCATAGCACTCATCTTAGTCTGCGCAATAACGTACGTAGTCTGCGCGTGGAATGTGGTTTCTGTGGGCGGCGGCAGTCCTGTCAGCATAAAGGCTGGCGCAATCAGCGGCAAGTATGAGGTGAAGTACAGTATAACGGGAATACCGGGCGAGGGTTTTGCAGGAGAAAACGGAGTATCTGCCGCTTACGAAATTCAGTGCCAGCCATACACTTACTTAAAAGCAGAAATCAAAATAACAAATACTGGAACCGCTCCTGACTACGGCGATTTTGTATATGGATTGGACTTTTCGGGATTACCCAATACTGTAGGAACTTCAACAAATCCAATAATCGGCATAGATTCTTTAACAAATACTGAACCAGTCGGAGAAAATTATGGATCTGTTAATAACTTTTTGATTTTTGATGCAGGGACTACTAACCAAGCAAGTCAATATGGCGTATTAGCGGTTGGTGCTACAAAAAGTTTTGATGTATATATCCCGATAATAAAATTTTATGGATTAGCTGTTACAAAAACGTTGAGTCCAACATACGACGGAAATCAAACGCAAGGATATGATTTCGACGACGCATTAAATTTCAGTAATACCAATTCACCGGTAACAGTTAATTGGTGTCAAAAGACAGCCGCGGCAGTTGACGATGTATTTGGCGGTACCGTAGCAACTTATTTAGGCTTATCGTAAGGGAGGGGGAGAATAAAATTATATGAAACGAACAAAAACAAGACGCTCTCCTATGTCCCTGATAATCTCGCTGCTGCTGTGCGTGACTATGATGTCGTCCGTGACGTTCGGCGTAACGCAGGCATGGTACGCAGGGACGCTGATGCCTGACGGTGTGACCGGTACAGCAAAAATGGGCACGGTCAAGATTGAGTTGAATACGACTACTGGCGAAATCACAAACAGTAGCGACATTCCGATAATCCTGCGTGTCAGGGTAATTGCGGAAGAAGATCCTCAACCGACTACCGGAGTACCTTCGAGCGATTTTGATATATCTGTAGAGGATGGCAATTGGACGGTAGCAACAGCCTATGACGGAACGTTCTTAGTTTATACAGGCGGCGATAAATTATTGAGTACTGCTCCATACGGCATATTAATGCCGTCGGACACGCCGATAAGTTTACCTGATATAACATTAAATCCTACTGGGGGAAAAGTAACCCTCATAGCAGAAGCACTCCAAGCTACGCAGAAAGCGTATAATTATACAACAACAGCATCCGGCGTAACAAGCTGGGCAGTTAGTTAAGTGGGAGGTGATTAGCTGATTATGAAATTACATATACGTACAAAAGTTAAAAAGTCCCTCGCCATTTTTATGGTAATCGGCGTGATGTTATCCCTTGCGTTCTCGCATGTAAGCGCGGCTGCATACCCGACAAACTCGTATGTCATAGGGGTCAATCAACTCCTTAAAAGCGGAAGTGAAACCGATGCCGACCGCACAGCTCTCTCCACTCATGCGGAGGACTACCCTGTACCGCTGTTCAATATGGGCGACTTCGCAGCGATTTACCCGGGCGAAAGCCTCACGGCTGATTTGCTTATCGCGAACAACACTTCGTCCGCGCAGACCGCGGCAATGACTGTGCGACTGACGAACGGCGTCACGGACGAAGCCGACTGCAAACTCAACGAAATCATCTGGCTCAAAATCACGGACGGCTCAAAAGTATTATACGACGGTCTGGTGCCCTCGTTAAGCGCGCCAAATCCTGTGCCTGATGCCAACGATATTCCGCTTGATAGGTTCGCGGTCAACGAAAGCAGACACCTATTTTTCACCGCGACAGTTCTTGGCGGAATAGACGTAGTCGATACGTCAAACAGCGACAGCAATCTTTCGCAGTGGCTTGATTTTACGAAAGAATATATGGGACAGCCGGCAAGTTTCCAGATTGTGTTTACCGCAACGCAGAATGTGCCGACGACAACCCCAGCGCCACCGCCTCCGCCTCCGCCGCAGTCCGAATCGACGACGCCCGGACCTACTCCGGAACCCGGACCCGGTATAACGCCGACGGGAAATCCTACGACAGCCGAACCGACACAGCCGCCGGTTACCGAAAATATAACCGACGCGACCGTGCCTCTTACAAATGCTCCTGTATTGGCTGAACAGGTTCAGCCGACTGCCGGAGAATCATTGGAATCGTTTACAGACACCCAGCCTCCGCTGGCATCTCCGACAACTGAAACGTCAACAACGGAAGCGACCACGACCACGCCAACAACGACTATCCATATGCCTAAAACCGGCGAAGCCGACCCTATGGGATTTGTTTTACCCGGCATGGGATTAGTATTTGTCGGGAGCGGCATAATTGTCGGAGTAAACGGTGTGAGCAAGAAAAAGAAATCGAAGAAACAGTAAACAAGTAAGCCGAATAGTTTCTGATGAGTGACGGAGTTGACGCACTCCTTAGCCCTCTTTAGTAAAGAGGGTGGCTCCGCAGAGCCGGGTGTTTTGCGTCCACCGCACTTTTCAACATCAAATTCCACAAAACACCCGTCACGCGGTTTGAGCGTAATCTTACAGTGGGAATACAAGTTCTCGCGTGCCACCCTCTTTACTAAAGAGGGCTTGGGTGGAAAATCTTCACATTGCGCAAATATAAGGCACTCCCTCCTTATAAAAATATATAAAGGATGTAAAAAATAAAAGGCGTTAAAAAAATCCCTGCGCCGGACGAAGTTCAGATACTGAACAGCGTTCAGTTGGGAGCGTTTAACCACGTTGCACGCAGCAATGAGGCAAACAAAAATTTTTACATTAATTTATTAATTTTGGAGGATTCTTTAAATGAAAAAATTTCTAAGCATATTTAAGTCAAAAAAAGCGCTGGCAATATTGTCAGTAGTAATCATAGCATGTGTAGCAATGGGCGGCACATTCTCTTGGTTTGTGGTACAAGGCGGCGGTGGTGGAACGGCGAATTTTACGGCAGCATATATTACTGTAGATACCCAGAATTCAGTTATTAAACCTATTAATATAGTCTCCGATGGAAGCGGTGGTTTTACAGCACAACCCTACAATAATACTAAATGGACTATGGAACGTGATATTACCAATAAAGACCCAATAATTCTCTACCCCAGCGAAGGTTTAGAAAGCACATTGGATGCAACAGTTGATCATAATAGAGGTGTAGTTGTAAGAATTGATTATAATTTGGCAGGAACAGGGGCGGTCTCTATCCCTGATCAATTAGATTTAATAGCACAAACTATTAATGAAAATGGTACGGCACTTACTGATGCCTCAACAAATAATTTTACGCGTTGGAGTTATTTTAATGTTGCGTCGGGTGTTATTGATAATACTCCTATTAACAGCGTAGATCCAAACTCACCATCTGTTAGCGCACCTTTATCTAACGATATATATTCTTATTTTGATGTAACAGTTGATGGGCAGGCATTTTGGGCAACTCCCGGTAATTTCAATGCTAGCTTCCCTGCTGGTGTTCAAATATGGAATAATGGCGAAGGAACCATGTTTGTTTACATACCCGCTATAGGTGATGGTTCAAGTAAAACTCCGGTACAACCTGACCCTCAAAGTCCTACTTCTAAACTTGGTATAACTTTCCAATTAGGTATAAAAGGTATGACATATAATCAGAATTACTTTATGTATAAAGGATTATCAATAAATGCAGTTCCTACTGTTACTGCCGTACAAGCAACAAAAGCAGCTCTTAGTGATGTATTTGCAGATGATTTAGCAATGGTAGGTAATGGAACGGTCGTTTTGAGTGACTGGTTTGCTGGACTTGATTGGATTGACTAAATCCACTGCACTCTAAAACTTCTACATACAGCGGAATTGCGACAAGAGATTTATACAGCAATATAGTATAAGGGCATAAATAAGCATATTTGAAAAAGTGCACAAATTCCGGCTCCCCCTGTCACATACCAACATACTGATGTTCCTTTCGGTCAGTGTGGTCTGCAACTGGGGAAGCCGTTTCTGCGTAGGCAGTAATTTTATGTTGACATTTTATGCGAGTTGTGATATAATTCAAATAGGGCGGTGGTGAAGTGGAGAAATTACCAAAAGTTACAAAAGCTGAAGATACTGCTTTAAGCTCTGTTATTGATGTAAAATCTTCTTTGGTAAATGGGATTGTACCAATGGGAACCAAAATAACAGAAGTCAGAGTTATTGCCGGTTACGGTACTTCGACTATTTTCAGAGACGCGGAAGAATTATCTTTGAAATTTGGCGGAGATAAAGAAAAATGGGAGAAAAAAGGCGGCATTGCAGAAACAGATAATTTTATATACGATATTCATTGGAATGAGTATGTCGGTATTCAATATAATCATAAAGTGAAAGGAGTTAAGGCAAAAAAATGAAAAGAAAAGTTTTGGGTAAAATCAGATATTTGGGTCCTGATATAGTAGTAACTTTCACGAATGAGAAAATATACGAAGTGCTTGAAATAGATAAATTAACCGGTCTTTTGAGAATCATAGACAATAGTGACGACGATTATTTATATTCGCCCATAGAGCCGGGATTACCGTCTGAAGAATACAAAGGCGGACGGTTTGAGATAGTCGAAGACGATGAAAAAGGCAGTTTGTCGAAGGTGATATACGGTAAAGCGCCGGAAAAAAGCAAAAGGAACGACGTAAATATAGCTGTCGCAGGAAAGTAAATCTGCGGCTG
>WQYZ01000085.1 GCA_009780985.1 Oscillospiraceae bacterium | reverse complement strand
CTGAAAAAAATAAAAAAAATAAAAATAAACCCGAAGAGAAAAAACCGGCATACGAGATAAAATTCAGTGATAACACGGCGGTTTTTGAGAAAGATATACTGAAAGAGAACCCGCCAAAATTATCATATCTGACAAGACTTTTCAACTATGTTTTCTCGTCCGCAAGACTTATGTGCGGCATATTCTTAAGTTTAGCGATAATTTTAAGCATATTGCAGCCGGCAATGGCGTTTATCTGGGGAAGATATATCGACAGCGCAAATAAATACTCGGGCGTTTCAGGCATTTCAACGGTTCAGCTGATTTCGCTGTTTGGACTTGCGCTTTTGTACTGGTTAATCGGATTTGTGAGCGATATATTAAACGGTTATCTTTACGGCGGCGAAGATATTCAGCGTCTGAGCAAAGTTCAGGACAACCGTTTACAGGAAAAATTTCAGGCGAAGTTGTTCAAAAAAATCTCTAAACTTTACCCGGATTATATGGAAGTACCGAAGATAAACGACATAATCAACCGCAGTTTCGATTCTATGGGCGGCGAATGGAGTTCGCTCCAGAGGGGCGTAATTATCGAGGGATATGTTATAATCGCGAAAATCGTGTCCGTCGTCATGGTCGCCGCGTCGCTGTATATTTTCAATCCGGTTTTGTGTTTTATCGTGCTTGCCGCGCCGATTCCCACGCTCTATACTACTTACGTCGGCAATAAACTCAACTTTAAATTTTCGCGCGACAACGGTAAAATCCTGCGCGAAGCCGGATATTATCAGAACGTTTTGCTCGGGGGTCCGGCAAAAGAAGTGAAAGCGTTAAATCTGTTTGATTTCTTTTTCGCAAAATGGAAAGTCCTCGCGGACGATTATGTCGTAAAAGAAAAGAAAAACCAGATGAATGTGTTCATACTCGGAACGGCGAGCGGTTTTATATCGAATATAGCGAGTATCGCGGCGAACGTTTTCGCGATTGTGCTGATGACGCAGGGCAAACTGTCAATCGGCGCGTTGGGCGCGGTTCTGGCGTTAATCGGCACGCTGATGGGGAGCACGTCGCAGCTGTTCGGCTCGGTCGCAAATTTTATATCCAAGAAAAACGAATCCGCGCAGTTTTTTGAGCTTATAGATTTAAGCGAACAAATTGCAGAAAATTCGGAAAATATAGGCGGTAAATCCGTTGACTTTGAAAAGCTGGAAGTCAAAGATATATCATACCGCTATCCGCTGACTGACGAATACAGAATAAAAAATGTGAATTTTTCGATAAAACAGGGCGAAAAAGTGGCGTTTGTGGGCGAAAACGGAGCAGGGAAGACCACGTTTATAAAACTGCTGACGGGTATGCTGGAGCCGTCGGGCGGCGAGATTTTAATAAACGGCGGCAACATAAAAAATATGGACTTTGCTGACAGATACGATGCGCTTTCATGCGTATTTCAGGAACCGGCGCGGTTTAACACGTTCACAATCGGCGATAATGTCTTTCTCGGCGACGTAAAAAAAGAACGCGATGAAAGTCAGATTGACGAAGCTCTCGGATTTTCAGGTTTCGACGGAGCAGATAAAGAAGATTTGCTGGGCAAAGACATAGGCGGAACGGATTTATCGGGCGGTCAGTGGCAGAAAATCGCGATTGCGCGCGCGTATTACAGAGACAGGGGTTTTATCGTCCTCGACGAGCCTACAAGCAATTTAGACCCGCTTGCGGAAGCCGAAGTTTTCAGAAAATACATAGCCATGACAGAGGGCAAAACGGTCATAATGGTCACGCACAGAATAAGCGTCGCATCTCTTGCCGACAGAGTTGTCGTGTTCAAAGACGGCGAAATCGCCGAAGACGGTTCGCATGAAGATTTATTGGCAAACAACGGCGAATACGCCAGACTGTATTCCACGCAGGCGCAGTGGTATGACAGGTAAAGATAATTAACAATTAACAAATAACAATTAAAAATGAAAAGTGCGAAATTGAAAATTTTATTGAAATACTATTGAAATTTTAGCGCATCTGGCGTATAATAGAGATATTATGAAATATATAAAGCCGAAAAGGAGATGTTAATTATGGATATGTATGAAGACGACGGAAGCATAAGGATTATAGAAGAAATGATGAACGAAATACGCAGGGTCGCTCTTGAAAAAGACGCGTCGGTTTCCGATATTGTTCACGAAGCGTTAAGCGAATTTTTATATTTCCGACAGACAGGCATCAATTTTTTTGACGTTATAAGCAGTATAGAAAAAAGTATGAATGATATGAACGCGGCAGGGCATTTCGTTGTAAACGCCGATTTGAACAAATTTGCCGTAAGCGTTAAAAGCCCGCTCCGTTATATATACCGTCCGGAACTGAAATATGAAGTCAGAATATCGCACAGCGACGAGATGTCTATCGGCAAAATCAGCGTAATTCTAAGGTCGCGCGATATTGATACTCTGAGAAGTTTTGCGGATTTTTTCAGTTTTTGGATTGAACTGGAAACCAAGTATATATTTCTTAAATCGAATCGGCGAATCACATATATAACCGACGCAGGCTATTTCAGCAGGAAAATATATATATCGGCAGAACAGGGGAATCCTGCCGGCAGCAAGGCAATCGGAACGGCTGTCAGCGATTATATCCATGTATTTGACGAATTGTTCAAATATTATTTTTATAATCCGAACGGCGGCGGCATCCGCCGTGAAATTGAAAATTTGTATGTCAGTTACGCCGCAAATGGCAAATTGAAAATTTAGAAAATTTGAAAAATAATGCAGGAGGGAGATTTTTTATGGATACGCAAAATTTTACGCAAAAATCTTTGGAAGCGATAAAAACAGCTCAGAGCATCGCCGTTGAAAACGGCAATATGCAGATTGAGCCGGAACATATATTATACGCGCTAATCGACCAGGATAACGGATTAATTCCCCGTCTTTTTGAAAAAATGGGGATAAATACGGACAGCGCGCTTTCTGTCGCAGACCGTTATATCGAAAAAATTCCCAAAGTATCCGGTCCGGGTCGCGAACCCGATAAAGTGTATGTGTCACAGGCGACAGATAAAATACTGACTGAATCTGAACGGCAGGCAAAACAGTATAAAGACGCATATGTCTCGACAGAGCATATGATTTTGGCTATGTTTGAAAAGGGCACGCCCAATATAAAAGAAATTTTCAGCAGCATTAACTTGGATAAAAACAGGTTTGTAAGCGCGCTTCAGACTATCAGGAACAACCGGAACGTGGAAACAGACAACCCCGAGGAATCTTACGAGGCGTTGAATAAATACGGCTATGATTTGGTGGAGCGGGTAAAACAGCAAAAACAGGACCCCGTAATCGGTCGCGACGACGAAATCAGGAACGTTATCCGTATCCTATCACGAAAGACTAAAAACAATCCTGTTTTAATCGGCGAACCGGGCGTCGGCAAAACCGCCGTCGTCGAGGGGCTTGCGATACGCATAGTAAAAGGCGATGTGCCGGAGGGATTGAAAGACAAGACTATATTCGCGCTCGATATGGGCGCTTTGATTGCGGGAGCGAAATACAGGGGAGAATTTGAGGAGCGTCTTAAAGCCGTGCTTCACGAAATAAAAGAATCGGACGGTAGAATAATATTGTTTATCGACGAAATACACACAATCGTCGGCGCGGGAAAAACAGAGGGCGCAATGGACGCGGGGAATTTGCTGAAACCATTGCTTGCAAGAGGCGAGCTTCACTGCATAGGCGCGACGACATTGGACGAATACAGGCAGTATGTGGAGAAAGACGCCGCTCTGGAAAGACGTTTCCAGCCGGTTTACGTGGGCGAGCCGACTGTCGAGGATACTATAACAATATTGAGAGGGTTAAAAGAACGCTACGAAGTGTATCACGGCGTGCAGATTACGGACGGCGCGTTAATAAGCGCGGCGACGCTGTCGCATAGGTATATTTCAGATAGGTTTCTGCCGGATAAAGCGATAGATTTGGTTGACGAAGCCTGCGCCATGATAAGAACCGAAATCGACTCCATGCCGACGGAATTGGACGTTATCGCACGTAAAATCATGCAGATGGAAATACAGGAAGCTGCTCTAAAGCGCGAAAAAGACAATCTTTCAAAAGAAAATCTTGAGAAAACGCAGAAAGAATTGTCAGACCTGCGCGAAGAATTCAACTCCATGAAAGTTCAATGGGAAAATGAGAAGAACATTATTCAGTCTATACAGAAAATCAGGGAGCAGATTGAGAACGTCAACGCGCAAATCGAGGAAGCTGAAAGAGTGTACGATTTAAATAAATTAGCCGAGCTCAAATACGGAAAGATGCCGGAACTGCAGAAACAGTTGGCGGAAGCCGAAAAAAATCAGAGCGGCGAAAATCCGGAAAAGAAATTCGCATTTCTGCGCACAAAAGTCACGGACGAAGAAATCGCAAAAATCGTCGCGCGGTGGACTGGCATACCTGTGACGAAATTAATAGAGGGCGAGCGGGAAAAAATACTGTCTTTGGATAAAGAACTGCATAAACGCGTTGTCGGACAGAACGACGCCGTGGATAAAGTATGCGAGGCTATCATCCGTTCCCGCTCCGGAATCGCCGACCCCAACCGTCCTATAGGCTCGTTTATGTTTTTAGGTCCGACCGGCGTGGGCAAAACAGAACTCGCAAAAGCTCTGGCAGAAAGCCTGTTTGACGACGAGCACAATATGGTGCGTATCGATATGTCCGAATATATGGAGAAATATTCCGTGTCGAGATTAGTCGGCGCGCCTCCCGGATACGTCGGCTACGAAGAGGGCGGACAGCTTACGGAAGCGGTCAGAAGAAGACCGTACAGCGTCGTTTTGTTTGACGAGGTGGAGAAAGCTCACAGCGACGTTTTCAACATACTGCTTCAGGTTCTCGACGACGGGCGCATTACGGATTCGCACGGCAAAACAGTCGATTTCAAAAATACGATCATTATACTGACTTCAAATATCGGTTCGGAATATCTTTTGGCAGGAATTGACTCTAAAGGCAATATCAAGGAAGAAACCAAAATAGAAATCGAAAATATGTTAAAACAGCATTTCAGACCGGAGTTCTTAAACCGTCTTGACGAGATTATTTTTTATAAGCCGTTAAGCAAAACAGAAATACTAAATATCATAGATATATTGACGGAACGCCTGTCCGCCCGTCTGAAAGAGCAGCAGCTTTCTGTCAGACTGACAGAAAAAGCCAAAGAATATGTGGCGGACGACGCATATGACCCGATTTACGGCGCAAGACCTATTAAACGCTATATCCAAAGTAAAATTGAGACGATGATTGGCAGACACATATTAAAAGGCAATATTGAGCAGGGACACGAATTTGTAATTGACGTCGAAAGCAATGAATTGACTGTAAAATAAGACAACAAAATTGTAAGGAACGCATAAAATGCCATATACTATGGCATTTTATGCGTTCCTTACACAATTATATTTTTTTACATTATTTCTTTTTGAGTACGCTTTTCAGGATTTCTACGGTTTCATTTGCGTCTTCCAAAGCCGCTTTTAACCGCGCGTTTTCTGCTGCAAATTCCAACAAATCGAGCGGCATCTGTTCTTCGCGGCTCGCTTTCGACGTCTCCGCCGTGTTGCCGTTGCCGGCGCCGGATTCGCGTTTGTGTTTTATTGATGAAGAATCCGGTTCAATACTGTAAGATGTTCCGGATAATTCGTTAAATACTCCGCGTTTGACATAATGAGTGTGAAGAAGGTCATGCGACAAATGTCCGCCGGGCGCGCCCAAATAATTTTTATACAGTTCCTGTACGAACGGATTGTCGTGCGATTTGCGCAATACTTTGCTCTCGTCTTCGGTATACAGACCTGAAAGACGCTTTGTACGGACTTCGGGGTCTTTGGAGCGGGGCTGTCCGCCGCCCATAATACAGCCGCCCGGGCATCCCATAATCTCTATGAAATGATACGGCGATTCGCCTTTTTCTATCTGCTCCATGAGTTTATGCGCGCCTGCAAGTCCGCTTGTTACGGCAATGCGCGCGGCTACTCCCTCTAAAAACGAATATTCCGGCAGAACGTCGGCAAAAGTCACTGACGCCTCTTTAACCTGATCCAATCCTACGATTGGAGTGACATGCAGATTCTCAAACGGCAGTTCCCTGCCTGTAACCAGTTCGTAAACAGTTCTGAGCGCGGCTTCCATAACGCCGCCGGTCAGACCGAAAATATCCGCCGCGCCGGTAGACATGCCGAGAGGATTGTCGAATTCTTCGTCCGGCAGGCTGTTGAAATCTATGCCCGCGGCTTTTATCATTTCCCCAAGTTCTCTCGTCGTAATAACCGCGTCCACATTCGCATATTCACGGTTTTTCATTTCTTCGCGCACAATCTCGAATTTCTTCGCCGTACACGGCATAATGGATACGACATACATATTCTCCGTCGGAACGCCGATGCTGTCCGAATAATAAGTTTTAGCCAAGGCGCCCAGCATAGCATGCGGGGATTTGCAGGTTGACAAATGGTCGAGATGTTCCGGGAAATGGTTTTCCACATATTTAATCCAGCCGGGGCTGCAGCTTGTAATCATAGGCAAAACTGCGGATTTACCTGTCAGCGCCGCCTGAAGCCGATGTAAAAGCTCTGTGCCTTCTTCTATGATAGTCAGGTCTGCGGCGAAGTTTGTATCGAATACGTCATTAAATCCGAGGCGGCGCAGAGCGGCGGCAAGTTTGCCCGTGACTCTGGAGCCCGGTTCGAGACCGAATTCTTCCCCGATTGCAACGCGGACTGCTGGAGCGACCTGCACGACCGTATGCAATGCGGGATTGCTCAGCGCGTTCCAGACTTTCACGGTTGCGTCCGTCGCATTGAGCGCGCCGACCGGGCACACTACCGTGCACTGTCCGCAGAACGCGCAGTCGATAGAGCCTATAGGCAGTCCCATTGACGGCGAAATTTCCGTCTCAAACCCGCGGTTTTGCGGCGATATTACGCACGTTTCCTGAATTTTTCCGCAAGCCGTCACACAGCGGCGGCACAGGATACATTTGGACATATCGCGCGTAATTGATACTGACGCGTCTACTCTGTCCTGCGAATGTTTTCCTTCGAACCGGGACGCCTCAATACCCAGAAGCCTGCCTAACGCCTGAAATTCGCAAGTCTGGTTGCGAACGCAGCTGAGGCAGTTCTGAGCATGGTCTGAAAGCATCAGTTCGTACAGCACTTTGCGGTATTGGCGCACTTTTTCGGTGTTCGTATGAACAATCATGCCCTGACGCACCGCCGTAGCGCACGATGCCTGCAAGCTCTTTGCTCCCTCAACTTCGACTACGCAGATACGGCACACGCCCGCTTGATGAACATCCCTGAGATAGCATAAATGGGGTATATTGATATGATTCCGCAGCGCGGCTTCCATGATGGTGATACCTTCTTCCACCTCTACCGGCTGATTGTTAATCGTCATGTTAATCATCTGTATTTACCTCCTCTCGCAGTGGAGACAACGCATTGCCTCCGCCATCGCAGTAATTTTATGGTAGCCTAATACGACTTCGTCGAAACTGTTCCTGCGTTTATCTATATTGAGCATATCCAACGAGTATCTTGGCAGTTCTACAACTTCGTCGTCGCTGTACTTCGGATTTATTTCTATATCTTCGCCTTTATTTAATACGCCGCGTCCGCCGAGATATCTGTCTATGGCTATAGCGGCTTTTTTGCCGTCCGCGATTGCCTGAATCACAGTGTCAGGTCCGCGCACTATATCGCCTCCCGCGAAGACGCCTTTCATTGTTGTCATCATCGTATCGTCGTTGACCGTAAATGTGCCCCATTTTGTGCGTCCGATATCTTTTGCCGGAATAAACGGCAGGTCGGCATACTGGCTGATTGCCGGGATAATCATATCCGTTTCGATCGTAAACATCGGCTCTTCAGACGGCACGGATTTGCGGCGTCCGGAAGAATCGAATTCGCCGAGCGTCATATTCTGACATTCGACCGCGCATATACTGCCGTTTTCGTCGCCTATAAAACGCACGGGATTTACGAGCTCTTTAAGCTCTATGCCCTCCTCGATCGCCTCGTTGACCTCGGTCTCGTAAGCGGGCATCATTCCGCGCGTGCGACGGTAAAGAATCGTCACTTTCTTTGCCCCCAAACGCAAAGCGGTGCGCGCTGAATCTATGGCGGTATTTCCGCCGCCGACAACAGTCACGTTCTGGCCGACTTCAAACGGGCGTTTTAAATTGACGATTTTCAGAAAGTCAATCCCATGGACTACGCCTTTTAAGTTTTCGCCTTCGATGCCGACTTTCTGCGGCAGCTGAGTGCCTGTGGAAACGAAAACTGCGTCGCTGTCTTTCTGCAGCTTCTCAAACGAAATTTCTTTGCCTACGGATGTGTTGAGGTGAATATTCACGCCTTCTTTTTCTATGAGGCCGATTTCGTGCTGAAGAACTTTTTTAGGCAGTCTGTACTCCGGAATACCGTATGCAAGCACGCCGCCAGCAACTCCTTCAGATTCGTAAACGTCCACGTCGTAGCCGATACGCGCAAGATAATATCCGCAGGTAAGCCCCGCCGCGCCCGCTCCGACGACAGATACGCGCTTGCCGTTTTTCGGGAACACGATGTCTTTTGTAAACGGCTGCTCGTTCTTATACGCGTAATCTGCGGCAAAACGTTTGAGTTCGCAAATTGCGATAGCCTCGTCCGTAGTTCTGCGGCGGCATTTGCTTTCGCACGGGTGCGTGCATATGCGCCCGCATACCGACGGAAACGGATTTTCCTGCCTGATCAGTTTATATGCGTCTATAAAACGCCCGTCCGCAATAAGCGACGTATATCCCGGAACGTTGATATTGGCGGGACATGTGTTTTCGCACGGCGAAATAAATAAATTACTGCAAACTCCCGCACGGCATTTTTTATATTTTATATGTTCTTCAAATTCTTCCCTGAAGTTCTTTATTGCGCTCAGAACGGGATTGGGAGCAGTCTGTCCCAAACCGCAGATAGCAGTCTCCCTGATACTCTCGCCGAGCAGCTCTAAAAGTTCGATATCTCCATCTTCGCCCTGACCCTGCGTAATGCGGGTGAGAATCTCCAGCATACGCTGCGTGCCGAGCCTGCACGGCACGCACTGTCCGCAGGACTCGTCCTGTATAAACTCCATGAAGAATCTCGCGGTATCGACCATACACGTATCTTCGTTCATAACGATGAATCCTCCGGAGCCCATAATTGCCCCGAGAGCTTTGATCGTATCGTAATCCGTAGGGGTATTCAGATTTTCCTGAGTGATGCAGCCGCCCGACGGACCGCCCATCTGCGCGGCTTTGAAATGTTTTTTACCCGGTATTCCTCCGCCTATGTCGAAAAGTATGCTGCCGAGCGGGATGCCTATCGGCACTTCCACTATGCCTGTATTGACAATATCGCCCGCAAGCGCGAACACTTTTGTGCCTTTGCTGGACTTTGTGCCTATACTGGAATACCACGCCGCGCCTTTCTGTATAATGGCGGGTATATTCGCGAGTGTTTCGACATTGTTTATAATCGTGGGCTTCCCAAACAGACCTTTCTGGAACGGGAACGGCGGCTTCTGACGCGGTTCGCCTCTCTGTCCTTCTATTGAGTTCATAAGGGCGGTTTCTTCGCCGCAGACAAACGCGCCCGCGCCGATGCGTATCTCTATGTCAAAGTCAAAACTCGAACCGAATAAATCTTTGCCTAACAATCCGTATTCGCGCGCCTGATTTATCGCGCGTTCCAAACGTTCGATTGCTAAAGGATATTCCGCGCGGACATATACGTAGCCCATATGCGCTCCTATGGCAAATCCGCCGAGAAGAAGACCTTCTATTACTGAATGGGGATCGCCCTCTATGATGCTTCTGTCCATAAACGCGCCGGGGTCGCCCTCGTCCGCGTTGCAGACTATGTATTTTACGTCGCCGGGAGCGTTAAGCCCCGCTTCCCATTTGACGCCCGTGGGGAATCCTGCGCCTCCGCGCCCCATAAGTCCGGACTCTTTCACTTCGCGCACAATATCTGCGCCGGTTTTCTCCGTGAGGGATTTTGCTGCCGCCATATAGCCGTCGCGGGCGATATATGCGTCTATAGACGCGTGATCCATCATGCCGCAGTTGCGCAGGGCGATTTTGACCTGCTGTTTAAAGAACGCGATGTCGCTCATCTTAGGAACATAAGCGTTGAGCGTTTTGTCAAAAAACGTATATTCCTCTACAATTCTGTTATCGCATAAATGAGCCGAAATAATTTCACGGACTTTTTCGGGAGTGAGTTTTGTATAGAATATCCCCTCAGGCTCGATAAGCATTACCGGACCTACGGCGCATGTACCCATACATCCGGTTTCGACGACCGAAGTCTGGTCGGCAAGTCCGCAGTCTTTGAGAGCATTTTTTACGGCTTCTTCAATCTCCGCGCACCCTGAAGATACGCAGCCTGCGCCTCCGCAGACTAATATATGGCGTTTCAGGTTTGCCGTCTGCTGTTCATATTTCTGTTTTATCTGTTCCAGATCGGAAACAGAATTTACTTTCGCTGTTGCTGCCGCCGCTGTCATTGAGCAACCGCCTCCTTTTCTTGATTTTTGTACTCGGACAAAATTGTGTCTAATTTGTTGACATTTACCTGCTTATAGACTTTTTCGTCAATCATCATAGCGGGCGCAAGTCCGCACGAACCGATACAGCGCGCCACTTCCAAAGTGAAAAGCCCGTCTTTTGTCGTCTCCCCGAGGTCTACGCCTAATTTCTGCTGTAAATGCTCCACGACGCGTTTGCCTCCGCGGACATAACAAGCAGTGCCGAGACAGACCCTGATAGTATGCTTTCCGCGCGGAACTGTGGAAAAGAATGAGTAAAAAGAAACGACGCCGGACACTTCGGAAAGCGGCATATCCATCTTTTCAGCTATAAATTCCTGAAGTTCCAGCGGCAGATAGCCATAGATTTCCTGTGCAAGGTGCAGTACCTGGATAAGGCTTCCTTTTTTATCCTTGTAGAGGTCTATGACGTTGGAAATCTGGGCGTATGCCCGCTCTTCATCCGTTTTGCCGCATGTGCAGCTTTGATTTTGAACACTCATCAGTGTTCCTCCTCTCATTTTGTAATGCTGGAAGTTTGATATTTTTTTAACAATCTTTGGCAGATTTCACTGCTGTTAAGAAATTTTTTAGTTTAATTTCATTATACTATACAAGCGGCAGTTATATCAAGAGCGGACTAATAATTTTGCGTGAATTTTCTATGAATAGTATTATACCGTTCACATTTGTAATTTCAGCTCCGTTTTTATGCGTTGGATTATATCTGGCATTTCGTCAGGATTAACAGGAAGATAAACCGGTGTGTTGTCAAGCGCGCTTACGCATAACGCTTCGAGTATTTCATATCCGTGATATGTTACGGCGATATTGCACGGATGGACTTTCGAATCGTCGTCGAGCCAATTGACAAAATCCGCAAAGTACGGCGTTTGCAGTCCCGGTTCCTGTTCTCCCCATAATTTGCCCTGTCCGCCTTCTATCCGACCGTTTATACACGCGCCCCATGCTCCGTCCGTTTCAGCCCATGCGTAACCTTTTGTGCAATATACCGTCAGCCTGTTGTCCACCCAGAATTTGTCTTCACCCATGCGCGATTTCGAAAGATAGCCGTTTTCCAAAAACAGCCTCACGCCGTTGGCAAATTCGACCTGTCCCATTATATAATCCGGCGATGGGTGACTGTCTGTAAGTTTTCCCGTTCCGTGAACGTGTCCCACGACCCAATTCGCCCTATGTCCGTTGTTAGCCCATATCGCATAGTCCATAAAATGCG
Organism: Oscillospiraceae bacterium; assembly: GCA_009780985.1. Lineage (GTDB taxonomy): Bacteria > Bacillota > Clostridia > Oscillospirales > WRJC01 > WRJC01. The sequence goes on along the minus strand of WQYZ01000085.1, from coordinate 6,063 downwards.
TGCCGAGCTGTGACATCCACGCTTTTGTCGATACGTTTATCTGCACAATATCGCCGACTTCGCCCGAATCTACTATGCTTTTCATCTTCTGCATCGACGTCAGGTATTTCTGCTGATGCGAAACTATTGCTTTTATATTATTCTGTTCGCATAATTTCGTTATTTCCGCCGCCTCTTTGATAGAAGTCGCCATAGGTTTTTCAAACGCCGCGGCTTTTATATTGTGTTTCACGGCAAGTTTTATCATGTCAATGCGCAAATCAGGCTGAGTTACAAACACAAATATGTCGGGGTTTGTTTCCGCGAGCATTTTGTCCGCGTCGGTATATGCTTTTTCAGGCTCAATGCCGAATTCTTTTGATATAAAGCCGAGACGGTCGCCGTTGATGTCGCATACGGCGGTCAAATCCAACCTGTCAGAATTGCCTTTTATCCCCAAAAGATGTACTTTGCCGCGGTTTCCCAAACCCGCCTGCGCCACAGTGTATTTTTTCTTTTTAGCCGCCATATATAATATATCCCTCTCTTTTAAGTTATTATATTTTCTTCTTTGCAGGGACACAAAATTTTGTGTCCCTGCAAACCTTGTCATACAATTCCATTCACAAATATATCCGTTCACGGATATATTACTGGAACAGCTCCATAGTTTTATCTATGTTTGCCTGCATTTTGGGCACATTTTTATCTATCTGCGACGCGATATCAAACGATTTGCCTTGACCGACATTGCTTCCTATTGCATCATAGAGAGTATTTACCCAGCCGTATGCGCAGCCGACTTCGAAAGAGCCGGAATTCCTGATAATCTGGAGCATATCTATCGAATCGTCGTTGCGGAGCTGTTTCTGCGAAACTGAAATATCGAACAATACCGGAGTGACATCCCTGTTGCTCACGTATGCCATAGCGTCCAGAATCGCTCCGGTGGTTTCAGGATCCGGATTTGTTGCCGGGATTACAAGAAGCGGGCACGCAAAAATATCATGGCAGTAATAATTCTGCTGGGTCTCGTCGTATTTAGGAATGGGCAGTATGCCGAACGTGTCGGGCATATCCCTGAACACGTCTGCGGCTTTCAGTTCTCCCGTAGCCATTAAAGCCCTGCCGCTCTTGAAAATAGGCTCGTAATGATTGCCTGTCGCAGGGTCGCTGTTTGCGTATAAATAAGACCCGTCCTGTAATTGAAGCATTTGTTGCACTTTGGTCAGCGCGTTTATAAAACGTTCGTCCTGAACTGCCAGCTGGGGGACGCCGTTGGCATCTGTGTTAATATACCGCACATCGGCTCCCGCCAATAAAGCCATAGCGCAATCCTCGTATCCGGCTAACCCGTATATCGCCGTGCCGTTCAAAGTCCACTTCCATGAAACGTCGCCGTTCATATTTGCCCCGGCTTTCTGATACTGATTCATTGCGTCGTAAGTCCACTTGCCCTGTCTGACCATGTTATACGGCAGTTCGAGACCTAAATTCGTCATCATAGTCTGGTTGATATACACGAGCGATACAGACTGGAGAGTCGCAATATCTATGTCGCAGCCCGCATAATACAGTTTGTTTCCCGCGCCTACCGCGGCTTCTTTGTCCATAGTCTGATTCCACCAGTTTTCGCCGAGATTCAAACTCGCAATATCGCGCAGATTATAAAACATATTCTGCGTGATTAACGACCCGATGTTGCCGCTTGAGAAAGCCGGACAGAACGAGGCGTCGTACACGTCGTCCCCAGCCAGGATCACTTTTTTTAACTGCGTGTAAATCTTCCCGATATCCATATCCTCAGATTTAATGTTTATATTAAATTTGTCTTCTATAAAACTGTTTCTGTTATATATAGCGTCGTCGAGAACCTCGCCGTCCATAGTGTCGCGTACTATGTCTGTGTAATAGAACCATGTAGTAGTTGGAGACAAAAACGTGAAATCTGCCCCGCCGCCGTCAAGCTGGGGATAAACATACTGTTCCGTGGTCGCGGCTGTGTCCGATTGCGCTTCGCCGCTCGCAGAGTTATCGCCTGTCTGACTGTTATTGCCGTTTGCGGATTTGTTTGAATTGCAGGAAATGGCTGACGCTGACATCGCAAGTAAAAATAAAACTGTAAAAATCATAAATAATATTCGCTTTATGTGGTTGATTCGACAGGAATTTTTGGTATTTTTCATAAAAATTGCTACCTTTCTGCTTTATTGCTGTATTATTTAAATAATATTACTTTTTATTTATGTATAACGACTGAAACTACGCTTGCTTTGGGCAAAGTGACTTTATCTCCGGGGTTAATAGCCGTGCTGTATGTTGCAGGTCGAATGGCTTTGGGATTCTCAAAAGAGTTGTGAGCGTGCGGGTCGTCCGCCGTCAGAACGGTTATGTCGGCTTTCCCTGCGATTTGCCCGCCGAACGACGTCAGTTTTACCTGCTTTTCTTCTTTATAGTCCATATTCACTAATGTTATCGTTATATCGCCGTTTTCGTTTACGGACGCAGACGCAGATACGGATTTTATATCAGCCCTGTCTTTGACTTGCATCGTCTCGAAATCGTCGATTATCTGTACCTGCCTGCCTCCCTGATGGGTTTTGTACATGTCGAATACAAAATAGTTGGGAGTCTCCACAAAATTATCTTCTCCCGCAAGATAGAGCGAGTGCAGGTTGTTACACAGCTGCGCCACGTTTGCCATTGCGACTACATCGCAGTTGTTGTTGAATATGTTGAGCGTAAGACCAGCAACCATAGCGTCGCGTATCGTGCTCTGTTGCTCGAACAGATTATAGCCTTTGGATGGTCCCGTGCCTCCCTGATGCCAGCACCCCCACTCGTCCACGATAAGACCAAGCGTTCTTTTCGGGTCGTAATAATCCATAACCGCGCGGTGTTTCCTGATTATATCCTGCATTTCGTTTGCCTGCGACAGCATCTGATAATATTCATCTTCGCTGAATGTCAGAGGGTGACCGGCAGCTCCGCAATAGTAGTGCAGTGATAAGCCGTAGAATGAACTCTGCCAGTTGTTGTTATATCTGTACTCTTCAAAGAAGCCTTTTGTCCAGTTTATATCGCCGCCGTTCGGTCCGCAGGCGATAAACTTACAGCCGATATTGTTCACGGAGTCGCATATAGTCTTGTATTTCATGAACTCGCGGGCGTACATCTGCGGGGTCATGTTTCCGCCGCCGCCCCAGTTCTCGTTGCCTATGCCCCAGTATTTTACGTTAAACGGCGCACTATCACCGTTTTCGCCTCTGAGGGTTGAGAGCGTCGTTAAATTCTCAGGGAAATTGCAGTATTCTACCCAGTTGCGTATTTCCATAGGAGTGGTAGAAGTGATATTCGCGGCAAAATACGGCTCAGCTCCGACAAGTCTGCAAAAGTCTATGAATTCATGCGTGCCGACTTGATTGGATTCTGTTCTCTTGTCTTCGTTATACCACCAGTTTACGGTAACGGGACGTTTGCTTCTCTCGCCTATGCCGTCTCTCCAGTCGTATGTTTCCGCGAAACACCCTCCGGGCCAGCGCAGCACGGGGGGATTTATTTTTTTGAAACTTTCGACAAGCGATTTTCTGAAACCCCTGATATTCGGCACAGATGAATCTTCGCCGACCCACAGTCCGTCATAGAATACGCCGCCGATATGCTCCGAAAAATGCCCGTAGATGTTTTTGTTTATCGTGCCTTTTGACTCCGTTAAGACCAAGCAGATATTGTTCATGTTTTTGTTCCTCTTCTTTATATATTTAAATGGCGATTGCGAAACGCCAACTCCCGCATAAAATGGGAGATTTGTTAACATCAAAACAGTATAACTCCTCACTGAAATATGGTATAATAGAAATATCACATAATAAAAACCATGAGCCCCAAAAAGGAGTTATACATGTATGATAGCAAATAAAGATCAACTTACCTTGGAAGATGTATATTCACACTGTCAAGAAATATTGGAAAACGATAAGCCGAAATTTTTGACACTGTTGGAGGAACATATAAAAATTGATGAAATAATACCGCCATCGTTTTACCTGCATTTTTACTCGTGGACAGGCAGACCACGCGAATACCCGTTACAGGGTTTTCTATGGGCGTTGATAATCCAAAAAATATTCACCATACCTACAGACGAATTACTGCTTGTGTTCCTGCACTACTCCAAAGAATTGCGTGAGTTCTGCGGATTTGACAAAGTACCCGATGCATCGAAGATAACACGCTTCAAGCAAGACTTTTTGACGGACTTACAGATGATTTTCGACCGTCTTGTTGATATGACTGAACCGATATGTCAAGCTATAGATGCTGCCAAAGCAGATATGACTATCTTTGATTCTTCTGGCGTTGAAGCTTACGTTACCGAAAATAATCCCCAGTATGCTGATCGTATCATACGGCAGTTGAAAGCGTATGCAAAAGCCATGAACTTAAATTCGTCTTACGACCCGCATAGAGCCGCTTACAGTAATATGCCGAACTGTGCGTCAGCGAACCATGAAATCAAGCACATATATATAAATGGTCATTTCTGTTACGCCTACAAATTTGGACTTGTCACCAACGGGCTAGGTATTACGCGCCATATCGAATTTTACGACAGAGATTTTTTTGACGCACATCCTGATATTGTCGTAGAGAAAAGGTCTGATTCACCAAGAGAAGATAAGTCTGTGCATGATTCAAGGTTGCTCATTCCTACCTTGCAGGACTTTTTCAGAGTGCATCCATTACTTACGCCCAAAACCTTTCTCGGCGACGCCGCTTTTGACGCGGTTCAGATTTACAAAGACTTGCTTACCAGTGATACTTTCGGCGAAAACAGGCATTTTGAAAAAGCATATATCCCCCTGAACAACCCCCTTGTCAATTATTCCAACTATACTATCAATGAAGATGGTATTCCTTGCTGTCCTAACAATTCGTCCATTCCCATGAGACCTGAGGGGAACGCTTCTCATCTCCGTTGCGGGACTCCCACTTTCAAGTTCGTCTGTCCCATGTCCCAAGATGATTTGGGTCAAATGCCCCGACGGTCGCCGATATCAGCGTCACCGCAGAACCTCCTGCGACAACCCCTGCACTCCTTCCTCGTCCGGCAGAATGGTTTACGTTTACCCGGAAAAAGACCTCAGAGCTTTCCCCGGTACTATTCGCGGTTCTGATGATTGGATCAACACCTACAAAATTCGTACCGCTGTCGAACGCTCCATTTCTCAATTCAAAAATTCTTTTTGTCTCGCCTCCAGAAAAACTCAAAATGCCAATACATTACACGCCGATTTGCTTCTCGCTGGTATTTCTCAATTATTAACCGTGCTTCTCGCCGACAAATTACATCGTAGGGACTTATTCCGCAGTCTTAAATTTCTTATTGTTGCTTGACCATTTTTTTATATAAGTTTTTAGCTTTTTTCTTTGCGCCCTTTTTTCATCGGGTTTTTATTTTTTGCTTTTCTCTTGCCTATTCCCATTTTTTGCCTTCCTTTTGTCATATCTTTCGCAATCGCCTAATATATTTATATTTAAAATAAGCGATTGAATATAACACATTACCGTTAATGCTAAAGAACATAATGATTATAAGAGTTATATTCTGCAATTATTAAATAAGATATTCAATTCGCATAATTAAATTCCGCGCGTTTTATAATCTGATTCTGATACTCCTCGTCGAGTTCCACGAAATACCCGCTCCAGCCCCATACGCGCACAATCAAATTCTTGTAGTCCTCAGGGTTTTTCTGCGCTTTAAGCATTGTGTCGCTGTTTACCGCGTTGATTTGCAGCTGATGTCCGCCGCGCCGCACATACTCGTTGACAAGCATTGCCGTCTTTTCGATTCCGTCGTCGTTTCTGAAAACGGTATCGTGCAGTTCGATAGTGAGCGGTCCGCCGTTTATGACTTTTTTCAGATTCATTTTTGTGAACGAACGTATTACAGACATCGGGTTTTTGCTCCCTATGTCGAGGCTCGGCGAAAAGTTTGCCGATAACGGTTCGCCTTTACGCCGCCCATCAGCCGACGCGCTCTCGTTCCTCGAATGCCATATATAATACATCGCCGACCCT
>WQYZ01000084.1 GCA_009780985.1 Oscillospiraceae bacterium | reverse complement strand
CCTTTCTTAGTTTCATTTTTCGCATCGTGCAGACGGCGTTTTACCGTGCCTTCGGTGACGTTCAGCTTCTGCGCGATTTGTTTTGTTGTGTGTTGTTTGAGATAATATAAAATTATGACTTCCCTGTGAATTTTTGATATTCCCGCGATTACCTGATTTAACTTCGCCGTTTCTTCTGCGTTTATAAGATTCCCGGCTATGTCGAAATCACTGTCAATAAACGTTGATTCAGACGGACTGCCGATGAAAGCGTCGAGAGAAACAGCCTCGTTGTTTTGCAGTTTTATGTACGCGCAGAATTTATTATGCGCCATTTTCCAGAACCATGCGTAAAAATTGTCGATTTTCTGCCGCTTGTTATCGGATTTACTCACGGTCAAAGCCTCAAGCAGAATATCCTGAGCCAAATCCCTTGCCATATCGCTGTTAAACAGATGTTTATAGCAGTACATATAAACTTTATTTATGAAATCTTCGTCAAATTCAGGGAAATCAGAAATATCCATCGTATTTGAACCTCATTTTATTTATTTAATCTCTTGATTTATAATTTGTAACCGGTTATGTATTAATAGTATAAAATATATAAAAATAGTTCGGTATGTTTTTTAAAATTTTATATTAAAAATAATTATTGAAAAGTCACCCTGCCTATGATATAATAATACAATACAGTTCGCAGCAAATTAATATACATGTTAGGTGATTAAAAACTTGCAAAATCAAGAAACAGAATTAAATCCGCGCCGTTGGTCCATACTGCGCATAGTGGTTTTGATGACGCTAATGTCTACTTTGGACAGCAGTATTGTCAATATTGCGCTCCCAAATCTATCGCACACATTCAAAGAACCGGTTTCCGCAATAACATGGGTTGTAACCGGCTATCTCATCATTATTTGCGCGCTTGCGCTGTTTTTCGGACGTTTGGGGGATATTAAAGGTAATACGCTGATTTTTAAATTCGGCATTATCGTCTTTACCGGCGGCTCGCTTTTATGCGGCATATCTGTAAATTTAGTGATGTTGGTCATATCCCGCATTATACAGGCTGTCGGAGCGGCGGCGTCCATGTCGACGTCGCAGGGGATACTGACGCAGGCATTCCCTGCAAACGAGCGCGGACGCGCATTGGGATTCAATGGCACAAGCGTTGCCTTAGGCTCGCTTATCGGTCCGCCTGTAGGCGGGTTTATTGTACACGCGTTAAGCTGGCATTATATATTCCTGATAAACGTGCCTATCGGCATTGTCGCATTTATACTGGCTTCACGAACGCTGCCGAAAGGAACTGAGGTAAAAGAAAGCCTCGATATGAAGGGCATCATACTTTTCGGAGTAGGCTCGTCGCTGATTTTCTGCGCCGTCGGAAGCGGCGAGGGCGTAAACTTCCTGAACCCTTTTGTTATTTCCGCCATAATTGCGGGTGTCATTCTGATTGCCGCGTTTATTATGGTTGAACGCAGAGAGAATCAGCCTATGCTGGATTTGTCGATATTCAAAAACACGCTTTTCAGCGTCAGCGTTATATGCGCGTTTTTAGTATTTGTTTCGCTGAGCAGCATAAACATATTACAGCCGTTCTATTTACAGGACGCGCGGGGAATGAACGCGCTTATCGCGGGGCTTATGATGATGATTTATCCGGTAGTTTTGGCGGTTATGGCTCCTTTGTCAGGGCATCTTTCAGACAAAATCGGTCAGAGACTTCCCACGCTTATCGGGCTGTGTTTTTCCACAATCGGATATGTCGGGGCGGCGATGATGACGGTTAAAACAAGTCTTGTCCTAACTGGCTGTGTTTACGGGTTCTTAGGGTTGGGAAACGCGCTTTTTCAGTCGCCGAACACTTCGCTGATTATGTCGAGCATACCGAGAAACAAGCTCGGCGTGGCTGGCAGTATTAACGCGCTTGCGCGCAATACGGGTTTTATTTTCGGCGTACTGCTTGCCACGACGGTTCTTTTCTCATCAATGAGCGCGAAATACGGTCAGCCCGTAAACGATTACGTCGCAGGGAGAGCGGATTTATTCATATACGGTATGCGCGTCACATATTTAGTCGTAGCGGTGATATGTTTTATCGGGGTGATTATCACCGCCGCGAGATTGTTTTCAAAGAGTAAAAGCGCACAAAATCAGTGAAACACTGGGGGAACCACGCCAAGCCCTCTTTTGAAAGCAATGTCAACAATATAAGGATTTTAAATTGCGTTTCGCCGTAGGGACGAACTGTGTTCGTCCGCGAAGTGTGCGCGATTTTGGCGGACGAACACAGTTCGTCCCTACTTATTCTCAACTCGTGATCACATTTATAATAAAATTATACGAAAGGTGTATATAATTGTATGAGAAAAAATTTGAAAAAAGCTTCGGCGTTGTTGAAAGTTTTTTGCGCAGCCGCGGCAGGAGCCGTTTGCATACTTATGTGTCAGTCATGTACCGCCGCTGTTAAATCAAATTCGGCGACTGAAAGCAACGGCACGGAAATGGCAAATACGTCAAGCACAAATACCGACGTAACTGAAATCAAACAGTTCAAAGTAGACGGGACGAAAATACTTGACCCGGACGGCAATGAATTTAATATCAGGGGCGTCAACGTAAACGGGCCCGGCTGGGTTTTCCCCAGAGATACTTTGCAGGATGTATCGTTGATAACAGACGTATGGAAATTCAACACAGTCAGAATGTGCTGCGCTATCGGCTGGCAATGGGCGACTAATAACAACAGCGACCTTGACGCTTTAATCAAGGCGTTCACAGACAAAGGTATTGTCGTCATACTTGAAGTGCACGACTACACGGGCTCTTATCCCACTGATACTGAACAGCCGAAATATGACGGCAGCAACGTCGTCGGATACATACCGTCGCTTACGGAACTGACGCAGTGGTGGGTCGATAAAGCCAACAGATTCAAGACCAATCCATATGTGTGGTTCAATACAATGAATGAACCGGGCAGCGATAACTCAAAAGCGTCCGCCGACCAGTGGCTGCAGATAAACGACGGATTAATCAAGGCTATCAGGGATGCGGGCGCGGATAATATCGTCGTCTTAGACGAGCACGGCTGGGGGCAGGGGAGCGGCTACTACGACGGCGCTTCGTCGTATGACAGCGCAATTATACGAATGGGTCCGACGCTGATTGCAAAATATGACAATATTGTATTCTCACTGCATGTCTATGACGCATGGAGGGACGGAATTACAAGATTCAACAATTACTTCACGGACGCGCGCAATCTCAACTTATGCGTAATAGTCGGCGAGTTCGGCGTGGGGACTGATAACGTTTCTCAGATGAACGCCGTTAAAAACATGTACAATTCCGTAATCCCAAACAATATAGGCAGGATATACTGGGCGTGGGACGACGGGGGACTGCCTCTCACAGCCAACACGGCTAACTGTGGTTGGCAGATTGATAAAACAGACGGAAGCAAACCGACTAATTTGACATGGGCAGGCGGACTTGTATGGGACGACGCGCACGGACAACTGACCGCTCCTGTGCCGGATTACAGTTCAGATATGCCGCTTCTCACAAACGGGGATTTAGAGAACGGGTTTCCCGGCGGCTGGGCAGATTGGGGCGGGACTTCCATACAGGACGGCGTATCGTACAACGGCTCAAAAGCAATGGTCGTAGCTTCGGGCGCGACAGGCGGCGGCGGATGCGCTATGGAGTTGAAACCTAACACAACATATACGTTCACCGCATGGGGGAAAAACGACGCAAAAACGACGGCTTCCACAGATGTGGGCATACAGTACAAATTAAGTGCGGACGACCCGCAGAATCAATATAAAATAGTGTCTTTTACGACCGATCAGTGGGTGCAGAAATCCGTCACTTTTACTACGCCCGCCGAAATGTACAGCGTCTCGCTCTTTGTGTGGAAACCCAATGCCGGCGTCACGTTTTATCTCGACGATATGACATTGACGGAGGCAGCACAGTAAATTTCATTGCTTATTCTCTTTATTCTCTGCGTAATACTGCGCTTGTGCGTTCCATAATTCGCAATATTTGCCGCTTGCGTCAGTGATAAGCGTATCGTGACTGCCGCGCTGTATCAATTCGCCCTCGTGGAACACTGCTATGTCGTCGCAGAAACGGCATGACGACAACCGGTGCGATATGTATATCGCAGTTTTACCGCCCACTATTTCGTTGAACTTGGAGTACACTTCAAACTCGGCAATCGGGTCGAGAGCGGCTGTGGGTTCGTCGAGGACGATGAACGGCGCGTCTTTGTACAGCGCCCGAGCGAGCGCGATTTTCTGCGCCTCGCCGCCGGATATTTCCACCCCGTCCTCTTCGAAATCCTTGTACAGGGCGGTTTCCAAGCCTTTAGGCATGTTGTCAAGTCTGGCGTCAAACCCGGACATTTTCAGACATTCTGCCGTACGTTTGCCGTCGTAATCCGAGGACGACGCGACGTTCTGACCGAGCGGAAATGAAAAGAGTTTGAAGTCCTGAAACACGACGGAGAATATGCTCATATATTCGTCATAATTATATTTTTTGATGTTGAATCCGTTCAGGGTTATTTCGCCCTCAGTTGGGTCGTAGAGTCTGCAGAGCAGTTTTATCATCGTGGTTTTGCCGCTCCCGTTCATGCCGACGACTGCAAGTCTCTGACCGATATTCAGCTTCATTGATAAATTTTTAAGAGCGTAAGTATTTGTGCCGGGATATTTGAAGCTGACGTTTCTGAACTCTATCTCGTATTCGTTGTCGTCGCGTTTTTCGACGGGAAGCGTACCTTGATACATTTTCGACGGAATATCGAGATATTTAAAATAATGTTCGAGATATTTATTGTTTACGATGAGCGTTTGCCCATAAGTGACTAATCCTGTGGCGGCTCCTATGACTCTTACAATGCAGCTTACATACATCGCTATACTGCCGACTGTAACGCTTCCTGCAACACACGCGAGCATCACAAATATATACGCCGCAATTCTTAATGCGTTCGATGACACAGAATAAATAATATCATGTTTTAATACTTTTTTTATCAATGTGATTAAAAGATTATTATTTTTTTCATAAAATTGCTGCTGCCACTCTCTTATAAATTCTTCCATACTGTATAAACGAATATCTTTTCCGGCGTTATAATTACTGTAAAAACCCGCATAATAATGGAACATTGCGTTTAACGGGACGGCATCTTCATACATGTTCAGATATAATTTACTTCTTTTATTTGCAGTAAAATAATTTACAATAATTATACCTGCAATCATGGCAAGCATAATCAATTTTGATATTAACGAAACTTCTCTGTTTGCAAATAAACTTAAAGTAAGAGTGATTGCCAAAACTATATTTATGACTGCCCCGACAAAATTGCCGAGAGCAGTATATAAATTGTATATATTGTATCCTGTACGGCTTTCTGTATTTATCCTTTCCCGCAGTAAATTTATATCTCTGTTTTCTGTATTTTCATAGTCCATTGACATGGTTTTTTCGGAGAAGTTCATCGTTTCATTTTTATAAAATTGCTCTTGATGATAATTTTTAAGATGCGTAAGTCCATTTATCAGAAGCGATAAAATCATATTTGCGCCGATAGTTATCAGAATATATAAAATAAGCGTGTTTACATTTTGATTTCCTATAAGTTCATCAATTATTCTTGCAGACATATATATCGTTATATAAGGAGCAAACTGCGATATTATTTCGATTATGATGTGCAGTATTACAAACGGTTTTTCAATCTGCATCAGAGTTAATATTCCGCGTTTTATCATTGGAAGATGATATTTTATTTTCTTCATATTTGCGCCTCCTCTTTTTCTTCGTTAATATTTTCTTTATAATAATGGCTCTGGATATTGAACAGATACGCATACTTTCCGTTTTGCTTCATCAATTCGTCGTGCGTTCCGATTTCGGCTATTCTTCCATCTTCCAAATATATAATCCTGTCGCAGAAACGCGTAGATGAAAGCCTGTGCGATATATAAATTGACGTTTTATTTTTTGTAAGCTCGCGATACTTTTCATACAGCTCGCTTTCGGCTATCGGGTCAAGCGCGGACGTCGGTTCGTCGAGAATCAAAATCGGCGCGTTTTTATATACCGCCCGCGCAAGAAGTAATTTCTGTTTTTCGCCGCCCGACAGGTCTATGCCATCCTCGTTCAGCTGTTTGTCGAGCATACTGTCGATGCCTTTATTTAGCTTGCTGATTTTCCCGTCCAAGCCCGCCATTTTGATACATTCCTCAACTTTTGCCCTGTCTGTATTCTCGTCTGTTTTACTCGAAACCGTGTTGGCTATCGACACGGGCAGGAAATGAAAGTCCTGAAATACTACGGAAAACATCGAATAATAATCATGAATGTTATATTTTTTTATATCACTAGCGTTTATTTTGATACTGCCGCTTGTGGGATTGTATAATCCGCAGATATTTTTTATCAGCGTTGTCTTGCCCGCGCCGTTAAGCCCGACTATCGCAATTTTTTCTCCCGGCTTGATTTTAAGAGATATATCTGATATAATATCTTTTTCCGCGCCCTCATACCTGTATGCTATATTGTTTAATTCGATTTCACAAGGCACATTTAAATCTTGAAGCTCACAGCCTTTATTTCTGTTACTTTTTTCTTCATAATTTAAAAAATCACGTAAGTCGCATACGGAAAGCGAGGCGCTGTTTATGTTTAAAAATTCATTGAATATGCCGCCAATTAACCCCGCGAAACTTCCAACTGCCCCGAAATACAAGACAAAAGCGTCTATCCGTATATTTCCGTTTATAACCATGTATATCAGGACAGCATACGCGAACCCGTCGCGGAGCAGGATAATCAGAGCGTCAACAATATTCGAGATATAATATCTTCCCGCGAATTTTTTATCCCATGCAAGACGTTTTTTTGTCAGTGATTTGAACATATTGATAAACCATTTATTCATGCCGTATAATCTTACGTCTTTCGCGCTTTCAAACGTGCCGCTGTTGTTTGCGAGATACCATAGTTCTTTATCAAGCAAAGACGTGTCGTTGCGATGTTTATACTGATAATTTTGGATTGCTTTTATTATAAAATAGTTTATTAAAGCCGTGATTGTAAGCAGAACGGCAATCCACGGGCTTGCGAAAGAAATTATCGCACCGAACAGAAAATAACCAAGCACGTTTGTTATAAGCCGTGAAATACTTTTCGGCATTGATGTAATCGTAGAATCAAGTCCGCGCATAAACAGCATTTCTGCCGCCCGATCGCTCATCAGCCTGTACTTTGATGATTCAGTGTTTTCATAATCTGTATATAACGCTTTTTTCTGTGTTGAAAATAATACCGCCATATTAAATTTTGACGCGACAGCCCACATAGACGTATTGATAAGGCTGTTGACTATACTGAGAACAGCTATTATAAGTCCGAGCGTCGTCACCGCAATTATGATTCTGTTTACCGGTTCGCCGTTTATTATCACAGACACTGCCAATTTCGGCAGATAAATATTGCAGAACGATATGCCGAGAGATAACGGTATAAGTATTATCAAAAATACGAAGAACATTTTGCTGTGCTCCCATTGCAGTCCGAACACATAAATTATGTTGCTGAAAAGCGAGTGCGTTGGTTTTTCTTTCTTCTCTTTGACTTTTTTATCTTTCATAAATTTATCACCTCGCGGATTATTATACCACAACTGCAAATAAAAAAAATATATTTTGCACGAAATGCGTCCCAGCAGGCACGAAATGCAAAAATATATTTTTTGGTTTATTATTTTTGTACAAACAATCACAGATTGCTGTTGATTATATTGTTTAGATACGGATTTTCAAAATTATATTTCCTAAGAATATTTGCGGAATTATTCTCGTCAGCCCTGAAATTTTTCATGGCGATAATATATTTCAGCCAGGATATGAGCATTTTTTCGGACAGCGCAGACGAAACTGCATTATTCTCAGCATCAGTATTACTGTCATACAAAAGAGTATATAAATAATATACTGTCAGGGATAGATATTTGCCTGATATAATTGATATATCTTTATGTTTCATATCTTTCATCTCATCGAATATATAAGACAGCGCGTTTATCAGTAAATTTTTATATAATATAGAGTATGTATTAATTTCGACGCCGTCTTTCTTCAATTCACTGTCTTTAATTTTATTCATGTACGACATAATTATATTTTCGTCGAATTGTCCGGATATGTTGGATATATCTGATATATCCGGCGTGGATATATTTATGCTGCCGATGCTGACGCCGACACCGTTTGCTCCCAGTAAAAAATCTGTCGTCACATTGTAGAACTTAGCCGCTTTAGATAGAAAATCAAGTTTGCACTCGCGTATTCCTTTTTCGTAATGCGATAAAAGAGCCTGCGATATTCCGAGACTTGCAGCCGCCGATTTCTGCGATATTTTTTTGTTTTCCCTCAGTTTGCGCAAATTTTGTGAAAATATTATGTTAGACATTAATCAGTTATACACCTCTCAATATTATTATCTGTGTTTTCTATTAAAATAATATGCGCGGCGTATAGAAATATGTGTTATTTACATTTTATTTATATCTTTTATTTATAATAAGAATTATTCTCTTTTCACAAAATAGTTCACAGACGCAAAAACTAAAACTACAGCGTTAAAAATTATATACAGCGCAAATCCGTATTCTGCGCGCACGGTTATGCCCTTGTTTATAAAATTTATAAAAAAAGAATTTGTATCAAAATTAGATAAGCCGGCGATTTTTTTCAGAATTAAAGATTTCAATACAGCTTTAATTACCACCGCCGCAAAGATACTGAATAGCGGAGCTATTAAAAATATATTTTTAAACAGCAAAATCCTCTTGGTTTTGTAAATAAAAAAAGATAAAATCAGGAGGGCGACAGCTGGAACGATTATAAAAACCGCAAAAATATTTCCGTTTTGATGGTAATCTCCGGCGATATTTTTCCCGAAAGACGTTTCGAAGCCGCTGAATGTTATTTTCTGACTTCCGCATGACACGGAAAATAACGGCACAAAAAAAGTTATTACTGTCAGAAATAAAAAAATTTTTATAACTGTTATGTTGAATTTAAATTTGAATATAATTTTCGCCTCCGTGATTCGCATTATGAATATTATACTATATATATAAAAATATGTCAATTAAATTATATAAATCTATGCAGAATAACAAATCAGCAAAAAAACATAAAAAATTATAAAAAAATGCAAAAAAACTATTGACAAACATAATTTATTCTGTTATAATATAAAACTGTTAAGAGTTTTCGCTAACACAATCAATAACTCATTAATAAATTATTTGGTGTCTTTAGAGGTGAGGGTCCACCCGTTCCCATTCCGAACACGGAAGTTAAGCTCACCATCTCCGACAATACTTGACTGGCGACGGTCCGGGAAGATAGGTTGATGCCAAAACTTTTGTACATTCCAATAGGAGTTGTACGCGAAGCAGATAGAGCCTCAATTAAGGTTTTATCTGCTGTTTTATTTAATCTGTATAAAATTTTAAAATTTTTTCGGGAGAGGAGGATAAGTTGATCTAATGACTGAATATCAAATTAGTTTATTTGATGGAATGAAAACGCAAAATATGAACGGAATAAATTCAAAAGACGAGGCGCTGATAGCGAAATTGAATTCACTGCCAATAAATTATTGGGATTTTAAAAACGCTGACACAAAAGAATTAACACATGGACTTCATAATTATCCTGCTGTTATGGTCTACCCGATAAGCCGTAATATTTTAAAAATTATAAAATCATTGCAGCCTATTGAGACACTTTTAGATCCGTTTTCAGGTTCTGGAACAGTATTGGTAGAAGGCGTTATTGCAGGCGTGAAAAAAATATATGGCAATGACCTCAATCCGCTTGCTTGTTTATTAAGCGAAGTAAAAACTATGCCTATATCAAATGAAAGATTACAAAAATCGTATAATCAGCTAATAATGGCAGTTGAGTTCGAAATGGAAATGCTTGCCGAAATACGAAATTCTGTGGACCATTATATCTTAAATGAATTAAATTTAGATATTACATCAAAAGAGGGTTGGGGAAGTGATGCCCCGAAATATTTAATGCAATTTTTAAATAAAAATAACTGCAATTTAATAAACATACCTAATTTTAAAAACATAGGCTATTGGTACAGACCGCAAGTTATTATAGATCTGCAAATAATTAAAAAATGTATCGAGGAATTGCCAGAAAATGATGAAAAAAAGTTTTTATGGCTTGCTTTTAGCGAGGTTACACGTATTACGTCCAATCGGCGTAATGGAGAATTTAAAATGTTCCGTAATCCTCCTGATAAAATAAATAAATTCATTATTGATGTTAAATGTACTTTTTCAGATATATTAAAATCGAATATTGAAAAAATGTCGGCATTCGAAAATTTATGTAATAACTCTATGTTATCTCCCGATGTTACTATGTTATCTGAAAACGCTATGACGCTTGATAGCATTCCTGATAACAGCATTGATTTTATGATAACTTCCCCACCATATGGCGATAGCAGAACGACAGTTGCATATGGCGAATTTAGCAAATTGTCATTACAATGGCTTAATTTAACCGGAGTTTCATCTGATGATATAAGTGCCATCGATCGAAATCTATTGGGAGGGAAAAAGTATCGGAGTGGATTTGAATATACACTTGATAGCGATATATTATTAAATTCACTTGAGAAAATTAAGGATATTGATATTGAACGGGCTGGCGATGTTTACAGCTTTTATCATGACTTGGACATTGCCATTTCTACTATTGCTAGGAAAATGAAATGCGGAAGTTATCAGATATGGGTAGTAGGCAATAGAACAGTCAAACTTGAAAATTTGCACACAGATTTAATATTAACAGAATTGGGCAAAAGATATGGGTTAGTTCATATCCACACAATTGATAGAAATATATCAAATAAAGTCATGCCGGCACTAAACTCCCCTACTAATGAAGCGGGAAAAAAAGTAACTACAATGACCAATGAACATATTGTAATATTAAGAAAACTTTGATGTAAGTGCCATGCCATTCTTTACCCAATTTGTTCCTTATTTTTAAACAATAATACTTGATCTCTTTCGCGAATACGAAAACCGGTTCCGTGGTCATGTGTCTTCCCGGCATTTTTCCCGCTATGATATTGCCCTATTCGTAAGTCAACATAAATTTTCCCCTGTTCCAATAATGATAAAAATCCATCATAATCGAAATCAGAAACTATATACGCTGAAATAAAGTGGAATTCCTCAATTTTATTATCGTTGCGTGATTCAGCTTTAACATATACAAACTTGTTCGTATACTTTTTATTAAATGCCTTGCGTAGTGATTCTTTATCCCAATATACCTTTTCTATCTCTTTTTCATTGGCAATATAAATCCGTTCCCCGGCGCATTGCACTTTTAATTTATATCCTGTATCGGATATTGGCGTAAAGCTTACAGCGTTTAATGTTGAATGTATAACTTTTTCATCATTATCATAAGCGGAACTGGAATAACCATATTTTTGCCGTAAAAATGTATTTGCTTTTGCAGGTTGCGGTGCGCGAGTAAAAATTGTTAACATACTATTGGAATTTAACCTTGCAGATTTTAACTCATATTCGCCAAAATCTGGTGCATCAAGATTATTCTCAATAATACCGAGCCTATCTTCAAGCGTTTTTCCAATACCTGTTGAACCTGTTCTGTGAGTGGGTATCCAACCCATCTCTCTAATTTTACGGAACTCGCAGATAAAATCATCTAATGTGGTAATCATAATATAAACCTTTCATAACAATATTCTAAATAAACTTATAAAAATTGGAAAACCTATTACATATCATTTAATTTTTCATCAATAAGTAATTTGTATGATTCAATACCAAGCGCATCGGCAATGCGTTGTATATTCTCAAGAGATATACTACGCCGAAAGCATTCTATTGCTCCTATATATGTTCTGTGCATTCCGCATTTTTCAGCAAAAGCTTCTTGGGAAAGCCCTAATGATTTGCGATACCGCCGAAGATTTATACCGAACACTCGAATAATATCCATAAAATTTGCCCTCCTAAATAAATATAATAAGTAATGAATACGAAAAGTCTACATACAATAAGTAGCTTTTTAGAAATTAAAATTAAATCGCTTGTAAAAATTTCTGCCGTTTTCGCAGAAATTTTTATTTTTTTGTTTACAAATGACAAAATATGTGATATAATATGATGTCTTTATAAATTTATCCTGAGCATAGCTCAGTATTATCCCGGAACTTGGTCTATGGATTTAGGATTCACCCGCCGTAAACTATGTTTCGCGGAAGAGCAAAAGAAAAATAATTTAATTTTTTATTTTAAGAAAGGTGAAAAAATTTTTATGCTACTCAAAGAAGAAAAACAACAGGTTATCACAGATAACAAACTGCATGCGACTGATACCGGTTCGCCGGAAGTCCAAATCGCGATTTTAACCGCGAGAATCAATCAATTAACAGAACATCTTAAGAAAAACAAAAACGACCACCATTCCAGACGCGGACTTTTGAAAATGGTCGGACACAGAAGAAATCTCTTGAATTACCTCACTAAAAAAGATATTAACAGATACCGTGAAATCATCAAAAAACTCGGCATAAGAAAGTAAAAGAATAAAAGAGTAAGAGAATAAGTTAGAATAGGAGTAAAATAGAAAATGGCAATAAAACAGTTCGAGTTCAAAAACCATAAAATTTTTGAATACACTCTTGCGGGGAGAAAATTAATTGTCGAAACCGGCAAAATGGCGCAACTCGCAAATGGTAGCGCGCTTATAAAATACGGCGACACTGCGATTTTAGCGACAGCCACGGCGTCTGAAAAACCCCGTGACGGCATAGATTTCCTGCCCTTGTCAGTAGATTACGAAGAAAGATTATACGCAGTCGGAAAAATTCCCGGCTCTTTTATGAAACGTGAGGGACGGCCCTCGGAAAAAGCTATTCTGACGTCGAGAGTCATAGACAGACCTATACGCCCTCTCTTCCCGAAAGATTTGAGAAACGACGTAGTTTTGTCTCTGTTGGTTTTATCCGTGGATCAGGACAATTCGCCTGAAATCGCCGGAATGATCGGCGCGTCGATTGCGCTGACTATATCCGATATACCGTGGAACGGACCGATCGGCGGAGTTTTCGTCGGATTGTGCAACGGCGAAATAGTGTTAAATCCCACAGCTGCCGAGAGGGAAATCAGCGATCTGGAACTTACCGTCGCCGCATCAAAAGAAAAAGTCGTCATGATTGAAGCCGGAGGTAACGAAGTGCCTGACGATATCATGTATAACGCAATAATGGCGGCGCATGAGGAAATCAAGCCGTTGATTGATTTTATAAACAAAATAAAAACGGAAGTAGGGAAAGAGAAATTCGGATATGAATCTGCGGAAGTAGACCACGATTTGTATGACAAAATAAAAGCATTCGCGGCAAACGACGTAAAATTTGCGCTCGACACAGACGACAAAACAGTCCGCGAGGAAAGACTCTTGGGAGTTTACGAGAAAGTTTTCGAGTATCTGAAAACAGAATATCCGGCTTCGCCGGAAGCAGCGGATTTTGTCGGAGAAAACGAGCCGATGATTAACGAGTGTATGTATAAACTCCAGAAAGAAATCGTAAGACGCTGGCTCCTGGACGAGCAGAAGCGCGTAGACGGCAGGAAAATGGACGAAATCCGTCCGCTTTCCGCAGAAGTCGGGTTGCTGCCGAGAGTTCACGGCTCCGGCATGTTCACAAGAGGTCAGACGCAGGTTCTCACAACCGCCACTCTCGCCCCGATAAGCGAGCAGCAGAAATTGGACGGCTTAGACGAAGAAGAAGTAAAAAGATATATGCATCACTACAATATGCCGGGATATTCCACAGGTGAAGCAAAAGCGTCGAGAGGCGCGGGACGGCGCGAAATCGGACACGGCGCATTGGCTGAACGCTCGCTTATACCGGTCCTGCCGTCCATAGAAGAATTCCCGTATGCGATAAGAACAGTTTCGGAAGTCATATCGTCAAACGGCTCGACTTCGCAGGCGTCCGTGTGCGGCTCGACTCTTGCGCTGATGGATGCCGGAGTGCCGATAAAAACCCCTGTCGCCGGAATATCGTGCGGACTTATAACTGAAAACGAACGCTGGATGACTATGATTGACATTCAGGGACTCGAAGATTTCTTCGGGGATATGGACTTTAAAGTCGCAGGAACTCACAAGGGCATAACGTCTATTCAGATGGATCTGAAAATCGACGGCTTGACGCCGGAAATTATTAAAAAAGCGTTTGAAGTCACACAAGCTGGAAGAATTATGATTCTCGACGAAGTCATGCTTAAATGCATCGACAAGCCCAAACCCGACGTTTCGGAATACGCGCCGAAGATGATAACAACTAAAATAGCGGTCGATAAGATACGCGAAGTTATCGGCACAGGCGGCAAAGTTATACAGAAGATTGTCGCGGATACCGGCGCGAAAATCGATATCGAAGACGACGGAACGGTATTTATCGCCGCCGTGGATAAAGCCGCGGGTTATAAAGCTCTCGAAATGATAAACGCTATCGCAATCGATCCCAAAGAGGGTGATATATTCCACGGCAAAGTCACCGGAATACTTTCGGGAATCGGCTGTTTTGTAGAGTACCTGCCAGGTAAAGAGGGCATGGTTCATATATCCAGACTCGCGAACAGGCGGGTTGAAAAAGTCGAAGACGTGGTAAAAATCGGCGACGAATTTGACGTTATGTATATGGGAATAAATCCAAAAGGCAAAACAGATTTGTCAAAGAAAGACGCGGACAACGCAAAAAATAAAAATAATAAATAATAAATAAAATAATATGTAGGTGACCACCCCGTCGGCTTCGCCGCCACCCCTCCCCAGAGGGGAATTTTGCCTGACATTCGGAAATTTTTCCAAATTCCCCTCTGGGGAGGGGTGGCGGCGAAGCCGACGGGGTGGTCTGAATTTAAATATATAAATTTCAGGTTTGGGGGTAAAGAAGTTGCTCAGCGATATAGAAATTTCAAGGAATGCGCAAATCAAGCCCATAAAAGATATTGCGAAAACTCTTGATATAGACGTTGAAAACGATATAGATTTATATGGAAGATACAAAGCAAAGATAAACGAGCCCTGTTATGACCGGCTTATGAAAAAACCGGAGACAGGCAAGCTGATTTTAGTTACGGCAATGAGCCCGACTAAGTACGGCGAAGGCAAAACAACGATGTCCATCGGGCTTGGACAGGCTCTGCACGCTTTGGGAAGGAAAACCGTAATCGCCTTGAGAGAGCCGTCATTGGGTCCTGTTTTCGGTCTCAAAGGCGGAGCGGCAGGCGGAGGATATTCGCAGGTTATCCCAATGGAAGATATAAACCTGCATTTTACCGGGGATTTCCACGCAATCACGTCGGCGAATAATCTTCTGTGCGCAATGATAGACAATCATATTCATCAGGGAAACGAACTCGGCATAGAGACGAGCAGAATAACGTTTTCGCGCTGTATGGACATGAACGACCGCGCCCTGCGCGAAGTAATGGTTGGTCTCGGCAAAAGGACAAACGGGATTCCCCGTCAGGACGGGTTCAGAATAACCGCCGCAAGCGAAATAATGGCGATATTCTGCCTCGCCGAAAGTCTCGGCGAGCTGAAAGAAATGCTCGGAAGAATAACAGTAGGCTATACTTTTGACGATAAGCCGATATATGCGAAAGATTTGAAAGCGGACGGCGCGATGTGCGCCCTTTTAAAAGAAGCGTTCCAGCCAAATTTCGTGCAGACTTTAGAGGGCGCGCCTGTTTTACTTCACGGTGGTCCGTTCGCAAATATCGCGCATGGGTGCAATTCAATAAGGGCGACGGCAGCCGCGCTTAAACTCTCGGATTATACTGTCACGGAAGCCGGTTTCGGCGCGGATCTGGGAGCGGAAAAATTTCTCGACATAAAATGCAGAAAAGCTAAATTCAGTCCCGACGCTGTTGTGCTTGTCGCAACTGTCAGGGCGATAAAACTCCACGGAAACGAAGACTTGACGGCAGGATTTCAGAATGTTCTGGCGCACGTCGAAAATCTCAGAAAATTCAACGTCAATCCGATTCTCGTCATAAACAAATTTCCGTCGGATTCAAAAGACGAGCTTGACACGGTGAAATACCTGTGCGCAAAATACAGTATCCCGGCGTCTGTATCGACGGCGTTCGAAGACGGCGGAAAAGGTTCGGAAGACCTTGCCAAGAAAGTCATAGATATATGCGAGTCGCAGTCAAACGGCGCGAAGAAAATAAACTTTACTTACGAGAACTGGGATTCCGTAAGAGATAAAATCGGGAAGATAGCGAAAAATATTTACGGCGCGTCAGGCGTTATATATTCCGAAAAGGCGGAAAGCGTTTTAAATCAGATACGTGAACTGGGATATGAAAAAATGCCGGTATGCATGGCGAAAACTCAATATTCATTGTCTGACAACCCGAAACTTTTAAACAGACCGAAAGATTTTGAACTGACTGTGAAGGACATGGTGATTCAGACCGGCGCGGGATTTATAGTCGTTTTGACAGGGGATATTATGATTATGCCCGGATTGCCGAAAGCGCCAAACGCCGAAATTATAGACGTGGATGAAAATGGAAATATTATTAATTTATCTTGAGTTTTGTATAAATAAATTTACAATGATGTCGAATAATATAAATGAAAGTAAAAATACACGTAAATAACAGGAATAAAATTGAAAAGGAAGGAAAATATGCAATGAATAAAAAATCAAAAAACTCTGGGTTAAAACAAAAAATACTTGTAACCTCCGCTATTATAATGCTGGCAATTGTCGTTATTATATCCGCGCTTTTTATCGTTTTTTTAAACAGCGAATTTAACAGCGAGGTTAATTCCGCGAGAAACGATTTTGACAGTAATATAAAAAATGCAGTGGAAACTATTATAAGCGCCTTACAGGCAGATTATCAGAGGTATACGGACGGAACGATTTCCCAGGACGAGGCGATGGAAACCGCCAAAACAATCGTGCGGGACGCGCGTTATAACAGCGGCGCGCCCGGCGCGTCGGGCGACGGATATTTTTGGGCGGACATGGCGGACGGCCTTTGCGCCGTGCATTATAATCCCGCAAATGAAGGGGCAATGCGGTGGGATTCCCAGGATCAGGAAGGCACATATTATGTCCGGAATTTTATCAAGAACGGGGATTCAGGCGGCGGTTACTCCGATTTTTACTTCGGCAAACCCGGCGATGAAAACGGCTCTTATCAAAAAAGGGCGTATACCGAAAAATTTGCGCCTTACGGATGGTATATCAGCACAGGAAACTATTTCGAGGATACCGACAAAATTATTAAAGGAATCAGGGATACACAGACAAGGGATATTATTATACTATTGGTCGCAAGTCTTTTAGCCGTAATTATCGGGGTGTTTGTTTTGTCGAAGAATATCGACAATATTGTAAAACTTATCCGCAATCTTGTCGGCAATATTGAAAATTCCACAAATAGAATAAATACGGAGATAAGCAACCTTGCCGGTTCGTCAGGCCAACTGGCAAGCGGGAGCTCAAAACAGGCGGCGTCAATAGAAGAAACGTCGGCAACAATGAATGAAACGGCGTCGATGGTCGCGCAGAATGCCGAAAACACGAGGCTTGCGGCTCAGATAGCGGCAGACGCCACAGAGACGGCAAACAAAGGCATGAAAGAAATGACGGATATGATTAAGGCGATGAACGAACTGAAAGATTCGAGCGATAAAGTCGGCAAGATAGTGAAGACGATAGACGATATAGCTTTTCAGACAAATCTGCTGGCAATCAACGCGACAGTCGAAGCGGCGCGGGCAGGCGGAGACGCGGGCAGGAGTTTCTCGGTGGTCGCGGTGG
>WQYZ01000083.1 GCA_009780985.1 Oscillospiraceae bacterium | reverse complement strand
CAATATTGCCGCTTGATTTATATTCTTCGAATATATTATCTAAAAATTTTTTTGTAATATCAAAACAGTCGTGCAATATCACTAAAACCGGCAGATTTTTTTCATCCTCTGAAAATTCCGAAAAATTAATCTTTTCTTCTCTATATTCGTCGGCCGACATATCAGAAAACTTCAGTAAAAATCTATGCCCCGGTATATTATAAAACTCCTGCAGATTTTGTTTTAAAATTTTACGCAGCGGCTCAAAACAGTAAAGATTCTCTTTATGAAACGGTGAAATGTAATCGCCTATTTGATCTGTTATTACAACGATAAAATTATTATCTGTGCTCATGCTTCCGACCTCCAAAAATTTATATCTCTGAAATTATATTTTATACCTAAACGGGAGATTTTACAAGGGGTATTTTGTCTGTTTTTTATCTTTAAATTCATGGGAAATCCCTAAGTTTTAAATATTAACACAAATTTAACATTCCATATATAAAGTTTTGATAATATATAATATAATATTATCCCGGATTGGTTAATATATATAATTTTAGGAGTCTAATTTTATGCAAATTTTAAGCAAAAAGTACAAATACTGTAATTTATATAAATATATAACAGTATTTATAATTCTTGCGATTTTATTCGGACTGTTTCCCCAATTATATCAAATAAATAAAATAAATAAAGTAAACGCCGCCGACATAACAAATCCAACAGATACAACTGATACGGCAACAGATACGTCTGCTCCGCTCGAAGACAAGACTCAGATAAAATCAGTTATCCCATATGTGGAAAAAAAAGAGAATGAAGTCACTCAGAATGTGCCTATAGAATCGAAAGACGACATTACCAATTATCCGACTACCGTTTCGCTTACAGTTCAAGTCTATGTAAGCGCCGCTGATGCAAGCAAATATTACGGACAGTCTTTATATATTTTTAAACTCAAACCGTATGAGGAGATAACAGATGTGGCAGGTAAAGATCCGGCGGCGCATTTCGATGTGAACAGTTCAGACAGTTTCACATACAACGTCTCGCTCTATGTGGATTTGTCCAATCTCAACAACGGCGAAATATACAATAAATTTGTAGCCGCCGCAAAAGACGGGGATTCATACGTCCCGCTGTCCGACGCGCAGTATATAAGCAATATAAACTGCCTTTCCAATAAAAGAGAAACTCCTCCTGTTTCAAAAACAAAAAAGGGACTGTCTACAATTCAAATGCTCGGCGAAGCCAGCCTTCTCGGCGTCGGATACACTACCGTTAAAATGACCGTCAACGATTTTATGTCTCCCGGACCTACGGCAAATACGGAAACATATGTATTCAACGGCGAAAATTTTTATTTTAATATAGATAAAATTTCGGATTATGATAAAAAAATAAAATATTTTACGAACGAGGGAATAAATGTAACGGCGGTAATAATTATTTCAGCGGACGGATATTTGCAGTCTCTGCAAGCAAATCAGCCAAATCAGCCAAACGGAAGTTCCGGAAATGACGCAAATCCTGATTCAAATTCGGATGCCGGCGCTCCGGTTAATCCTGTGGAAGCTCTGATTCACCCAAACGCTCTTGCTTCTTTGCAAAATAACAACAATAGCATAAAACCATATTACTGCGGCGTAAACTCCACAAATGAGGACGGGTTTAAATATTTCGCCGCACTGATGTCTTTTATCGCTGACAGATATGTCAAGCCGGAGGATTCCGGATACGGAAGAATATACAATATAATTCTGGGCGATCAGATAGACAGAAGCACTATGTATAATTATTGCGGGCAGATTGATATAGTGCAGTATGTAAAAGATTATCTGCGCGCCCTGAGAATATGCGACACGGCTATACGGTCAAGGTTCGGGGGAAGCAGGGTCTATGTCCCGTTTGACAACTGGTTTGCTTCAAAACCCGACGGAGACAACGATTATATAAGTAAAGAAATAATAGATTTGCTGTGCGATTACTCTCAAAAAGAGGGGAATTTCATTTGGGACGTCGCATTTCACGCGTATAACGCAAACATATCGAGCCCGCAGTGCTGGCTGGAAACTTCGCCGACAAACGGCTATGAAACCCCGATTATAACGATGAAAAATATACAGGTTCTGTGCGATTATCTGAATCTCGAGAAAAAAGATTATCTGCCAAACGGCGAAACAAGAAAGGTTATGCTGTCAGATCAGGGATTTTCTTCTGTAGACAACTCGAAAGAAAATATGGATTTGCAGGCGGCAGCCTTTGTTTACGCATATCTTAAAGCGAAGTATATTCCAGATATAACGGCTTTTATATACCACGGTCAGGTGGACAGCACAAACGAGTCCGGCAAATTCGGACTTTGGACAAATGAGCCGGACACAGTAAACGATCCGGGCGTCAAAAAGAAAATATACGATGTTTTCAAATATATGGATACAAACAGGGAAGCGGAACAGATAGCGTTCGCCAAACCTATTCTCGGGATAAAAGATTTTACCGAAATTGTCCCGCTTTATTCAGAAAATACTGAGCCGGCAGTCGTATTGAAAGAAGTTGCGGGGAAATCTTTAAAGCCAAATTCAATGACAAATTCAAATATCGGGAGATTCAGCAAAACGGATTTATCGGGTTTTATAGGAAGCGCGAATATTTCCGATTTATCATTGACGACGCAATACTCAAATCCGGATTCAAAATGGAATGGTTATAACATGCTTTTCGCGGGATTTATCGCTCCTAAAAAAGGAGATTTCGGCGGTATTCTGAAAATCTACGCCGATACCGACCCCATAGAAAATCTCAAGGGCGAAAAATATGTCGGAGTGAACCTGAGAATAGATACTGACATCAGCTTGCCGCCGGACCAGAAAATACAGCTTATTTTGACTCTCGAGGGAGACGCAGGCGATTCCGGAGCGTTCGGCACATCAGCCTCCGAGACTTCCACCGGAACGATTGTCTCTGCGTTGAGTTCAGCAAGCCCCGCGAAGACCCTTGATATTTATGAAGGCATGATAAATATTAACCCAAACGAAGACACTACCGTTTATTTTGACATAAGCCAATGGGACGGGAGAGTAAATATAAAAAAAATAAAGCTTCTTGTAAATCCATACTCGAATTCATCGGTGCAGAATATATACTCCACATCGAATGCGGATGCTGCTGCGCAGGATTCAACCGATCCGTCAGGTTCAGGGATTGCGGACATAAGCAGTTTGAATTCGTCAGATTCGACAGGCAAAAATTATGATTTTAAACTGTACGTATATTCCATAGTATCTTCTCATAATTCAAAAGCGTCGTTTATTCAGGCGTTTCTGACCGGGATAGTAGTGATAGTCTGCCTGCTTGCCGCCGCATATGCCGCATTATATATAAGAGCGAGAGTGCTGCGGGAAAGACACCGCAGGGAACGCGAATTGCTGAGAAAGAGACGGGCGCGCGCGGCAGCGCAGGGGCGGCTTACTCAGGGAGCGGTACGCGCTCAGCTTCCTCCCGGAACCAAGGTTCAAATGCCGCCCGGAAACGCCGATAACATCAATAATCAAAGCGGAGGCGTACGCGGTGAAAATGCAAAAAATATGAGCGATATAGGAAATATCGGATACGCGGGTCAGCCGCGGAGCGTTCAAAATTCGCATACTTCACATAAGCATCCGACACAAACGCATCATCCAAATGCAAATACAAATATTCCGCAGAAAAAACCCGGAAGCGCCTCAAATAATGTAAACAACTCCAATAACCCGAATAGAAATAATAATCCATTCAGATAAAACTAGAGCCACAACATAAAGTGCAAGAGCGCCGCTTGACGCGCTCCTGCACTTTTAAATTCCCCGATTCGATATTATTTTTCCATATATCCCAATATTCTAATAAATCTTATTTTTCTCCATTGATATGTATTCAAGGTGCGGTTTTTAGAATCAAACGAATGAGCGCATATTTTAATTTGCTCATAACTGAAATCATTTTCCGTATTTTCTTTATCGCGTTTTACTTCTACAATAAACGGCGTGTGCTGGTATGTTTTGCCGTTAAAAGAAAGCTGTGCGATATCGCCGGCTTCGGCTTCATTCGGACTGATTTCTTTTGCGATAATGCCAAAATCTTTATCTTTTGTAATATAGTTATAAAACTGTTCCACTCCTGTCCATGACGGGCTTTTGTCGTTTCCGTTTATATAGTACCAGCCAAGCACGGGAGTCATATCCATTTTACATCCCCCGGCAAGCAGAATCTGAGATACATAATTTGTACAGTCGCCGCCGAGATCGTCAAAATTAAGGAAATTCGGATTGCGGTCAAGAGCCCAACAGAGAGCGTATTTTATTGCGCTTTCTTTGTCAAATGGAATTAATTTGGAATTATCCGGTATTTCAGCATTTTCAGGTTGTTCAGGCTGCTCAGGTTGCTCAGGTTGCTCAATCGACACGGGAATTTCAAATTCTTCTTTTTTCATCTCAACATTTTCGGTTTGCTCTGATTCCTCCAAAATTTCCGGTTCTTGCGGTGTCTTGGAGATATACGAAATATTCGACATAACCTGAATATCAAAATCTGATTCGGCTTCCGGCTGAGTTTCGTCCATATTTTCCCCAGTTTCTGTATTTTCTGAAATTGCCGGACCTTCTTCAAAAAAGGCTGGCATCTGAGTTTGTTCCGGTTCAGGCACATATTTGTGTATATAATCTTCAACGTCTTCAGAGTTCTCAGCAGGCGGCGAAAATTGCTGAAGATTTTCGGGCATTATGCATTCCTCATATTGTTCATATTGCTCAGATTCTTCTGCGAGTTGTATTATTGGTATATCCTGACAGTACATATTATCCGGTATTTCCACACAGATTTCTTTTATTTCAGGTATATCCGGGAAATAAATTTTCTCGTTTTCTGCGGATTTGCCGTAATTGTCATATTCGCCCGGAGTAAAATTGCGCGTAGGCTCTTTTGTCATGTTTAATTTTTTATCGATATAGTCGTTTTGCATATTATCAAGCTGTTTATATGCGGAAGAAAGTTTAATGTTGTTAGGATATAATAAATCGTTGTAATTTTTCACTTCTTCCGCTCTTTTGGAATTTATGAATTCATCTTTTTTCGGCAAAGCTGACGACTCGGATATATCCGACATGTTTGATATATTTGACATATTTGATAAAGGATATAAAACCGGAGGTTCATATTTTTCTTTTTTCTCTTTTTTTTCGTCGTCTCTGTTGTATATATTCATATCATTGTTTATATTAATATTTATATTTTCGCCGTCATAATCCGTTTTATCTGTATCGTTTATGTAATCCTGTTCGTTTTGGTTTTGCCGTTCAAATTCTTCGATTTCATCGTCAGTGTAAAATTCAGGGTAAAAACGCCTTCTTCGTCTGTTTATTGCCATTTTTATATAATCCCCCCATATAACATAAAGTTAATATATAAATATTTTATGCAGTAAAATTCAAAAATTGACAAAATTCTTTATATTTATTAAAGAATAAAGTATATAATATAGTTATACTATATAAAATATATGATTTGATTTTAATTTATATAACTTATGTAACTGAGGGGAGGATATATACTATGTACAGTGAAAAAGTTATGGACCATTTTTCGAATCCGCGGAATGTCGGGGAAATAGAGAACGCGGACGGAATAGGCGAAGTCGGCAACGCAAAATGCGGCGACATCATGAAAATATTTTTGAAAATCGACGACGATATTATAACCGATATAAAATTTAAAACATTCGGCTGCTGCGCCGCTATCGCAACTTCGTCTATCGCTACGGAAATGATTAAGGGCAAACCGGTTAAAGAAGCCCTCGGACTGACAAACAAAGCCGTTATCGAATCCTTGGACGGACTGCCTCCGGCAAAGATTCACTGCTCCGTTCTCGCGGAAGAAGCTGTTAAAACAGCTATCGCAGACTATTACAGGAAAAACAATATCCCTATAGATTTTGAAACCGGATGCGACGGCTGCTGCGAAGCGTGCGCGGTTGAGGAATAGATTTCTTCAGTTTGTCTGCGGAATGTATAATTAACAAAAATCAGGGGATGCCGAGAGCGGCGTCCCCCTTTTTATTTATATTCACAAAATTTTACTAATCTGGGAATGAGATAAATTTTATTTTAACACGGAAAGTGCTTATAATCAATCGGACTATATGGTTATATATTTATTATATTTGTGCGACAATATCAATACCATTCCCATCAGGGTCTTTAATATTGAAAAAACGATAACCCCAAGGCACGTCTTTTGGCGGTTCTTTTACCTTTATACCCAAGTCGCATATCCGTTTGTATTCCGCATCGGCGTCGGCTACACGGAATTCAAAACCTTGACAAGCGTTATATGTCTGAGGCTTAAAACCTTCGTCATAATTTGCAACAATACAAACATTGCTTCCGTCATTCGGACCAAACCGTATTTCGATACGGTGCGGACCGCCGTGGTTTTCCTCTATTTCAGCACCTAATATGCTGCGGTAAAAATCAGCAAGTCTTTTCGGGTCAGACGAAACGATATTGATTAAAACAAGGTTATTTAATTGTTTATTGCTATTAATGTTGTTCATGACTTTTTCTCCTTTATTTAAATAATTTTCGGGAGATAAAACAAGCGTTTGAGAAGATAACGTAATCAGGCATGGATTTTTCCGGAAAACATATGGCGTGTATCCATATGCCAACTTTAACGCTCTTGTCAAAGCTTCCTGCGACGAGAATCCATACTTTACCGCTATGTCTATTATCCGTTCCTGCGTATCTCTTATGTCGAGCGCAGCATGATATAAACGGCAGTCTGCAATATACTTTTTCATTGTCGTACCAACAACTAAGCGAAAAAGTCTTGAAAAGTAAAACGGCGAATACCCCACGTGATTGGCCAAGTCGAACAGAGTAAATTCATCCGTTATATTATCATCAATCCAATCTAACGCCTTTTCTATTGTTTCAATCCACTCATTCATATTGCTTCTCTCCTTTCGATTATATTATATCATTAAAAGAGAGATTGTTTTTGATATAAGTTGCGGACATTATTTATCGTCGATTATATAAATTTTCTGCGTTACAAAAGTCTGTCATATAACCACCTGTATAATATAATAAATAACCGGGATAAATATGGCGGGCAGGAGATTGCCCACTTTTATTTTGGCAATTTTCAGCATATTAAATCCGATGCTCATTATCAGAACAGAGCCTACAAGCGACATCTGCGTAACAACCGTATCTGTGAGATACGGCGCGATAAACATAGAAAGCAATGTCAGCGCGCCTTCATATACTCCAACCATAACCGCTGAAAAAAGCACCCCTACTCCCATTGTGGAAGCAAAAATCATTGCGGTAATGCCGTCTAATATAGATTTCGCAAATAATATGTCGCTGTTTCCGTGAATACCGTCTTCAAGCGAACCGACTATCGCCATTGAACCTACGCAGAAGACCAGCGTCGCCGTGACAAATCCCTGCGCAAAAGTGGACGCAGATGTTTCGCTGGGTTTTACAAACTTTTTTTCGCAGAAATTCGCAAAGGAATCGAGTTTTTTCTCTATTCCGATAAGTTCGCCGATTAACGCTCCGATAGCAAGGGATACTATCATCAAGAATATGTAGTTTGTAGAAATTTTACCGCCGTCAACTGTGAAAGCAGAGCCTAAAGCTCCGCTCAGACCTATAATCATAACCGCAAGTCCCACAGCCTGCATTACCGTATCCGTGACGCGCTGCGATAAGATTTTTTTTAATACAAGACCCGCCGCTCCTCCGGCAATAATCGCTCCCACATTGACAATAGTTCCCAAACCAACCATATTTGATATATATTCCTTATTTAAATTTTTTCCCCGACAATATGCCCTGATATGTGTCCCGTTTTTCAAGTTGTTTATCTATATCGTTTATTACAACGAATTTTTTGCGCACCCATGACGGAATAGGTTTCTCACCGTCAGAGAGTTCCGGGTCGCCGGTCAGACGCATGAGCACAATTTGCGGCGGAAGAATTTCAAGCTGTTTTACAACTGTGTCGATATATTCTTCTTTTGTCATAAGATATATTTCCCCGGAAATATATAAATCGTAAAGCTCCGTATTTTCTTCAACATAAAGCATATGAATTTTCACCCCAAGCGGCAGAGGGTCAAGATTTGCGATATACCTTGCCGTTTCAATCATCATGCCGGGACTTTCTCCCGGCAGAGAATTTATTATATGCGCGGAAACAGGGATTTTGAAGTCCGATAAGATTTTGTACGCTTTTTCAAAAACGTCGAGAGTATAGCCGCGGTTTATAATTTTTGCCGTAGCATCATGGCAGGTTTGCAATCCGAGTTCAACTGTCATATCAGTCCGTCGGTTCAACTCAGACAAGTACTCCGCGATTTTTTCGTCTATGCAATCGGGACGGGTTGCAATGTCAATCCCGACAAGATTTTCTGTATCAAGAACGCTCTCGTAGATTTTTTCCAGTTCGACGAGACTTGCGAAAGTATTTGAGCCTGCCTGAAAATACGCTATATATTTTGTGCTTTTCCATTTTTTTTCAATCATTTGCTTTTTTTCGTCAAACTGTTGTACAATTTCCTGCGGTGACAGGAGATTATTGTTTTTGCTGTGATATTTTTCCCCGCAGTAAATACAGCCTCTGCCGTTTCTGACAATATGCGGACAGGAGAATCCGGCGTTCAGTGCGATTTTCGCAACTTTTGAGCTGTATTTTTGATGGAGATAATAGTCGTATGTGTGATAACGCTTATTGTTATTTGAATATATAAAGTTACTTTGCATATTATTTTATCTGTTTATGTTGTCAAACAACCACCCTATATATCTGCCATCATCTGTTAAATATTCTTCATATTTTTCCGGCGCAGCATTTTTAACCGCTTTCCTCCAGAAATTTTGTGCAACTATGTTTTTTATTGGAGTACTTATGGTCCACTTGCCTTTATGTAATTCAAATATTTTGGAACTCAATATTGACCCTATACCCAATTTTCTATACTTTTTCATAATGAAAAATTCAGCAACTTCAAAAGTTAAAGGAATAGGCTCAACTACTCTAATAAGTGCCAACCCGGCAAGGTTTTGGTCAACTGTCAATAAATACGGATACCTGCCTTCTTCATTCCAGTAATAATCTAAATATCCATATCCATATAAACCAGCATCGTTTAATTCCATTTTATCATATTCGTCATCAAATTCACTCATATCATAAAAATAAAGTTCAAGCATATTTCTTAATATGTGTTTTTTCTCAAAAGGAACTTTTAATATATCTATTTTAATATTATTTTCCCGTTCTATTTCTTGTAACATGGTGAGCAATTTATTATAGATTGAGTTTAATAATTTTACCTCATCTTGATTAACGGGAACAACCGTGTCATTACCAAACTTACTGCCACGCTCTCCCATTAAACCAATACAATATAATAATGTGTAAAATGTTACCACTTTTCTTTGAATAGTGTTCGCTTTTATTTCGTCAAGCCAATAATCAATATACTTCGTATCCTCATTCATAAAAAGTAATATCGAATTCGTAAGCCCCACAATTCTAAACGGGTCGCCATAGCCTATTTCATCAATATCAACAATGCCCTCCAATTTACCGTCATGGATAAGTACGTTGTTGGTTTGTATATCGTTTAAATATGCTGTGGGTTTTACATTTGCAAAATAATCTGTAAATGTTTTCGCTAAACCTGCAACAGCATCACAAAGGTTAGGGTCAAAAACTTTGTTCTCCGCTATACTTTCGCGTGACATTTTAATTTTGCATTTGACGTTTTCCATACAAGTCGCCGGAGAATAATTATCAGAGCCGTCTATCATATCCGATGGCAGAGTTGACACTTTCCTTTGAATTTCGACTAATTCCCTGACAATATCACGTTTTTCAGAATCGTTAAGCGTATGATATACCTCGCCTAAATCCTTGCCGTTGATGTATGTTATAAGGGTATAATATACATTCCCGTACTGCCCATTCTTTAATATTTGGGGTATTGGTATTTCAAGCCGCGCAAGCTCATTCAGCCATTTAACAGAGCCGTCATAATGCCATTTGCTTTCCGTTACCCTTAAAACAAATTCGCCGGTTTCTGTTTTGACATAGTAAACACTATGGCAGAGTCCGTTTGGAAAACGCGTCAATTCCATAGGCGTTATGTTTAATTCGTTTTTCAATATTTCAAATGCAATTTCTTTTTTTGTATCAAATTCATCAGCCATAATAATACCCTCATTTTGTACTTAATATAAATTCTATGCGATAATATTATTTAAACAATCCGTCGCGATATTACTTCACATCTTTTTGCGTTTCCCTTATCTCATACACAGCCGCGCACCGCCTGTCAACCCACATAGAAGTCGAAAACGCGGACTGTTTGTCTGATTGCATATCTTTCCACCCGCCGAATATATCCCATGCCGTGTCTAAAACTTTTACATAACTTTTTGTTACGTCAGGCTTTATATATCTCCAGAAATCACAGCTTTCAGACACGTGAAAATTAAACAGAAACAGAAAATTACCCTTTGTAAATGCAATAATTTTTTTATCTTCGTTTATATATAACAGTTTTGTCTTGTGTTTCAATATATTGTTCGCTCCGACAAATTTAATCATGGCTTCGTCAAAGTTCTGCAGATACATATATTTTAGATTTTCGTCGTCGGCTAAATGCCACTGCCTTTTTGCGTAGTGATAACTTAACTTGTTTCCCGGTCGAGGAAAATCAATCCATTCGGGATGTCCGAACTCGTTTCCCATGAAGTTCAAATATCCCTCGCCTGCGCAAACGCACGTTATAAATCTGATTAATTTATGCAATGATATAGCCCGGTCGATAACTAAACTGTCGGATTTTTTATCCATATGCCAGTACATCTCTTTATCCGCGAGCCAGAACATGATTGTCTTGTCGCCGACTAATGCCTGATCGTGGGATTCGGCGTAACCTATGACTTTTTCTTTCGGACGCCGCTGGGTTAATTCATACCACATATGACCCATATCCCAGTTTTCGTCTTTCTGAGTTTTAAGAGTGCGTATCCAAAAATCGGGAGTGCCCATGCCGAGCCTGTAGTCAAACCCTATGCCACCCCATTCAACCGGAAGGCACATACCAGGCATGCCGCTCATATCCTCCGCTATCAGTATGCAGTCGGGATTTATCTGTTTGCACAGTTCGCACGCGAGCTGTAAATATGTCATTGATTCTGTGTCCGTATTAAGCGAAAAATATTTCTTGTAGCTGTCAAACGCTTCGCCAAGCCCGTGGTCGTTATATAACATCGACGTCACCCCGTCAAATCTGAACCCGTCGAATTTGTATTCGTCGAGCCAGAATTTCAGGTTCGACAGCAAAAAATGCACAACTTCAGGTTTGCCGTAGTTAAACAGTTTTGTCCCCCATGCGGGGTGACTGCCCCTTTTACCGACGTGGAAAAACTGATAATCCGTGCCGTCAAACTGCGCAAGCCCTTCAAGAACATTCGGCGCGGCGTGGGAGTGTATCAAATCTAAAAGAACGGCGATTCCCATTCCGTGCGCCGCATCTATAAGCTCTTTCAAATCTTCGGGAGTTCCGAATCTTGATGAAACGGCGAAAAAGTTCGAGACCTGATAACCGAACGAGCCGTAATACGGATGTTCCATAACTGCCATTAGCTGAATGATATTATAACCCAATTTTTTCACTCTCGGCAGAACGATATTTATATAATCTTTATAAGACGCAACTTTTTCTTCCTCGCTGCACATGCCTATATGACTTTCGTAAATCAGCGGGGTTTTGATTTTTCCCGCGTTGAATTTAGTATATTTCCAATTATAAACGCCGTCCCAAATCTGCCCGTAAAACTCGAAAGTCTGGGTATTTTGCACTACTCTTTTGCAATACAATGGGATTCTCTCGAACGATTTGCCTTTTGCGGTTATGTTTATTTTAACTTTTGAACCGTGAGGCAGGGAGTCGATTCCGGGGATAAAAATTTCCCACACGCCGTTTTTTGATATTTTTGTCAATTTATGCGCTTTTCTGTCCCAGTTGTTAAAATCCCCAAAGAGAGATACAACATCTGCGTTCGGCGCCCATTCCCTGTAATACCAGCCGTTTTCATTCGGATTTTTATGAAATCCGAAATATAGATGCCCGTTTGCGTAATTTTTCAGGGACGGCAAATCGCTGTTATCGCCCAATAATCTCTTTTTGAAATTATAGTAGTTGTTCATTCTTAGTTCGATATCCGCTTCATATGGTATCAGATACGGGTCGATATTTAATATTTTATAGCTGTATTTTTTCTTTTTCATTTATTCCCCTGTATAATTGTTAATTGGATTACGCCCGCCATATTGCTCCGATTACCGCGCCGCCGAGAATGATGAAAGCCGGATTCACGCGGAAATATATGTTTAAAAAACATGCGATTCCCGCGACCGCCACATACATTATCGGATCAATCCCGAACACCGTAAGCAAATAATTCCAGGCGATAACGCACATAAGTCCCACAGCTAATAAATTCATATATTTCACAGAGTGTTTAAATGCGCTGTTTTTATATAATTTTTCGCCTATTTTCAATATAATTATCACAATCAGAACAGACGGCAGAAGAAATGCGACAACGCCTAAAATCCCGCCGATAATCCCTAATTGCGTTTTAACCCCTAAGTAAGTAGCCATCATCATACCTTGCGAATATCCGTTGTACTGT
This sequence comes from Oscillospiraceae bacterium, assembly GCA_009780985.1. Classification (GTDB taxonomy): domain Bacteria; phylum Bacillota; class Clostridia; order Oscillospirales; family WRJC01; genus WRJC01. Next base: position 5,599 of record WQYZ01000083.1, on the reverse strand, counting down.
GAAATACCCGCAATTCGCAAAAATTCGTTTTCGTCCGTAATCCAGTTCCAGTTTATCGCAAAATCCTTTATAATGTTTACCGCTCCCAATCCGCCGCCGAAACTTCCGACCCCAGCGAGAAGCATTACAATTATATAATTAAAGAAATTAAAAGCCATTTATATTATTTACCCGCTTTCACGATATATTTTAAAATTTATATTATTCGTCGCCCCTGTGCTTCTTTTTCTTCTCCGCTTCCTCAAGCTGTTCTTTGCGCAATTTTAACGAGTCGTCAAACCTGTCTTTCTTAAGTTCCTCTTCATCTTCCCGTATTTTACGGTCCCGTATTCTCTGCGCTTTTTTGCTGTGCGGGTCAATATATTTTGTACTCGGATGTTTTACCCTGTACTTGACGACCCTGTCGTGAATAAATCCTAAAAGCAGTCCTAATACGATTATCGCGATAATAAAATACGGCATCAGAGTTCCGCTGCTGATTCCGATAATGTCAGGCAGGAATAAAAATATAAACGCTGACGGGACTATGACAATCCACGAGTGTCTGGCGGCTCTGTTAAAATATACTACTTTGAATAAATGCGCGGCGATAAGTCCCAATGTTGCGGCTTGGATACCGTTTGTTATATTAGTAGCCACAGCAGCCGTGCCGCCGCTGAAAAAATATCCGTATGCGTAAAACAATAAAACCGAAAAAGCGATAACCGGAATCAGCAGCGCAAGTATCGCCATAACCGCCCCAAAAATTCCGCTCACTTTGCTGCCTACATAATACGCGTATTTTATGCCCACGGGTCCCGGGCTGTCGCGCAGAAGCTGTTCTTTTTCGTCGAATTCCTCCGCCGATATATATTCGGGGCAAAAGTAGTCCCTTATAAAGTCGTGCATATCATATTCGTCTCTTGCCGTTATAATCCCGAATTTTATAAACCATATAAATAACATAAGATTTTTTCCCATAGAATTTTACTCTCCAGTATAAAAATTAATATTATAAAATTATACCATAAATTTTAATAAAAATATATAGTAAACAAAAATATACCTGATTTTTATTTGTTAAATTATTATTAATAAATTTTAGACATGCTATATAAACCAAAATATTTGATATAATCAGCGTTATCGTTAAAAGACCCGCAATGCAAGGGTTTTCCGCTGCTTGTGACGAGTGAAACATTTCCGCTGCACCTACACAAGTTGTCACTTTTATCTTATTTATCTGGGAAAACTTCGCTTATGGGTATATGAAACGATGGTTCTGTCTTATTCGTAATTCCGCTATAATTCTGCGAATCTTATCACCCGAATTAATAAATTCATACGAATTTCAGGCATAAAAAATAAGGACAAATCTCAAACCAATGATTTTTACTGGTTTATTGATTTGTCATCATTATATCACTAATGTTTAAAAACAGTCTGATTATGACGCCGAATTATGAAATAGAATTTAACGGCACAGGCGGTATGAAATATATAAAAAACCATGACGAGTGCACATTTTTTACCGGCGGCAATATATTTTTCAGAACTAATAATATTCTAAAAATGCCTGTCCTTTTAAAACGTGAAATAAATAAACTGTCAAGTCAGAAAAAACTGATTGTCGAGGAAAAATACAATTATGAGGAAAAATACGAAGCGCATCAGAATATTATTTTATATTATGAAGAAAACAGAATAGACTTTCAGGTATTGTTTAAAAAATCTGACCCTGAGAATAATATATTATATCAAAACAAAAAAGACATAACCACGGAGTTTTCTTTAAATCTATGCGTGCCGGGAATAGAAGACGCTGTCACATATAAAAAATATGCGGAAAATGATGAATATAAAAATTTTATTTCAAAATTATTACACTCAAATTCTGTAAATTCTATAGAAGATATTAATTTACATGACCATGAATTTGACAAGGATTTGCCAATACTCGAAAATTTAGAGTATATTATTATAAAGTGTGGCAAAAGCGCGGATTTATATATGACAATTTATCCGGATAAGAAACAAATATTGAAATATAATAATAAATTTTTGGGATTCGCAGTAACGAACCTTAATCAGGAAAACCACTATATTAATCTGAAAATATATTTGGAAAGATATAAATTTGTATAAAACATGAGGGCGAGGTTCATAACCTCGCCCTTAAAATCTAATTTATTATATTATTATTCTCTCAACATCTATTATGCCCCTCACAACATGGATGAACGGACTGCCGTTCTTGATTCCTGCATTTCCGTAACCTGTGTCTGTTGCGATAAACGAAGTAAAATCGCCTGTGACTTTCGGTTTTATTACAAGCGTTTTTGTTCCCGCATCGTATCTGATGCCGGTCAACGCCTGTAATAATCCGTAAGACGACATCGCCCGTGCGTAAAAATGCCCGCACTCGTACTCGTCGTATGGATTTCGCACTGTCCCGTCATATCTGTCGCGGCAGGTTCTGACTATATCAAGCCCCTCCTGCACACAGCCGTTCATGATCAAATGCCCGGCGACATGATATTCTATGCCCGTCCACACTTCGTCGCTGTACACAAAAGGCAGGGACGGTTTGTCGTCGTTTGGCCAACTGCATAATAACACTCCTCCCTCGCTGCCGAGAGCATACCCCGGTCTTTGCGGATTCGAATGTCCAGATAAATCTTTCTTTAAATTATATTTATACACGCTCAAAAGATGGCTCTTTACTTTCGATTTATCCAAAATCTCCCCTACTCCGCAAACTTCCGCAATCCATGCACCTAAAACGCCGTCGGAAATACAGCCGCCGCCGTACTGATACTTCGGACCCTCGATTTCGCACAATTCCCGCGCTTCGGGAGTCTCGCGGTCTAAATTTAGTTTTGCCTCAAGGGTTTTCCATTCCGGCTTTTGTATAAAATATTCGCCGTTGTATAATTCTGTTTCCAAATAATTTCTGCCTTTTCTATATAAGCTGTCGTATAAGTCAGATACGTCTTTTTCTCCGAGATATTCTGCTATTATTGCCGCCGCCTTCAGCGCGCCGAGATAGAACGACGAACACATTCCGTCCGCACCCCAGAACTCTATATCGTACGTGTTGTGATGCGGTTCTTTTAACACGCCCTCGCGTTTTTTATCCCATGTGTCTATACAGTAATTCAGGCTCTCTTTTATTTTGCCCCATATACTTTTGAGCCAGCTGTCATTCCCGCTGATTTTCCACTCCCTGAACGCTTTCATGATACCGCCGAGCTGACCGTCCGACGCGGCGTGGAAATTGTGGTCGGGTTCTCTTATAGGCAGAGACGTTCTGAAAGTCTGATGACCGGTTTTGCTGTTACTGTTGCCGTTGCACGCGCAGTTTGAACCACAACCGCAATCGGACGAATCTTCCTGCGAGACAAAAAATTCCGTCTCTCTTAAAGTGCGCTCCAAATCCGGGAATAAATGCGGAATTGCCTGCGCGTAATTCCATACGTGCGTGCATGTGCCGTGACAGCAGCCCGCCCCGTCGCAGCAGCCTTCCCAGCACCATAATCTGCCGTCGGTCTGACGTAAAACCGTCGGAGATTTTATTATGGATAAATTTGCGCTCACAGCTTCGAGAATTTCGTCCGGCAAAGTCGAATTATAGAAGCAGTCCGAAAATTTGCGCGTCTCTGATTTAAGTATACTGACGTTCTTTCTATAATATTCGCCGACTGCCAGAACGTCCGCAAACTGTCCGCTGTACCACGGTTTATGATGAGCGGTTTCGTTTTCGGTCAAAGCCGATCCCTGCCGCAGATTTGTTTCGCCGATATACCAGCAGGTATTTATTCTTATCGTCTTGCTCTCGCCGCTTTGTAACGTAAACGGCACAGCGATATATCCTCCCGCGCTGTCTTCGTTTTCGTGACAGCCCGCGTTGTATTTGCCTTTCAATATATCGTTCCAAAGCATAGTGAGCGGGTCAAACCAGCCGCCCCTGAACCACTTGGCGTTTACGCACATATTTGTTTCATCGGTAAACGCGTAAAACTCGCCTTTAGCCCACGGCTCATTTTCCGCCTCTTTTTGTCCCAGAATAAATCCATCTTTTTCCGTTCTGACATAACCGGCACTCTTGCCGCTAACTTTCATGAAATTAAACGAGCAGAAATAATAAACGGCTTCGACAGTTTTGCCTGAATTGTTTTTAAACATATATTCGACAGTCGCGGCGGGCAGAGAAGAATTGTAAGAATCCCCCGGAATAAACGGACTCCACGCGCGTATCGAAACGTCTAACGGAATACCGCCGTCCGAAAGTTTAATTTGCGCGCACGGAAATCTCGATATAAAATTATTTGATTTAAAACGGGGAAGCCCGTAATTTTTCCCGCCTAATCCGTTACCGGATTCTTCACCCGGCTGGAAAATTTTATGTTTGGGAACCTGCCCCTCTAAAACTCTTGCGGCATTCTCACCGTCCGATTTTACTGAAATTGCCGCGAATATATTTGGGTTATTATATATGCTCGGGGAATTTCTCAGCGAGAAACTTTCGAGCATACCCGTGCCGGAAACGCAGTAATTTCCCGCACCTATTCCTCCAAGGGGAAACGCGATATATTCAAGGTTTTCTTTTTCATACGCGCCGTTGTAATTTCTTTTCATAACAATAATTCTCCTCCTACTTTTTCGTGAACCATATATTTATTTAAAACTTTGTCGCTCCAGACTTGCGCCTCTATATATTTAAGATACGTCCCAATATTTTTACCTTCCGGAAATGGGAAAATACGTTTTTTCATGTTGTATTCAGGGTCTTCGGGAAAGCCGTATTTATCAATCAATTTTAATATTCCATCATAATTGTAAACCCGTCCCCACCATTCCTCGCCTGTATTTAACGAAGCTCTGAATACAGGAAATATATCGCCGTATGTAAACGATACAGTATCAAGGTCAAATTCATCAACCGGAATTTTTATATGAGCCGGATTGTTATACCATGTTTCCATGCCTTTATTCGCGCCTAATGTAAAATATACAGGCGCGGTGCGGACTGGCTTTCCGCCGATGGCAATAAATTTATCACGCACTGTTTTTTCCATATTATAACGGCGGTTTAAATACCATTCAGGCGTAGTTACTCCTGAATTTGGATTATCGGCACGCCATGCAGTATATATTACGAGAGCTTCCTCGAATGGCAATGATGTAATAGTGCGGAAAGGCTCGCAACTTTCTTCATAATAGTGATACAAATAGTTCGTTTCATTCATTTTATCCAATCTCCTCTCCTAAAACATACAAATTTTCTACGCTTAATTTTATTTTTCATTCTCTAAAAAATGCTTATACTGTATATTCCATATACCCGGAAGTAAACGGGAGGAACTCAAATTTCTTTGTACCAGTATTTACAAATCCATTTGCGGCATACCAATTTTTTAACACGGTACTTTCCTCGACAATGCCTATATTAATTTTAACTCCGCCTAATTCTTTTATTTTTTCCTTACAAAAATCAAGAAGTTTTTTTCCATATCCTTTGTGCCGATATTCAGGCAAAACGGCAAGATTGTGAATTTCATATACATTATCGGTTTTATTAAAAATATCCTTAGAAATCGAAACATACCCTATCATATGT
>WQYZ01000082.1 GCA_009780985.1 Oscillospiraceae bacterium | reverse complement strand
TTTCAAAATAAATATTTTTTATAAAATTTATAATTTTACGGAGGAATTAAACAATGAGCGGTAAATTAAAAGCGGCTGTGGTAGGCTGCGGCGGCATATCAAACTGGCATTTCAGCAGAGTCAAAAATTTCGAGGACGTAGAGTATGTCGGATTTTACGACATAATAAAAGAAAGAGCCGAACATATGGCTAAAGCAAAAGGCGAGGGCAGAGCGTTTGACTGTTATATATCAATGCTTGACGAGAGCAAACCGGATATTTTATATATCTGCGTTCCGCCTGACCAGCACGGGGAAATAGAGCTTGAAGCAATCAAACGCGGCATACACATGATGATCGATAAACCTATATCGACGAGTATTGCGGCAGCCGAAAAAATATGCGATATGGCTACGCAGTACAATATTATAATTTCGGTAGGTTTCCAGGACAGGTATCTCGACTTAGTCGATCCGCTGAGAGAATTTTTAGCCGGCAGAGAAATCGGATTGGTAAACGGCGCGTGGGTCGGCGGAATACCGGGCGTTTATTGGTGGAGAAGAAGAACGACTTCAGGCGGTCAGGTAGTTGAGCAGAACATACACCTCTACGATATGATTCGTTATCTAATGCACAGCGAACCTGTAACCGTTTACACGGCTTCAGGCAAAGGCATGGTAAAACCCAACGCCGTTAATCTTCCGGGATATGACGTTGAGGATTATTCGGCGACGGCGATTACGTTTAAAAACGGGGTTGTCGCAAACATATTCACCGGCTGCTATCTCGGCGAGGGCGGCGGAATGAAATTAGGACTTACATTTTATGCTAAAGACGCGACAATTGATTATATTCTCAGGAATAAAGTTGTATTTACGGATAAAAACGGCACAAAAGAAGTCGTAACAAAACTCGACCAGGGCTTGGCTCTGGACAGAGTGTTTGTTGACGCCGTAAAATCAGGTAAACCGGAAGATATAGAAAAAATCCGTTCGCCTTATTTCGACGCTATAAAAACGCTTAAATTTACTATCGCTACAAATACTTCTATAGATACAGGGAAACCGGTTCTTCTTAATCTGTAATTCGCACAGAAAAATCCTGACGAAAATATCGGGGCGGAAATCCGCCGAAATGCTGATACAGTCACGTTTCGGCAGCCGCCCCGAAAAACAGGCATAAAATAAACTGGAGTGGTATTCATGTCTAACTGGATTTATGATAATTTGATGACCGTTATAACATTAGCGATTACGATTTCCGGCGGTATATTTGCCTTATTTCAATGGCATCAGTCTACAAAAATTAAACGCACCGAGTTTATTCTTCAAATTATCACAAAACTCAGATATGATGAAAATTTTGCAGACACGTCTTATCTTATCGAATACGGTGAATTCAAATATACGCCGGAGTTTCACGGAGACCATACGCTCGAAAGAAAAATTGCCGCACTGTTAGCCGAGTGTAATTATATTTGTTATATCTATAAATTAAAAATTATAAGCAAAGCGGAATTTAATATTTTTAAAAACGAGATAACCTGGATTTTAAAAAATTTTGATATACAGTGTTATATCTGGAATATATATCATTTCAGCATGAGCAACAAAGCCCCGTGTTCTTTTGAATATCTGATTGATTTCGGGATAACCGGGAAAATACTGTCCGACGACTTTTGTCTTGCAGAGAGTAAAACTTTTGAAGGCAGAAAATACATGAATTTTTGATATAATTTTATTAATTTAATACAAAATGGAGCGGTGTTATGAAAATCAAGAAATTATTTATAGAGTTTCTTATATTGCCGTTATGTCTTTCGGTTTTGTTGTCTGATATTTCATGCAAAAACAATATAACCGCTCAAAATGATACAAGCAGGATAAAAGCAACTGTTCTTATTGAAAACTTATCGGGATTCGATTATATTGATTCTTTCAGCGAGGGTTTGGCGAGCGTCAATAAAAATGACAAGAGTGGTTATATAGACGAAACCGGAAAAATCGTCGTGCCGTTGATTTATGATAGCGCCGATTCTTTCAGCGAGGGTTTGGCGAATGTCAGAAAAGACGGAAAGTGTGGATTTATAGATAAGACTGGGAATGTAGTTATACCTTTTATTTCCAGTTGTAATTCATATTTCAGCGGAGGTTTCGCGTTCGTTTGCAAAGACGGCAAATTTGGACTTGTAGATAAAACAGGCGAGGTTGTGATTCCTTTTATTTATGCTACTTTCGACTACAATGTTGATGAAGATTTGATAGGTGTATGTAATAACGGTTCTTACTGGGGATGTATAGATAAAAAGGGTAATGTCGTTATTCCATTGATTTATAATTATTATGGAAGTATCAAAGACGGAATGATTTATGTTGCAAAAGGCGACAAATGCGGCTGTTTAAATACAAAAGGCAATGTTATTATTCCTTTAATTTATGATAACATTGACGAGTTTAGCGAAGGTTTGGTGATCGTTAAAAAAGACGGCAAATGGGGAGTTCTTGACGAAACTGATAATTTTGTTGTTCCTTTAACTGATGATTATAATGAAATTGCGAATTTTCATGACGGTTTAGCTATGATCGGCAAAAATGGTAAATACGGCTTTATAGATAAAACAGGAAAGATTGTTATTCCTTTAACTGATAATTATGATGAAATTTGTAATTTTAACGACGGTTTAGCTATGATTGAAAAAGACGATAAATACGGATTTATTGATAACAAGTATAATATTGCAGTACCTATGGTTTACGATTTCGCTGAAGATTTTACAAATGGTTTGGCTCTCGTTGAAAAAGATGGCAAATATGGGTTTATTGATAATAAAGGCAATATTGTAGCACCTTTGATTTATGATTACGCTGAAGGTTTTTATGATTATTATGACGGGATGGCTAAAATTTCTATAAACGGCGAAGAAGGGCTTATAGATAAAAGCGGAAATATCGTTGTACTTTTTGACGGCAAACTGGAATGTTTCCGAAACGGATTTGCCGTCTTTTCTAAATTGACGGAAAACGGTGACACTCAATTTACTATATACGAGATAACAACAGCAAACACGAAATAACAAAAATATTTAATTTATTCAGAATTTGAATTTACAAAAAAGGAGAATATAAAAATGCTTAAATTTTCACCATGTATTGAAATGATGTTCACAAACGTGGACTTTTACGACAGATTTAAAGCGGCGAAAAATGCCGGAGTTGACTGCGTAGATTTCTGGGGCTGGGCTGGCAGGAATATAAATAAAATGAAAAGTCTCTGTGAAGAAAACAAAATAACAATCACAAGTATAACCGTAGATACCACAGACTCCAAAGTCGGCGAAGTTTTCAACAAAAAGAAACTTCTCACGCGCGACCCCGACGCTTTCGACGCTTTTTATAAAGCGTGCGAGGAAAGCATACAAGTCGCGCATACCCTGAATGTTCCGTCCCTGATTGTCACCGTCGGGAATACGAGGAACGACGACGTCACAAGATACGAACAGCACGCGAATATTGTCCTGATGTTAAAGCATGTCGCGCCGCTGTTTGAGAAGTTCGGCGTGACGTTAATCGTCGAGCCGCTGAATATACTGTGCAATCACATGGGATATTTTCTTTCGTCGTCTTACGAAGCCTTTGAGATATGCAACGAAGTCGGCAGCAAGAGCGTAAAAATTTTGTACGACATATATCATCAGCAGATTACGGAAGGCAATTTAATCCCTACTATACGCAAATACTTCGATTTAATCGGACACTTTCACGTCGCGGATGTTCCGGGGCGTCATGAACCCGGCACCGGCGAAATAAATTATAAAAACGTATTTAAGGCAATCGAAGACTTGGGATACGATAAATATGTAGGTCTTGAGTACAGTCCGACTGTTGACAGCGCGGCGACAATCAAAAAAGTTTTGGATTTGTGCAAATAAATATAAAATAATAAAATTTATATTGTATAGGGGATTAACTATAAATTATGAGCAAAAAAATAATATGCCTGATAATTACAGCCGCAATATTGACGAGCGTTTTTTCGTGCAGTCAGAAAACAAACGGCAATCAAAACGGCACATCCCAAAATCCCGGTGAAACGATAGCGGCAGACACTTCAGCCGCTTCAACAACTGAAAAAATACTGCCCGATTTGCCGGACAGCAACTTTAACGGCTATGAATTCAAAATCTATTCCAAAGGACCGGCTTACAACGAATGGGCAAGCCAGGATATATCCGCAAGCGAGGAAACGGGAGAACCGATAAACGACGCAGTTTACAAACGCAACAACTATGTCGAGGATAAATTAAACATAAAAATCACTGAAGTTCCCTCGACATCCGGGGACATGGTCAGCCCCGTAAAGAAAAGCGTCGCCGCCGGAGACAATTCATATGACGCGGTTGTTCCCAATATGTTCGACCAGGCGACTCTTGCCGCTTCCGGCAATTTAACAGACCTGAAACAGGTTCCGTATATAAATTTATCGCAGCCGTGGTGGGACCAAAAAGCAAACGCAGACCTTACAATAGGCGGCAAATTGTTCTTCACCGTCGGGGATTTGTTTATAATGGACAACGACGCGACATGGCTTGTTATATTCAACAAAAAGCTGATAGCCGATCTTGCACTTGAAACCCCGTATGATATAGTAAAAAACGGAAAATGGACGTTCGACAAACTTATAGAGATGTGCAAAGGAGTATCAAAAGATTTGAACGGCGACGGCAAAATGGACGAAAACGATTTTTACGGCAACGTTTCCCAGGGCGAGAACATGACTGCGTTTTATCTTGCGGCGCAGGAAAAAATTGCAAATAAAGACGCCAACGATTTGCCGTACACAGAAATGGATACAGACCGTTCCGAATCTGTCATTGCTAAAATATACGATTTAATGTACGACAATAATACGTCGTATAACTATTGGGATATAAAAGCCATCGGGGATTTGCAGCCGTTTCAGGTATGCCAGAAAGTATTTGAAGATGACCGCGCTTTATTTTACATAACCGCTTTGCAGATTGTTATACGCATGAGAAATATGCAGACAAACTTCGGGATAGTCCCAATGCCGAAATTTGATGCGAACCAGCAGGATTACGCGCATTATGTTCACCCGACGGCTTCCGCACTTTCAATACCCGTATCAAACCACGGTTTGGACAGAACAGGTATAATTTTAGAGGCTTTGTCGGCTGAATCCCGGTATACTGTCAGACCCGCATATTATGATATTTCAATAAACGGCAAATTTTTAAGGGACGAAGAATCTATCGGAATGCTCGACATAATTCTCGCCACCCGCGTATTCGACCTTGCGACGATGTTCAACTGGAAGGGTCTGGGCACTATTCTTGAGGATATGTACAGAACCAAGAGCCGCGATTTCGTTTCCACATACGACAAGAAAAAAGATTCGTTTGACACGGCAATTTCCAAGACGGTAGAAGAATTTCAAAAATTGGGATGAATAAAATTTATAATTTCTACGTAAAAATACATAAAATACATATTGAAATTTAAATAATTTTAGTGTATAATATATAACGATATATATTTTATAAAATTTATATAAAATTATAAAATAATAAAGGAGAAATTTAATTTTATGGTAAAATTAATTGTCGGAGTAAAAGGAACAGGAAAAACAAAGACGCTTATAGATTTGGCAAACGAAGCATTGCGGACTTCAGCGGGAAATGTGGTTTGTATTGAAAAGGGGCAAAAACTAAAATACGATATAAAATATCAAGCCAGATTGATTGACACTACTGAATACGATATAAACAATGGCTATGCTTTGTACGGACTTGTCTGTGGACTTTATGCCGCAAATTACGATATAACCCATGTTTTTATAGATTCCGCTCTGAAAATATGCGGCGGGGATACAGATTGTTTTGCAAATTTTCTTAAACTTGCAGACAATTTATCTTCTAAAAACAATTTTGAATGTATAATAACAGCTTCGGCGGCGCCTGAAACTTTGCCGGAGGAAATACTTAAATATACAGAACAATAATATAAAAGTAAAAAGCGAGGTTTTGATATCTTATGAAAAAATACGAGTGTCCGTGCGGATATATTTACGATCCAGAAACAGGCGATCCGGACAGCAATATCGCTCCGGGAACAAAATTTGAAGATTTGCCGGAAGATTGGGTTTGCCCTGTATGCGGGCTTGCTAAAGAAGATTTCACCGAGGTAGAATAACTAAGAATAAATCAAATAATAAAACCCGATTTATAAATTGATATAAATCGGGTTTTTAAAATATAATATAAATTTATTTTGTGACTACCATAATAACACCTTCGGCAGACGGCGTTTTTTCAGGAGGTATGAGCGTCCCGAGTTCAATGCACTTTTCTATCATACCGTCAAGCAAACCGCTCGCTGTCATATTGACAAATAATTTATATTCGCCCATTAAATGCTTGGGCACATATTTTTGTATAAATTTGTACATTTCGTCAACGACAGGTTCAATAAGTTCGTTTGTCTCTCCTATAAAATCGTTTATAATATCTGCGTATATTTTACTGTTTTCACTTACAAGAATTTTCGGATACAAAGTATCGTTTTCTCTGCGGATATACCCGGATTCAATCGCTTTTGCCGCAGTCTCTTTTTCTTCTTCGGAAAGAGACGACAAAGGAAGCCCGTTAATTGCCTTGATTGTCAAAAGCAACTGAATATCTTGAGAAATATTATGGCCGCAAGAAAAATGTTTGTTTATGCGTCTGCCTTGAATATTGGATAAAAATACTTCTTTATACCCCCCGATATCATTTCCGGAGATATCCATAGAGCCATAAAATCCTGTATCAATGTTTTTCCCTTCTTTTGCCGCTATTCCGAATATGAAAAGGTCGCGTTTTGTCGGTTCAATATTTGAAAAATATTTTTCCTCGATTCTTTCCTCAACATTTCCCGAAAACCACCAGTTCACTCTCGATATGAGCGACCATGCGATAAAACGCACATCTGTCTGTTTATTCAAAAACGGCAAGCCGAGAATTTTCTGTTCGTTTTTCTTGATGTAGGAATCGAATTTCTGCGTTATAATGTCCGTATTTTTCTTATACATCTCATTTACTTTCATGTAATCGTCGTAATCGATAATAATAAAGTTTGAAATATATTTGCCGTTTTCGGTCTTTTTAATAAGCCCGTAATAACCGTTTTGGCCTTTTAATTGAATTTCAACTTCTTCTTCGACAAACGGCATCGGCACCCCGAGAATGTCGGCAAGTTCTTTTGCACTGCGTTCTGTGTTTTTGCAGAGATATACAAGATTTTTCGAAAAACTGCGTTCCGCAACAGTACGCGGATCATTCCCTACAGGATTACCTGAGCCTAAATAAACTATGTCTATGGGGTTTAAAGTTAAATTTGTCGTATTCATTTTTTTCGCACCTTTCTTAATGGTTTCACGAGCCGAATGAAGTCGCTGTTTGACCGCGTTTTCAGTGATTTCCAACCGTTTTGCTATATCCGATATTTTCATTTCGTCGAGATAATACATCACGCACACATCTCTGTAAATTTTTGACAAAAAGCATATCTCGCGCATAATGCGCCTTATCTGCGTTTTGTCGTTCTCACTTTCAAGATATTCGTCAATAGGGTCAGTACGGACATTAATAACTTCATCGGAATATTCGCCGGTAATAAACGCGTTTGCCGAATATTTGCGTTTTTCGGAAAAATCGGCGTATACTCGGCGGGCGACAGTCCATACAAAGGCGTAAGGATTATTTATATCAGAATTTTTATGTACTGCGGATAAAATCGCTAATACAATATCCGAACATAAATCTTCAGCTTCATATGAGTTATTTGTGCGTTTATAAGCAAATCCGTAAAGGCTGTCAAGAAAATTTTTGTCGTTGATCAGCATAAAAACTTCATTCATTCGCTTGTTTAACCTCATTTGTATTAACATTTATTTCATTTATTTTTTCGTTAAGCTCAACACTTATATAGTCGGTAAAAAAACGGTTTGGTTATCAAAATTTCAAAAATTTTTTGTAGACAATAAAATAAATATATGATATAATTATATACTGGTGAATGGTATAATTTGTAGGGACGAACTGTGTTCGTCCGTGAATATTGTGCTAATTTGACGGACGAACACAGTTCGTCCCTACGATTCTATTCCAATTTGTGGTGTTCGGTAGTATACCATACAAAATAAAAAGAAAAACGGTGCGTTTTATGGAAAATAAATCAAAAGTTATGTTTATAATCGACGGGAACAGTTTAATAAACAGGGAATATTACGGTATGCCGCAGCTCTCGACAAAAAGCGGCATTTACACAAACGCGGTTTTGGGATTTACAAATAAACTCATCAAATATATCGAACAGCTCTCGCCGGATTACGCCGCCGTCGCTTTTGATTTGCCTGCCCCGACTTTCCGGCATCTCGCATATTCCGGTTATAAAGCCAGCCGGAAAGGTATGCCCGACGAACTTGCGATGCAGCTTCCGTATGTCAAAGATTTATGCGGTATATTCGGATTTTCCGTCTTGACTAAAGAGGGATTTGAAGCGGACGACATAATCGGCACAGTTGCAAAAAGAGGCGAACAGTCCGGCGTTATGACGTATATTCTGACAGGCGACAGGGATTCCTTTCAGTTGATTTCGGATAATGTCACGGTTTTTTTCTCGTCTAACACGTCTGTGACGGAATATAATCACGAGAAGATTTTATCTGAATACGGCGTTGAACCGAACCAGTTAATCGATGTCAAGTCGCTGATGGGCGACGCTTCGGACGAAATTCCCGGCGTTAAAGGCATAGGCGAAAAAACCGCTTTAAAACTCGTTCAGGAAAACAACTCTCTTGAAGAAATCTATAATAAATTGGACGGCGGAAAATTGCAAATCACTCCTGCGAATAAACAAAAATTAACCGACGGCAGAGAAAATGCTTTTATGAGCCGAAAACTTGCGGAAATATGCTGTACTGTGCCGGTTTATGACGGAGATTTTATACAGAAAAAAGATATTGACAGAGTTAAATTATACGATTTTTGTAAAAAACTTGAACTTAACAGTATTATAAAGAAACTTAATTTATCGGCAAGCGAACAGATTAATTTATTCGACGGATTTGATAATATTGACCCAAAATCAAATACAGATTATAAAATCAAATTCGAAGATATAAATATATGCGATGTTTCTTCAAAATTAAAAGACGGCGAATTATTGTTTATCACTCCCGATTTTGATTCGCAAAGCATATATATCAATAACGGCGAATTGTTTTTTAAATCAACGTTTGAAAATATATCTGATTTGACTTCAGTCTTTTCAGGCAAATTTAAAATCTGCACAAGGGATATAAAAAATATATATTTGGAATTAAAGAAACACGGGATAATTTTCGAAAACAATATATTTGCTTTTGATTTTGAACTCGCGGGATATGTTTTAAATCCGTCAGAAACAAAATACGAGACAGCTTCTCTTGTTTACAGATATTTGGATATGCCCGACAGATTAGAAAATCCTGATAAATATACGGAAAACGCGGTTTACTGCGAATTATACAATGCAATGTCGCAGAAACTTAAAGAACTTGAACTCGAAAATTTATATTACGAAGTGGAAATTCCCCTTGCTTTTGTCCTCGGAGATATGGAAGACGCCGGATTTTTAATCGACAGCGACAGTCTGTTTAAGTTCGGTGAAGAACTAAACAAAAAATCGGAAGCGATGCAAAGAGAAATATATGCGCTCGCCGGCG
The DNA here is from genome assembly GCA_009780985.1 of Oscillospiraceae bacterium. GTDB lineage: Bacteria > Bacillota > Clostridia > Oscillospirales > WRJC01 > WRJC01. The sequence continues at coordinate 8,678 of WQYZ01000082.1, read as the reverse complement.
AAGAATTTAATATAAATTCCCCGAAACAGCTTGGGGAAATACTGTTTGACAAGTTAAAATTGCCATACGGCAAAAAAGGCAAAAACGGTCATTACGGGACAAACATCGACGTTATGTTCAAACTCATGGATTTGCACCCCGCAGTTCCTCTTATTTTGGAATACAGGGCTGTGACAAAATTAAAATCGACATACTGCGACGGACTCATAAAACTCGTGGATTCACACGGCAGACTGCATACTTCATTCAATCAGACAATAACAGCGACAGGCAGATTATCGTCAACAGAACCGAATTTGCAGAATATCCCTGTAAGAACTTCTCTCGGCAAAGAAATACGCAAATTTTTTATCGCGGATAATTTTGTCAGTTTGGAAAGTTTAGATGATTTGGACGATTTAAACGGCGGGCGCGTTCTTGTGGACGCGGATTATTCGCAGATAGAACTGCGCGTTCTTGCGCATATCAGCGGCGACGAAACCCTTATAAACGCATTCAGAAACAATATCGACATTCACAGACTCACGGCTTCGCAGGTGTTCGGAGTGCCGGAAAACGAAGTGACGTCTGAAATGCGCAGAAAAGCTAAAGCTGTAAACTTCGGCATAGTTTACGGAATATCAGATTTTTCTCTGTCCGAAGATATAGGCGTATCCGTCGCTGAAGCAAGACATTATATCGAAAGTTACTTTTTGAAATATCCCAAAGTAAAAGAATTTATGGATAATGTTATCTCGTCAGCCAAAGATTCCGGCTATGTCAAAACTATATTGAACAGAATAAGATATATCCCCGAACTCAAGGGCACTAACAAGAATATCGTCTCGTTCGGCGAAAGAGTTGCGCGAAACACGCCCATACAGGGGTCTGCCGCAGATATAATAAAACTCGCCATGCTTGCCTGCCATAAGCGTTTCAAACAGGAAAATCTCAAAAGCAAGCTTATACTTCAGGTGCATGACGAGCTGATATTCGAGACTGAAAAATCCGAACTCGAAACGGTGAAAGAAATAGTAAAACATGAAATGGAAAACGTATATCAGATGAGCGTGCCGCTTATTGCGGATATTTCCGTCGGCAGAAGCTGGTACGAAACGAAAGAATAATCCTACTGTTCGTATATCGCCAATACCTTTTCAAGCCCTAATTGCAATTTGGGCAGGTTTTTGTCAACCCATGAAGTAATATTGGAATTTTTATCTGTTACTAAGCCTCGCCAGTTATTTGAGCCTCCGATAGTAAAAGCATATTCTATCCCGAAGTTAAAACTTATTCCGTCGCGTATAATATCAATCATTTCCGCGCTCTCGTCGTCGCGCGCATATTTAGTTTTTAATGCGACGTCGTAAAATGCAGGAAGAACCGTTTTATAGCTTTCAGCCGCCATTGCCTCTGTTACGGCTCCTATTTTTTCGGGGTTCTGAATTGTCACAGGGGTGCAGAACATAGTATAACCGTTTTGCGGCATTGTTTTATATTCCGCTTGATTTTCGTCATATTTCGGGAAAGGCAGTATTCCGAAGTCAAAATCGAAACCTCTCATTTGAGAAGAATTGCCAAGATATTCGGCAAGTATCAACGCCTGCTGATTCTGGAACATCGGGCGGTACATGCTGTAAATATCCGTGCTTGTAGGCTGCTTATTTCCCGCGAAAGTCGATACGTCTCCCCTCATAAAATCATACAGTTTCGTAAACGCTTCCGTATATCTGGGCTGGTCGATTATAAATTGTGGCAGTCCGTCGTTTCCTTTTGCGGTGACGGGAGCGTCCAACGCTATGGTGTAAGCGTCCACCTGATTATATGTGTCGGTTACATATCCGTATAAATCGCTTTCGTCGAATTTGCCGTCGCCGTTCAAATCTTTCGACACTTGTCTTGTTATCTGCGCCATATTATCCAAAGTCCATTTGCCTGCTTTTACCATATTGTACGGATTTTCAAATCCGTAATTCTGCCACATTACTTTATTGAAAAACAGCGCGTTTGATTCCCATATTGTCGAAAGAGCGAGGTCGCCCGTTAAGAAATAAAGTTTCCCGTTGATTGTCATTTCGTTAATGAAATTCTGATTCCACCACGGCTTGTCAAAACCTATATACGGAATGTCTTTCCAGTTGTTTAAATAACCGCCGAATGTAAGTTCAAGTATGTACGCCGCATAACCGTCTATTATTTCGAATTCGTTATCGCCAGCCGAAACGCTGTTTTTGACTTTATTTTCAAAGTCGTCTTTATAATCCCACGCGCCTTTTGTCGATATCATATTAAACTTTATATTGAATCGGTCTTCTATTTTGGCGTTTCTTCTGTAAACCGCGTCGTTTATCACGTCGCCGTTTTCGGCTTCCGCTGTCACTTCGTATTGCATGTAATCCCTGTACAAAATTGACACAGTTTCTCCGTTAAAATTCAATTCGGGAACATCGTCTGAAATTGCCTGTTCGGTTGTTTCTGCGGAACTGTCTGCAGACGTAGTATTTTCGCCGTCATTAGTTTCGTTATTATTGTTATTGCTGTTTTTACTGGAACAAGCCGAAAAAGACTGCACAACAAAAATAAAAACTAACAGAAAAATTAATTTGCCGTAAAAATTTCTTTTTATATTAAACATAGACACGTTAAAAACTCCTAAAATTTATTATTTGTTTGAAAGTTTCGTTTTTTGTAGGGGCGACTATGACGAATGCGTTCGTCATAGTCGCCAGTTTAAATTTTTCTGTTTAATTATTATTGTTGTCAAAATCAACTTCTCCAAGCTGATTGACTGTTTTCAGGTCATACGACGTTAATTTCTCATTAGATGCGGCGTAAAGCTTATCCCCTATTGTAAGCAGTCTATGTATAGCTAAATCCGGATTTCCGCTCCAATAATCCGATGCTTTGAGCATATCTTGGGCGGTCATGTGGCTTATTTTGGCTTTGAGCTTGAATCCGTCGGTCAGACTTATGTCGTATACGTACGCACCTGAAAAAGTGAATGTCCCGTATGACGCATATGACGAAAATCCGCTTTCGGGTGTTTCATATACTGTTACTGGAAATGCCAAAAGCCCTTTTTCTTTTGAGAACAGTAATGCTTTGTGGTTAGTGAGCAATTCGGAGTCAGTGCCTCTGACGCCTATCGTCTCGACAAACATTTCAATGGGATTGGTTATATCCGTCACGTCGAAAAGCGATATTTTCATGCCTGTATAATAAGCTCCGCCGTATTTATTGATTTCGGTGTCTTTGCCGAAACCGATTAAATGGTTTTCGTCGTAAGGCTGCAGGTAATTGCTGTAACCGGGGATTTTGAGCGCGCCCATTACAACGGGCTTTTCAGGATTGGACAAGTCGATTGCGAAAAGCGGGTCAAGCGTCCTGAATGTTACCACAAACGCGCGATTGCCCATAAAACGGGTTGAATAAATATTTTCTCCGGGCGCTATGTCGTTTATCTTTCCAACAATCTGCATAGTATTATCAAAAACGTATAATCCGTTGTATTTGTAGTTATTTGTCGCGACGCGGAAATATGACTGATATTCGTCCATTGAAAACTGATTGAGAATCGTTCCGGGAGCAGTCCCGCTTTTTACAAATACAAGCTTGCCGTCGTCTGCCGCGAATTTATTTATTACTGTCTCATTGCCGTTATTGTTATAATTGACCGCCGCTATATACATAGCGTTTTCCGACATATATATATTATTCCCGCAACCGAGGAATGTTTCGATAAACGCCTCTTCTTCAGGTCTGTCGATATTAAATCCGACAAGCGTAGTCATACTCCGGTCATACATAACAGGAAAACAATACAGTCTGTCATATCCTATTTCGCGCATACTGGTGGATACTGCGGTATCCATGTATGTCGGCATTATGTGTTCCCAATCGTTACCGTACCCGAAATAGGAATTTGCCGCTAAATAAATGCTGTTTCCGATTTTACGCGAAGTTATATAATTACCTTTCACTTCTACGGAACGCTCAAGTGTGGGATTCTTCTTATCTTCCGTGCTGATAACGGCAGCTTTTGTGTGCGAGCCGTCATTCCCGTAATAATTCCCGATTGCGATTATACGTGCGCCGTCGATAAATATGTCGCTGAAATTAAAATTATTTTTGTCTGTAAATTTAAATGAAGACATATATTCAAAACTTCCGTCGCTGTTTGTTTTAACTATTTCTATCGTCTGATTCCGCACATAATAGATATACTGTCCGTCAGTTTTTATTATGTCGGCTTCGTCAACGCCCTGCACCTGAATGTTTGTTGTTGAGTAATCGGCAGTGTTGCTTGCAGACATTGCCGTATCCGCCGTTATCGTTGCTTCTGTGGCGGGAACGGCGGCTACAGGCGCGGTGACTTGCGTAGTTTCAGGCGCTGCCATAATAGGAACAGTAGGCATAGTATATTCAACCATAGTGGTTTCAAGGGCAGGATATATTATATTTCCATCGCTGTCAAGTTTATACCCTAACAACTCTGCGAGTTTTTCTTTACTGCCGACAGCAGTTATCCCGGTAAACTTATCTATAAACGCGTCTATTTTTGCTTTGTCTCCCGCGTCGTCCGGCAGATATTTTTTATATGAAATAATAATTAAACCCTGTTCATATAACATATTTTTACCGTAAGCTTCTGCCAGCGAAGCCGCCGGGGCATATAACCGTCCCTCGATTAATTCCGCGTTCGCGTCCATTTTTATTTCACTATCTTTATTTTCCGTTTTTATCACATTCGAGTTTGCCGCAATAGTGATAACGTCTCCGTTTTCAGTTTTAATTGCAGCGGTGTTTGTCTTAACGTCCCATTCAACGCTTCCGCCTAATGCTTCGGCTATACAGCGCACAGGTATGTATATATTTCCGTTTTTCATGTAGGGAAACACTTTTTTATTATTCGCGTCGATTTGTTTTTCTTCACCGTTTAAAATATATGTGGGATTTTCAACGTAAAACCCGATATAATCCGTCTGTTCTTTGCCGCTTTTCATTACATTTTCTGTAATATCATTAATTGATATAGCAGATTTTTTTGTTTGTCCCGAGCCGTCATTCAACTGAAAATCAATCCCCCAGACATTTCCGGAAATCATTACCGTTACCGCAAGAATCAATAGTATCATTTTCATTCTTCTAAATTTCATAATATATGCTCCTTACTTCACAAAAATAAATAAATTCTTGTATTTTTATTTTAAATTAGACGTTAGTAATTTTCAAATGATCCATATTTTCCCGAATTATTTAATCATATTTTCGAGCATAATATCCATAAGGGCTTTGTCGACGTCAAAACCGTCTATCTTCGTATAGACCGCGCCCGGTCTGCCGTGATTTACTATCCCGAAAGAACCGTCAAAGTTCCACATAGAATATCCCCAGCCGTTTTCTTTAAATACAGCCATCAAATCCCCGAGCCAGCGCAGAGCCACGTCGTTCGGCGTTTTATTGAAGCATCCGAATTCGCCGATATGAACTTCTACGCCTTTTTTCTCGACTTCAATCCACGGCTTGTAATATTCCGTGAGCGCGTTTTTATCCCACTGTTTGCCGTGCATAACGCCCGGATAAACCGGCGTTATCCAGTCCTCGTCTTTGACTCCGCACCAACCCGCTTTATAATGACTGACTTCAAACGGCGCGTAACCTCTGCCGCTGTGTATAACGCCAGCGTCCGCAAGTTCGGGAATAGCCTCCCCGCCCCCGCTTATTCCGTCGAGAACAATCTCCCTGTCTGGGTCGATAGCACGTATCGCTTTTATAGTCTTGCGCATTACATATTCATGTTTGTCTCTTGTAAATTCATATTGTCCGACGGACGGCGGCTCGTTGAGCAAATCGAAACTAAGTTCGCTTGACGGTATGCCTTTATACCGCCTTGTAAAATGTTCCCAGAGATATATAAATCCCTCCTGCGCAGGCTCGTCAGTCCACAGATTATGTTTTTCCCTGTCGTTGGCGTTTATACAGTATCCGGGTGCCCTGTGAAAATTAAGACACATATGCAGTTTTCTTTTCTTGCACTCCTCGAGATATTTGTCGATAAGCTCAAAAACTTTTTCATTCGGGTGAAAATAGTCAAAATCCTTAGTCCAGAAATTATAATCCGTTGGCACTCTGATAAAATTAAATCCGTGTTTCGCGATAAAATCAAGCTGTTTTTCATTTACCGCCTGCGGTTCTTTACCGTAATAAGAAAACATCCAAAGCATATTGAATCCGTATTTTTTCATAATTTTCATTTGCACATTTCTCCTTATTATATTTTTAAAATTTTTATTATTTGCATGGGTTATATCTTGCATTTAAAATTTGCTCCAAAGCATATGTAACGCGAAATAGTGATTTTTCATCGAATCTACGGGAAATCCAGAACGAACCAATCGGAATTTTATCCTGCTTTTGTCCGATTGGAACAGTCATACTTGGAAATCCCGTAAATGCCGCAATATTTGTGAATGTTTCGCATACCATTACATCTATATTATTATCGTCAAATAATCTGTTAAATTCGGCAATAACTTCTTCTCTTCTATTAAGCGCATCAATATATTTCGGCTCTGTCATTGTACCTGATGTATTATTTTCTGCTTCAAGCAAAATGCTCTGACCATATTTTAAAGCGACTGCCGCATTTGCCTGATTATATTCGATTATATCTTTCATTGTCTTTATTTTCGTGCTTCCGTGGAGTGTTGACAGATAATAATTCATACACGCTTTAAATTCATTTTGCATGATTTCTCTCATATTGAAAGGCGGACCACTTTCGGCATCAATATTAACATTATCAATCAATAATGCGCCTGCGTTAGAAATAACTTTGCACATATTTTCAAATATCGCTTTTTCTTCTTCAGACAAAGCAAAATTGTCAAGTTTCTGCGACCTGTTTATACCTATTCGTACTCCTTTGAGTCCGTCTTTGTCAAGATATTTTGTGTAATCGACAAGTGAAAATTTGCGGGATTGAGTAGCAAAATCATTTGGGTCGGGCTGTGCAATTACACTCAACAGAACAGCGGCGTCCCGAACTGTTCTCGCCATAGGTCCGGCTGTATCATGAGTGCTTGAAATGGGGATTATACCGCTTCTGCTGACAAGACCAAGCGTAGGTTTGATGCCTACAATCCCGTTTTGCATAGCTGGGGACATGATAGAACCTGCCGTTTCTGTCCCTATCGCAACCGTACACAACCCTGCCGCAACTGCCACTCCCGAACCGGAACTTGAACCGCCGGGGTGTTTGTCTTTGTTATATGGATTCAATACTTGTCCGCCTCTTGAACTGTAACCAGTAGGCATATTTTCACGCGTCATATAATTGGCAAACTCTGTCATATTTGTCTTGCCAAGAATAACCGCGCCCGCTTCTCGCAGGAGTTTGACAATATGCGCGTCATACGGCGCAAAATTATCCTGTAGAGCGACAGAACCCGCGCTCGTGTGCATTTTGTCGCCCGTGCTAATATTATCCTTTAACATCACCGGTATGCCGTGCAGCGGACCGAGGACTGTGCCGTTTACCCGCATTGCGTCAAGCGTATCTGCAATGAACAACGCGTCGGGATTAACTTCCAAAACCGAATTAAGTCCGCCGTCGCATTTATCAATTGAGGCAATGCGCGAAAGATAATGCAATATCAATTTTCTGGAAGTCAATTCGTTTTTTTGCATGGCATCTTGCAATTCACTTATTGTGCTTTCGTTTATGTTTTCTTCTGTAAACATATAAAATTTCCCTTTCTTTAAATTTTATTGCCTGCTCACTTTTTTATAATTCGCGATAATCTCATCTTTATTTGCCGTACCTTTTTCGCCGATTGCTTTTATAACGACTGCCGACGCTAAATTGCCGATTTCCAACGCTTCGTTTCCCGCCGCTCCCGATGCCATAGCAACGCCTATCGCAGACATAAACGCGTCTCCCGCTCCGGCGACGTCGATTGGCGTATCGTTGGGAACGGCTTCCGAATAATAACTGTTCTGCATACCTAAACTGGTGCTGGCATTGTTGTAAAAAAACGCGCCTTTTTTGCCGAGCGTAATAAATATGGGCGAATTTGTCCGGCTGCTTATATTTCTCGCCGCAGACTTTAAATTTTCCGGCAAAAATCCGTCGAATACATTCATGCCGGTAAGATTTGATACTCCTGTTTCATTGGTTTTTATTATAACGTTTTTGTATTTATCCGCCTTATCTCTGTTGTCTGCGATAACTTTCACGTCATATCCCATTGAACATATGACTTCACGCACTCTGTATGTCATGCAGCCGTGCAATAATCTGTCGTAAACGAGGAGCAAATCTATTTTGCCTTTTAAACTCTTTAAATTGTCGATAATTCTGTCTTCCAATTTAATATCGAAATTTTTATAATTCAAAAAATCAAACGTAGGTTCTTCGCTGAATATGGACGATATGCCTTTTTTTACCGGTTTTATGTATGCTGGGGTTATAATATCGCCGGATTCGACAAGGTAATCAGTAGATATTTTTTCTTTTGCCATAAGAGCCTTGAAAATCGAACCGCGCCAGTCGTCTGATATACACGAGATAAAATAGACCTGCGCTCCAAGAGCTTTTATATTCACGGCGACATTGCCCGCCATGCCGAGCGAATACTGCTCTTTTTGAACGGGCAGCGGGAAATGCGGACTTTCTTTTGACAGTTCGCTTTTTGTCA
>WQYZ01000081.1 GCA_009780985.1 Oscillospiraceae bacterium | reverse complement strand
TGAAGATAATGGTTTTTACCGCAAGTCCGCGAACAGTCCTCAATACTGCCTGGATAGTAGTCAAAATCTTCGAAGGCGAGAAAGAACGAGGCGCCGAAACACGGACGGTGAATTTCAGCGATCTTGATATCAAGCCTTGCAAGGGCTGTTTGGGCTGCGTAAAAAAAGATAGGTGCGTTGTCAGCGACGATATGCAGAAAATTTATGATGCGCTAGAACAAGCGGACGCTCTTGTTCTAGGTTCGCCGGTTTATATGGGGCAGATGAGCGCGCAGGCGAAGATATTCACCGACAGGCTGTTCGCGCAAATTACGCCGCGATTCTCTCCGCAATTCAAAGAGAAAAATTCCGGGAAAAAACTGATTCTTGTGTTTACTCAGGGTAATCCTGATTCCGGTATGTTCCGTGAGTATTTTGATTATACGAAAAGAATGTTTCAGCTGCTTGAATTTGATGTTAAAGGCATGCATGTAGTTTCCGGCATGCGGGAAAAACCGGCTAATGAAAGAGAAGACCTGAACGCTGCGATGAAAGATTTCGGTTCATCATTGATTTCGGAATAATAAGGTTTGCATAATAATTCGGAGATATAAAAACTATGAAGAACAGTAGAAATAGCGGAAATACAAACAGCAAAACTATGCTCCTGACAGGAATTATCGTGTCGTTTATCGTATTTGCAGGCGCGTTGACAATTTTTTATATTAACAGGGATGAAATATACAATTTTTTACGCAAAAGTGCGGGAGAAAATCAAAACTCTGAAATTACCGGCAAGTCGGATAACCCAATATCGGGCGGCGTTGTGCCTCTCTCAAATGATATTCCCGACCCATACGAATACTTTTCAAACATCATTTTTATCGGAGATTCTATTACATCGGGGCTTGATATATATCGAGATTCGATAAAGTTCGACGGCGAAAGTGTTTTAAAGGACGCATCAATAACGGCGACAAAAGGTTACGGAGTACATAACGCAGTGTCTGACGTCGCGAGTAATGCAGTCAACCTGATTTACGGCGGAAAAGCGATGAAACCGGAAGATGTAATCGCCGAAAAAGACGAGAAGTATGTTTTTATCGATTTGGGATTAAACGACCTTGGTATGATGACCGTCGATAAATATATGCAAATTTACGGAACGCTTATAGACAATATACAGGCGAAAAATCCCGATAAAACTGTTGTAATACTATCGGTGACGCCTTTAGTCGCGGGACAGCAGAGCGGCGATATAAATAACGACGTGATAATCAAGGCAAACGATATGCTGCTCGAATTCGCAAAAGAGCATAATATTCCGTTTATAGACTAGGCGGCGGCGATACGCGACGCGGGAAACGATAACAGTTTGTATTCAGACCTGTCGTCTGACGGTTACTGCCATTTGAATGTCGAGGCGTATAACCGTCTTGTCGAATATTTATTGTATCATCCGGTCGGATAATCCGGTTTCATTATTTTCGTTATAATACTGAGCCTGAGCATTCCATAACTCGTAGTATTTGCCGCCCTCGTCAGCAATGAGCACATCGTGACTGCCGCGCTGTATCAGCTCCCCCTCGTGGAACACCGCTATGTCGTCGCAGAACCGGCACGACGATAGTCTGTGCGATATGTATATCGCCGTTTTTCCGCCGACTATCTCGTTGAATTTAGAGTACACTTCAAACTCGGCGATAGGGTCGAGTGCGGCGGTCGGTTCGTCGAGGACGATGAACGGCGCGTCTTTGTACAGAGCGCGTGCAAGCGCGATTTTCTGCGCCTCGCCGCCAGATATTTCCACTCCGTCATCGTCGAAATCTTTATACAGCGGCGTTTCCAACCCTTTTGGCATACTCTGCAACCTCTCGCTTAACCCAGCCATACTCAGACACTTCTCAGCTTTCTGTCCGTCAACATCGACAGATGCCGCGACGTTCTGACCGAGTGTGAACGAGAACAGTTTGAAGTCCTGAAAAACCACAGAGAAAATGCTCATATATTCGTCGTAATCGTACTTTTTGACGTCTATGCCGTTGAGGGTGATTTCGCCGTCGGAGGGGTCGTACATACGGCAAAGCAGTTTTATCATGGTTGTTTTACCGCTTCCGTTCATACCGACAACTGCTAATTTCTGTCCGATACGCAGTTTCATAGACAGATTTTTGAGCACATACCGTTCACTGCCGGGGTATTTTAAAGATACATTGTGAAACTCAAATTCATACTCGTTGTCGTTGCATTTTTCGATAGGCAGCGTGCCCTGATACATTTTATTTTCTATCTCGAAAAAGTTCAGGTAATGCGCCAAAAACGGTATATTCATTTTCAATAAAGCGATATGCGCCGACATACCCTTGAACGCATTGACAAGCATTGAAATAAATCCGATGTATTTTATCACGCCGCCAATCGCAAATAACCCGCGTACTGCGTTCAGGCATACAAAAGCGTAGATTGTGAAATTTAATCCCTGAGATATTATCTGGTCGGGTATTTGCGTATTTCGCCAGCCAAACCAATATCTTTTATTTCCGTTTGTGAGTATTTTTATACTTTGCTCGCGATATTTTTGAAATATGATTAACATATTGTATAACCGTACATATTTTCCTGTATGGTAATCATCTTCTCCCAAAATCCCGCCGCCCAAGCGGTTTAATTCTACTTGTGTATCAGTAATATCATCGCCGAGTTTTGATAATTTTTTTGAATTTTTCATTGATATAAATATTGACAGAGCTACAAGCAATACAATCGCAATCGGAAATATAACAGCTCCGAACATATCTTTCGACTGCATGAAAATCAACACAAACAAACTTGATGTGAAGCATACAGATAATATTATTTGTATAATGCCCTCTGCAACATATTGAAATGAGTGAAGCAGTTCCCAAATACCAAAAAGATTCATCTGTTTGTTTTCGTCAATCTTTCTGCGGTATTTCCGTATTTCCGGGTTTTCCAAATGCTCGTAGTCCATGTTGAACCCAAATTCCGTAAACATACGGCTTTCATCATTCGCAAACATCTGACGCTCATATTCTTTTAATTTATTAAATAGTCTCCCGATTATAACAATCAATAAATTGGCAATGACAGTGAATAATACAAGAAATGTCAGCCTCTGAATATTTTTTGCTCCGGCAAGTTCGTTCAATATTTCCGCAGACATATATATTGTAACATAAGGTGAAAGACTGCCGAACAACGCGCTTAATATTATACTTGGAATAAGCCACTTCCGCCATTTGAAAACAAGTTTTATGCCTCTTATATTTGTGGATATAAAATTATCTTTATGTTCAGATTTCGTCACTGTCATTGGAAACGCCCTCCTCTATATTATCAATATTTTCTTTGTAATAATGGCTTTGTATGTTAAACATATTTGCGTACAGACCGTTTTTCGCCATTAGTTCATTGTGGCTGCCATATTCTGCGATTTTACCGTTCTGAATATATATAATGCGGTCGCAGAAACGCGTTGAAGATAAACGGTGCGAAATATAAATTGATGTTTTGCCCTTCGTTAAATCCGCGTATTTCATATATAATTCATTTTCGGCAATGGGGTCAAGAGCGGCGGTCGGCTCGTCCAACACAATCACGGGAGCGTCTTTATAAAGCGCACGGGCAAGCATAAGTTTCTGCTTTTCACCGCCTGACAAGTCAATTCCGTCGTCATAAACGCCTTTTATTAAATTAGTTTCCATACCATGAGGCAGCTCTTCAACAAGTTTATCAAGACCCGCAAGTTTCAGTGCGTTCTGTACTTTTGTTTTATCTACATTTTCGCCGTTGCCCGCCACAAAATGCGAAATAGGAATTGCATTAAGGCGTATTTCCTGAAATACTGCCGCAAATTGCGTATAGTAATCATCAATGTTATATTCTTTCGCGTCTTTACCGTTTAACAGTACAGAACCCGAAGTGGGATAATATAAACCGCACATAAGATTTACAAGAGTGGTTTTGCCTGCGCCGTTGACGCCAACTACCGCAAGCCGCTCGCCTTTTTTTATCTTAAAATTGATATTGTCAACAGCGGGTTTTTCCGCTCCCGGATAAGTGTATATCAAATTACGGAATTCTATTTCATACGGTATTTCATCTTTTGCCGATAATGCAATGCCTTTACCGTGATTGAATTTATCTTCCAAATCAAAATATGCGCGTAAACGATTTATTCCAATATTTTGCGACGCAACCGAATTGAATTTGCCGATAATAGATGATAACCAGCCTGAAAAACCTGCTATTGCCCCGAAATAAAATACAAAACTGCCCACGTCAATTTTATTGTTCAACAGCATAGAGATAAGCACAGCATATGAAACTCCGTCGCGTATAAACTGCAATCCGCCGTCCACTATGCCTGACATAAGATTTTTATTGTATATCTTTTTACGCCATTTCATGCGCAAATCCTGATATAGTTTTGTCAACTCTAAAAGCCATACCCGCATATTATAAAGTTTTATATCTTTCGCGCGTTCATACTGATAGGACATATTATACAGATATTCGTTTTTTCTGTCTAAATGCGCCCATTTGTGTCTGTTTTTATCGGTATATCTGTTTACATAAGTCAGGGTAAGATAATTTATTATACTTGATACAATAAGCAGTAACAATATGAGGGGGTTTAATGTGCCGATTATGCTGCCGTAAGTAAAAATACCGAGTAAATTTATAAATAACCCGTTTAATTCTCTTGGAATTATTTCCGCCGACCATCCACCGTCGTATGCGTAACCTATCATATCGGAAAATTTAGGATTTTCGGTATTTTCGTAATCCATAGTTTTATGTTTTGTATCAATCATTGCTTGATAATGCGACGCAAATGCAGAATTTGTGGACAAAATACGCGCGTCGCAAAATAACTGGATAATACCCGCGCCCATTAAGATCAGGCAATATCCGCTTATTGTCATGAGCATTGTCGTGTCATTTGCTTTTTGTTGGATAAGATTGATGAGCAGTTTTGGGAAATAGACCGCCGCTAACGGCAAAAACACGCTTATGGGGATTTGGGGTATAAACGCGAGATAATATGCTTTGTCCCACCGCCATATATTTCCGAGTGCATAGCTGATATTTTGGAATATATTGTACTTCTGCTTTTCTTTCTTCTTTTTCACTTTTTTGTTTTCTTGCTCAACCATAATAAATTCCTCGATTCCTGATTTATTTTCTGACTATATGATAACACATACCGTCGAAAAAATAAAGCCACCCGTGCACGAACGGTCGAAAATCGAGCACGAGTGGTTATTATAATATCACAGCGGCAGCATTATCTCGGTCGCGAACGCGTCTTCTTCGTTCTGACGATTGACGTGACCGCCGTACTTTGCCGCTATTTTATCGACGCGCATTAGTCCGAAACCGTGATTTTCACCTTTTGACGAGATATACCCCGTTTCGCTTCTCTTAATCTTGCCGCCCGCAGTGTTGGCGACGGAGATATAAAGATAATTTTTGAATATGCCGACGTATATCCTGATTCGCCGCTCGCTTTCGTCGGGCAGTTTCAGACATGCTTCCATAGCGTTGTCTATCAGGTTGCCGACGATGACGCATAAATCTATTTCCGAAATTTTCAATTCCTGCGGCACTGTCGCTTTTGCGTTCACATAAATTTTCTTGTTCAGAGCGAGCGATATCTTGCTGTTCAGTATAGCGTCAACCATGATGTTGCCGGTCTTTATCACAGTGTCAACGCTCGCTAAGTCGTCGTTGAGCTTGCGAAGATATTCGCTTGCCTCGCTGTATTGATTTAACGCGAGACTTGCGATAACAGCCTGTATGTGATTGTGATAGTCGTGCCGCCAGCCACGCATTTGCCTGTATATGTTATCCACTTCGTTGCAGTGTTTGGTGATGATGTCGTTCTGAAACGCGAATATTTTTTTGTCTACCAATTTTGAAATATATAACCGCAGAATTATAACTGTTCCAACAATCACAATCGCCGCGCATGATAGTATTATTACAAGTAAAATCCAATTATTCATATGTTTTCTTCCTCTTTGCCTTTGAAATATTTTATAAACGCGCTGTATAAATCTTTATATATATTCCGGCTCAGCGATATTGTTTTGCCGTTGTCCAACAGCACATCGTTTTTGGATATATACTGTATATGCTTCAGCATAACGATATACGAACGCTGGCATTTGAAAAAACTGTTATCGAGTTCGTTCTCTATATCGCCGATATTCCGCCGGGTTTCGTATTCTTTGCCGTCTGATGTTGAAATCTTAACATAATGCTTGAGCGATTCTATATATAAAATATCGTCGAATAAAATTCTGTAGTCTTTACCGTCCGAGTTTATAATCAGGAATTTTTTTGCCTGTGTAAGATTTTTATATGCTTTATCGAGAGTTTCACGCAATTTATTTTCCTGCACGGGCTTCATCAGATAATGCAACGCCGAGACGTCGTAGCCATCATATATAAAGTCAGGCAATGCCGTTATAAAAATTATAATAAGTTTTTCGTCGGTTTTACGTAAATCTTTAGCAAGTTCCACGCCGTTCTGTCCGCCCATCTGTATATCAAGAAGCAGTATGTCAAAGTCTTTATTATCCGCTAAAGCGAGTTTGAAATTTTCCGCGCTGTCAAACATATCAGTCTGAATTTGTACACGGTTTTGTTCAGCCCAATTGCCGACGACAGATTTTACATATTGTGTCTGTTTCGCCTCGTCGTCACAGATTGCGATTTTTATGTTCATGATTTATTACTCCAAAAAAATATTTCTTCAAAATATATATAGAAGTGTTCGGCAGCTCGTAGGGGCAACCCTCGCGGTTGCCCTTGAACCGACCCCGCACACGTGTATGAGGGCAACCGCGAGGGTTGCCCCTACGAAAAACGAATTTTTTAACACATATATCTATTATATCATTATGAAAAATTTTTCGCAATACCGAAAAAGAGAATGTTTACAAAAAATACTTGATTTTTTTCGTAAAGCATGATAGACTGAATAAAATATTCAGAAAGGAACCTGCCAACTGTGATGAAAATGGCGTTTTATATAGAAAATAATAAAAACGGAAAGTCTGCGTGCGATAATCACGGAACACAGGCTTTAGTCCTTTTTGATTTTTATAAAAGTTGAGCATATGAAAAAACTTACATAAAAACATTAAGCGGCTAAGGTAAAATACGGATAAACCCGTAAATAAACCTTAGCCGATTTTAATTTTATAAATTTTTGAGGAGGAAAACAATATCATGAAAACACTTGAAACAGAACGGCTTATACTGCGCAAATTTGCAGCAGACGATTTTGCCGCAGTGCACAGTTACGCAAGTTGCAGGGAAAACGTACTCTATATGCCTTGGGGACCTAACAGTGAAGAACAGACACGGGACTTTATTAATACATCAATATCAAAAGCAGAAGAAATCCCTATCAATGATTACCAATACGCTATTGTCTTAAAAAAAACTGGGAATCTGATTGGCGGCTGTGAAATATCGCCGTCCGGTGAAGAAGCGTCGCTCGGCTGGACTTTACACCGCGATTACTGGAAACAGGGTTACGGTCCTGAAATGGGGAAAGCATTGCTGAAATTCGGTTTTGAAGAATTGGGTCTGCGACGTATAACGGCGAATTGCGATGCCGAAAACTACGGTTCTTACCGCGTCATGGAGAAAATAGGTATGCGCCGCGAAGGGCTGTCTATCGAAAGTCGCCCGGCAAATAAATTGACCGACAGGAGATACAGCGACACGTTACGTTACGCAATTCTCAAAGATGAATGGGATATTCAAAAAGAAATCGCATATTATAATTCATTGCCTTGCGTATTTGACGGCTTTATCGACGTGCCGGAACTTTCCGACGGTTTGATATATTTGGTCTGCACGTCGAAAGGGGAGGGGAATCCCGAAAAAAAGTGGGTTCCCGCTTACCATTTTGCGGTGTGCAAGGGCGGCGAAAAAATCGGCGAAATCGGTCTTCGGATAGGATATACTGACGGATTATATTACGGCGGTCAAATCGGCTACGGTATCGACGAAAAGTACCGCGGAAACGGCTATGCCGTCCGCGCCTGCCGTTTGCTGATACCTGTGGTGAAAGCTCACGGCATGACAAAACTGCTCATCACCAACAATCACATCAACGCCGCATCAAAACGGGTCTGCGAAAAGTTAGGAGCGAAACTTGTGCGCGTTGCGCGTTTGCCGGAATGGCACGATTTATATAAAGACGGACAGCGTTATGAAAATATTTTTGAATGGAGAGTGGAATAAATGGAGCTTATATTACCGACAATAGACCATAAACAGGCGGCGTGGGATTACAGGCAGGAACATATTGACTGCGAGGAAACTCATATACACGGCAGCGGCGGATTAATTCATGCGGAAGATTATGAAAGCTGGCTCGGAAAGATAACAAATATGCGGACGGCAATACAAACTGAATGGGTGAACGGCTCTACTTATTTTGCATTTATTGATAACAGAATTGTGGGCACAATTCAAGTACGGCATACGCTCAACGACTATTTACTTAAATACGGCGGGCATATCGGTTACGGCGTCCGTCCGTCGGAGAGGCGCAAAGGTTACGCGTCGCAAATGCTCGTGCTTGCCCTTGACAAATACCGCGAACTTGGAATTGACAAAGCGCTTGTGACGTGTGATAAAAATAACATAGGCTCGGCTAAGACCATTTTAAAAAACGGCGGCATATTTGAAAATGAATATGCCGAAGAAAACGGGAATATCGTTACAATCCATCAGCGTTATTGGATAACGGTGTTTTGTAAAAAATTTAACACAATAGCAATAACTAATTAGATATTAAATATTGAAAAATTATAATTAATTAGTTATAATATTAATGCTGAACTTCTGCTTATTGTAATTGCGCGAAGTTTAGCGTGGGAGTGAATAATAAAAATGTTTGAGTATATCACATACAAAGATAAACAAGGTAAAGACGCGATATATGAGTATATCGAAGAATTAGCCCAAAAAGCGCAAACAAGCAAAACCGACAAAATAAAGCTGAAAAAGATATTTGAATATTTAGACATTCTTATGCAAAAAGGAACATGGGCGGGCGAACCGTATGTAAAAAAAATAGACGGTGATATATGGGAATTACGTCCGATAGACACCAGAATATTTTTTGCATACTGGAAAGACAATATGTTTATACTTCTGCACCATTTGCCAATAAAGAAAACGCAGAAAACACCTCCCAAAGATATAAAACAAGCTAAAGCCAACTTAAAAGACTGGTTAGAAAGGAATGATAATTAATGCCCAAAATTATAAACGGCGTAAGTTACAACACGCATGAGGACTTATTAAAAATAAGCGGCTTAACTCCGACAGAACAAGCCGAAATAAAATTAAACTCACAAATAATATGCGCTTTAATCGATGCCCGCAACGATAAAAAAATAAGTCAGAAAGAGCTTGAGGAATTAAGCGGCGTTCGTCAGCCGATAATAGCGCGGATAGAGAGAGGCAAAACCGACCCGCAGATAACAACATTGTTACGGATATTAGAGCCGCTCGGAATGACTCTCGCAGTCGTATCGAAAAATTTGGAAAAATGAAAAGAGGTCTTGAACATGATAAAAGCATATCTCGTCCCGCACCCGCCGCTGATTGTCAAAGGCGTGGGCGACGGAACGGAAATCCCGCAGACGCGCGCCGCATATGAGCAAATCGGACGCGAAGTCCGGGAATATAACCCCGACGTTACGGTGATAATCTCGCCTCACAGCATACTTTACGCAGACTATTTCCACATTTCGCCCGGCGATAAGGCAAGCGGCAATTTCGCGCAGTTCAGATGTCCGCAGGTGATGTTTGATGTGGAATACGACGCTGAACTTGCGAAAGCAATAGCGGATTTCGCCGAACAGGACGGGATACCCGCTGGATTTCTCGGCGAGCGCGAAAAATCCCTCGACCATGGTACAATGGTGCCGTTATACTTCACGCAATCGAAACGCATTGTCCGTGTGTCGCTGTCGGGATTAGGCTTTGCCGAACAATACCGGTTCGGTATGTGCATACGCCGCGCAATCGACAAACTCGGTCGCAGAGCCGTAGTTATAGCCAGCGGCGACATGTCGCATAAACTCGGCGGCAGTTACGGATTTTCAGAGTTTGGAGTTCAGCACGACAGTTATGTTCGCGAATGTATAGAAAAGTCCGATATCCGCCGTCTGTTTGCCGTTGACCCGGATGTCGCGGAAAACGCGGGGGAGTGCGGTTTACGTTCGATTATGATAATGTGCGGCGCATTGGACGGATTAAACGTAAAATCCGAAGTTTTGCATTACGAAGCGCCGTACGGCGTGGGGTATCTGACGGCAAAATTTACGGCTGACGGGAAATGCGAAAGTTTATTGCCGGTTATTATTGCAGATAAACAAGCGAAAATTCAGCAAATCCGCAGCAGTGAAGACGAATTTGTCAAGCTCGCCCGCGCCAACGTGGAACATTTTACGCAGACGGGCAGGACGATAAATCTTCCCGACGGTTTGCCGGGGGAAATGCTTGAAAATCAGGCGGGCGTATTTGTTTCAATCCATAAGAACGGAAATCTGCGCGGCTGTATCGGCACGACTGAGCCGACTTGTGCGAACGTCGCTCTTGAAATAATCCAGAACGGCGTGTCAGCGTGTTCGCGCGACCCGCGCTTTGAACCTGTAACACCCGATGAATTGGGCGATTTGACATACAGCGTGGACGTGCTTTTTCCGCCGGAGCCGATTGCGGATAAATCGCAACTGGACGCAGTAAAATACGGCGTAATCGTTACAAGCGGTCACAGACGCGGATTGCTTCTGCCGAATCTTGACGGCGTCGAAACGGTTGACGAACAGCTTCGGATTGCGATGCAAAAAGGCGGCATTAAACCGAGCGACAAATATACACTTGAACGTTTCGAGGTGGTACGGCACTTATGATAGCAAATTTTTGGGAATCGGAAATGGATAATAATGTCAAATGCATCTTATGTCCGCATTACTGTGTTATTGTAAATAACAGGCTTGGTTACTGCAATACGAGACGCCACATAAACGGCGAACTTATTGTTGAAAATTACGGACAGGTCACGAGCCTTGCGTTTGACCCGATAGAAAAAAAGCCGTTATATCATTTTCGTCCGGGCAGTAAAATTTTATCCGTCGGCAGTTACGGGTGTAATATGAAATGCGCGTTCTGTCAGAATTACAGCATTTCACAAATTCGCGCTGAGAGCGAGTATATAACGCCTGAAAAACTTGCGGATCTCTCCGCCGACACCCCAGATAATATCGGCGTTGCGTTTACTTACAATGAGCCGACTATAGGAATCGAATATATACTTTCCGCCGCACCGATGATTCGCAATAACGGGCAAAACGTCGTACTTGTAAGCAACGGACAGATTAATTCTGAGCCGCTGACGGAACTGCTGCCGTTAATAGATGCCTGGAATATTGATATTAAGGCGTTCAGACCTGAATTTTATCGCAGGTACGGCGGCGACTTGGAAACAGCAAAGCACACGGTTGATGCGGCGTCACAAGTATCCCATGTTGAAGTAACAACATTGATCATCCCCGGTGAAAACGACAATGAAGATGAAATTGCTGCGCTTGCCAGGTGGCTCGCAGGTATATCGACGGATATACCGCTTCACCTTTCGCGTTTTTTCCCGCAATATAAAATGACAGATAAACCGCCGACGCCGAAAGAAACGCTGTTACGGTTTGCGGAAATAGCAAAACTGAGGCTGAAATATGTTTATATAGGGAATGTGTGAGATATAATTAAAACGAACTGAAAAAGACGGAAATACCTAACTTCGATGAGTATTTTCGTCTTTTAGTATCAAGTGTAACAGCACTGCAAAAAATGAATAAAATATAATACGCCAAATCAATATTTTGGCGGCGAATATTGTCTGAAAGGAATGATATGTTTTGGACTTTTTAAATTTTATCGACAGTAATATCTATATTTTGACACCGGTGTTATTTATAATCGGAATGATATTAAAGGCTACGCCAAAAATCCCGTCCTGGTTTATTCCGTATCTTCTTGGTATAATCGGTATCGTCCTTTGTATCGGAGTTAAAGGATTTAATGTTAATGCTGTAATACAAGGCGTGCTTATTTCGGGATTAAGCGTCTACGGACATCAGTTGATTAAGCAGGGGATTTATGCGCTGAATACAGGCGATCCTCCAGCAGACACGACAACCTCCGAAAAGAATAACAAACAATAATATTTTAATATTAAATTCCCCGCAGAAGCGGGGAATTTTTTTGTAATTTATTATATTCAGAAATTACAGGAATTTCAGAACTAAAATTCTGAAATATTGACGAATAAAATATAAAATAAATATTTCAAATAAATCGAACGGGAGGTTTTATTTGCTCTTGTTTTATTATATTTAAATCGCGAATAATCAAAAATATTCAGAAATTACAGGAATTTCAGAACTAAAATTCTGAAATATTGACGAATAAAATATAAAATAAATATTGTATAAATTTAGATTTTTTTTGAAATTATTGTTGACTTTTATCTTAGCGTATGGTATAATATAAAAAACGTTCGCATGAAGGTTTAAGAATAAATACAGAAAACTAAAAATTCCTGCGCCAAATCAGATAATATATATTTATATATTAATTTTATAGAAAGATTTATTAATCTTAGTATTTTTTGGAGGAATATTTTTATGAGAAACGAGGATTTGTCAACTTCGCGTTCGCCGCCATAGAATATGAACGGATGTATAAGATTTCCGATGTTTAGAATATATGATGTTTAAATTTAAATTTAATATTATAAATTATAACGAAAGGAATCTTAATTTTATGAAAATTTCTAAAACAAAAAAGACGTTGGCAGTTATTGTATCAATTTTGTTGATATTTTCTATGATACCGGCTATGGCATTGACAGTATCGGCGGCGAACTTTTCCTCAAATATCATAACCGCAAATCTTGAAGCAAATGGTACATATACTTTAAATCCAGGCAATACAGCAACAATTAATACTACATCGACGATAACTCTCAAAAAAGGTCAAACTATAGTCAACAACGGTTCAATTATAGGAAACGGCAGCATTATTGACGCAGGCGGCGAAATCACCGGAAGCGGCTCTATCGCAGACACAGTCAAGGTTGTTCCGGTTGCTCCGACAAACCTTGCAGTTGATGAAAGCATTCTCTCATGGGAAGCATCAATCAGCAACGACGTTGCAGGCTACAATGTATATGCAAACGACTTCTTAGTCAACGCAGACGGATTAATTACAGACACATCATGCGATCTTACTGCGATTGACGCAGGTACATATGACGTCGCAGTAGAGACGGTAAACTCGTATGGCAACGCATCATTGACAATGGCTTCTCTTGAAGCAGTTGAAATAGGCACTGTAATCCTTCCGGTAACAGTAGATAAAACTATACTCGGAGATGCATTGGCAGACGCGGCAGCGCTCAATGCGGACGACTTCACAGCAGATTCATGGGCAAACCTTGATTCCGCAGTAACAGACGGACAGAGTGTATACGATAATGAAGAAGCAACACAGGTACAAGTAAACGAAGCTGCTGCTGCTATCACAGACGCCATTGACGCATTAGTAGCAGTAGAAGTTCCTCCGGTAGAAGCAGTAGCTCCGGACCTCCCAGTTATTGACAAAGACGCGTCAGTCTATACAGATGACGCAGTTACCATACAATGGACCCAGCCGGGCGACGTTGAGGCTGATAAATATGAAATATACGCCGCAGACCCTGAAAATACAGACAACGTATGGTTCTTGGCAGATATAACAGATCCTTCCGCAGTTGAGGAAGACGGCGTATATACATGGAATTCAGCAGATACATATAATTCTCTCTTCGATTTAGGCATGGCAGACGGTTCAGCATATGATTTCATAGTGTATGCTATAAATGTTGCAGACAACGGCACAAGAGTTTATAACGAATCATATTGGAATGCCGAAACCGACGACGCTTTCATTAATATAACATTAGGTGAAATAGTACCTCCGGTAATTGAAGCAGACAAAACTGAACTTCAAGGTTTGGTTGACGATATTCAGAATGAATATGATACCACAGACGTATATTCGATTTACACCAACTGGAACGAAGCACTCTCTGATTTGTTTGCTGACGCACAGGCAGTATTGGCAAATGAAGATGCCACACAGCCTGATGTAGACGCCGCATATTACGCGCTCAAAGACGCATACGACAACGATCTTATACTCATAGGCGGCGAAACTACAACGGTAGACAAAGATGCGCTTTCAACGGCAATAGACGCGGCGAATGCAACTCTTACCGGCGTAGTCGCAAGCGAAGACGGAACAGATGTAGCTGTAGGTACGATGTGGGCTACGCAGGATGATATGGATACGCTCATAGCAGCAATAGCAGACGCGCAGGCAGTTTTCGACAACGCAGACGCAACACAAATTGATGTAGATGCGGCAGTATTAACACTAAACGCGGCAGCGGCGGCATTTGTTCCTGCAGACGGCACATATGAAGAACAGCCGGCATCTGTAGACAAGACTGAGCTCCAAGCATTGCATGACCAGATTTATAATGCAGTGGTTATAGACAAAACAATGGACCCCGAGGCTTATACAAACTGGGATCAGTTAGGTTCAGACGATCCTGATAGCATGGGCGCATATTGGATTGCAGATGCAATATTGGCAGACGATTCCGCAACTCAGGCTCAGGTAGACACGGCGTTGGCTGACCTTCAGGTAGCACTCGCAACACTTGAACTGAAACCTGTGACTCCAGTAGAACCGACAGCACCGGCATTGAACGCTACATATGACGATGTTGCCAATGTAATCACAATCACTATGGATCCGGCAACAGTTGACGGCGCAGATACTTATACTTTAAATTACAGCCAAAGCGACGCAGACGGAAACGTCATAGTCAGCGGCTCGGTTCCTTTCACAGGTTCTCCTATGGATCTTTCCGAAGGCATAGTACCGGGTATGACATATACATATTCAGTCACAGCATCTGACAGCACAGGAGTTCAGGCTGATGTAACGACAAACGATACAAGCGTAACAATACCGCAGGGAACAATAGTCCCAGATACAATAGATACCACCGAACTTCAGGCAGCAATAGCATTGGCAGCAGAGACAGACACCTCTAATTGCACAACAGACAGCGTAACGGTGCTTGAAAATGCAGTAATCGCAGGAAACACAGTGCTCGATGATCCTACGACACAGGAACAGGTAGATGCGGCAGCACTGGCTATTTATAACGCAATAAACGCATTGGAACAGATACCTGCAGTATACGCAATAAGCCTTGATAATACAGCAGATCCGATGACAATAACAGTCACAAATACAGGCAACGTAGCAACCGGCGATTTGACGGTCAAAGTCATAGGAGCATCGGCGTTGAGTCGGACAACATGCACGGTAGATCCGACTACAATACCGAGTTTGGCGGCAGGCGACAGCGCAACAATAACAGTAACGCCTAACGACGGACTTGCAGCGGGCGACTACTCAGCAAGAATCGGCGTATACAACGCAAATATACAGAATAACTATGCTGACGCAATATTCACAGTAGAAGCAGCACCGTTAGACTATTCCGCGCTCCAAGCATTGCATGATCAGATTTACAATGCGGTAAACGACAATATGAACGGTATTCAGACAGAAGTAAACGGCATGATTATGGATCCGACCCTTTACTCAAACTGGGATCAGTTAGGTTCAAACGACCCTGATAACATGGGCGCATATTGGGTTGCAGACGCAATGTTAACAGCTGAAAATGCGACAACACAGGATGACGTAGACACAGCATTAGCTAATCTCGAAGCGGCAGTAGCAGCGCTTGAACCGGTACCCGTACCGGTAGACACAAGCGCACTTGTGGATGCAATAACGGCTGCACAGACAGAGATAGCCGCCGCGCCGACAAGCACGGCTGACGACGGTTCAGATGTAGCACTTGGAGACCCGTGGTATGCAAATGCAGACATAGCAACATATCAGGTAGCAATAGACGCTGCACAGGCAGTAGCTGACGCAGACGGTCCTACACAGGCTGACGTAGATGCAGCAATAGCAACTCTCGCAGACGCAACGACAGTATTTGAAGCTTCCGTACAGGAAGGTACAATGGCGCCGGACAAAACCGCACTCCAAGCATTACATGACGATATTTACAATGCAGTAAACGACAATGTAAACGGGACTCCGACAGAAGTAAACGGCATGGTTATGGATCCAAGTGCATACTCAAACTGGGATCAATTAGGCTCAAATGACGATCCGGAAAATCTCGGCGCATATTGGGCGGCGGAAGCTGTATTAGCAGATGATTCCGCAACACAGTCAGAAGTAGACACAGCATTAGCTAATCTCGAAGCGGCAGTAGCAGCACTCATACCGATACCGGTAGATTTTACAGTAGATACAAGTATATCAGGCGGCGTAGTATCGCTTGACTGGTCTGCTAATCCGCCGGCAATGGCAGCATCATACACCATATCTGATGACGCCGGAATAAATACCGATTGGTCGACAACAGCTACAAATCAAGATTGTCAGTTTTATAATCCGGGTGAAACATATATATTTACAGTTACAGCATTGGCTGCTGACGGTACTACTGTAGTAGGGATTGGAACAGTAACGGTTACAATGCCGGTAGACTTAACAGCACTGGAAACAGCGATAACATCGGCGAATGCGCTTACTGTTACGCCAATAAGCCCCGACGGAACTGACGTACCTGAAGGAACAATGTGTGCAACCCAAGAAAATATGGACGCACTCACAGACGCTATAACGGCGGCACAGGCATTCGACGACACAACACAAGCACAGGCTGATATAGACGCGGCAACAGCAACTCTCCAAGCCGCAATAGACGCATTTAACGCAAGTTTAATTACAGGCACATTTGTAGATAAAACCGCGCTCCAGACGTTGATTGACGACATTAATACTAACTATGTACCTAACGTCGCAGACTATACAATTGATTCATGGGCTATATTGAACGACGCATATTGGGTCGCAGCAACTCCAATCACTGGTGTATTATATGATGATTCTGTAACACAAGCTCAAGTTGACGCGGCAACAGACGCACTCCGGACAGCACTTGATTCGCTTATAATGATATTCCCTGTAACAGCGACTACAACTGTAACAGCTGTAGGCGGTACAGTCACGCTTGACTGGTCTGCTAATCCGCCGGCAAAAGCTGTATACTACACTGTATCTGACGATGCCGGAATAAATACTGATGCGGATGTAGGAAGCGTTACAAGCCAACTTTGTCAATTCTATACTCCGGGCGCAACATACACATTTACAGTTAAAGCATATGACGCTGACGATAATCAGGTTGGCGAAGGAACTACTACAGATGTAATGGTAGTAGATGTCGTTGTAACTGATGCAACTGACTTTGGTAATGCTTTGACAGATCCAAATGCTACATATATACTTATGGGCGATGATATGTCTATAGATAGTATCACGGCTATAAGTAGTGAAAAAGTGATTGATTTAGGTGGTAATACATTAACACTCGATGCCAATATAAATAATAGTGCTGATTTGACCATAGTTAATGGTACAGTGGCAACTACAAGTGGGAAAAAATTTCAAGCCACGAGTGGGTTAGCTTTTGAAAATGTTACATTCATATTAGGCAATACTGGTGATGAACCAATATATATTGCACCAGCAGCCGCTGGAAGTGATGTTACTTTTATTGATTGTACTTTTACCGTCCCAACTGGCTTTGTGTCTATAGCTATTACTGTGAATGCAAATGTAAATTTAACAGTTCATGGGTGTGATTTTGGTAATAATGGTACAATACTTGTGGGTATTAATTGTTCTGCTCTAACTTCTTATACACCAGGTAGCATATCCGGTAACAACTTTAATTGCCACGATATGGCAGTGCAATTCAAAGATGTAACTTTTGCATCTTATAATGCCGAATTAGAAGCAAATAATATCATATCAGTAGGTACGGGTTGTGGATATTGGGGGGCTGGTACTTATTTATATTATTAATTCAAATCTATAATAAAAATAAAAACAGATTCAGTTTTCCCGCGCCGTTACAGAACGGCTGATGTTCAAATATTTATTGAATTTAATAGCAGTCACGAAGTAATGCAGAAAAAATAGATCACACGGGCGGCACAGACGATTTTGCCGTGCCGCCCGCCGGATTTACAGATTGTGGTTCGTGATTAGTATGTTGAAATTATAACGAAAGGAAATTTTATGAAATTTTTGAAAATGAAAAAAATCTTGGCAGTAGTAATATCGCTTCTCTTGATTTTGCCCGTTGTCCCCGTTATGGTTGTCTCGGCAACTGACACAGTGTATATAGACAACAGCACAGATAATGCGGGCTCGGCAATAAATACATATTTGAGTTTATTACATCAGGACGTTGTTATTACGTCCGGCACCAATATCGAATCCGACGAAGATATAATAATCCCGGCAGACAGGACGCTCACGATAGAGAAAGATGTCACATTTGATTCCGGCATGGGGATTGATATCTGGGCGGACGGTATGCTGGTAATTGAAAAAGACGCTGTACTTACAATCGACAATTATATTAATGTC
>WQYZ01000080.1 GCA_009780985.1 Oscillospiraceae bacterium | reverse complement strand
TTAAATTAATCAGCGTGGATTTTCCGCTTCCGGTGCTTCCGATTATCGCGACTGTTTCCCCTTTTTTCGCCGCGAAATTTATATTTTTGATAACGGGCGCGTTCGCCCCTTCGTAAGTAAACGTCACGTTTTTAAATTCGATTATATTTTTGCCGCCGTCAAATCCGTCGATATTGAGCGGCACAGTATTATCTCTGTCAAACACCGAATACGGGCATTCTATAACTTCGTTTATTCTTCCTGCGGAGACCTGCGCTCTGGGCAGCATGATAAACATCATTGTCGCCATCATAAACGCCATCATAATCTGCATGATATACTGCATAAACGCCATTAAGTTGCCAATCTGATTTGCATTTTCTATGGAATGCGCGCCGAACCACAGGATTAATAACGTCGTTCCGTTCATAACCAGCATCATAATCGGCATAAGAACCGCCATTGTTTTTCCGACTTTGAGCGACGTATCAGTCAGGTCTTTATTTGCTTCGCTGAATCTGACGTCTTCATAGCCGATCTTATTGAACGCCCTTATTACCCTTATTCCCGAAAGTTTTTCCCTTAAAACAAGGTTGATTCTGTCTATTTTTTTCTGCATTGACTTGAACAGCGGCACAGTGACGTTCATCAAAACAACAGCGACGGCAATTATAATCGGCAGAATAATCAATAAAATCCAGAGAAGCCCCGCATCTTTGCGGGCTGCCATAATTAAGCCGCCGATAAATGAAAACGGGGCGGAAACCATCATGGTTTGGGCAATCATTACAAGCATCTGCACCTGATTCACATCGTTCGTCGTTCTTGTAATTAAAGACGGGGTGGTAAATTTGTCAAACTCTTTCTGCGAAAAATTTTCGACTTTCATAAAAAGTTTTTCCCTGACGGTTTTCCCGAATCCCATACCCGTCGTCGAAGCGCAGTAACTGCCGATAATAGACGCAATCATAGATATAGCCGACAGAATCAGCATAATTCCTCCAATATGCCAGATATAGTTTACGTCTTTGCCGATAACGCCTTTGTTTATTATATCGGACATATAGTTAGGCAGAAACAGGTTCAAAATCGATGTCGTTAAAACGCACAGCAACGATATTGTAAGATAAACGGCGAACGGCTTTAAATTTTTTAATAGTTTTAACAATAAATTCAACTCCTTCATCCGACTTGACTGAGCAAAGCTCAGTATTGTCAGTATTTTGCTATATTTAAATAGTATTTGCTGATTTCTAAATTTAAATCTTAGTGAGATTTTCTATGATTTTCATTATGACATCAAAAAAGCAATTTTTTTCTGTATCTGTCAGACCTTCAAATATTTTACTTTCTATAGTTTTATACATCTGAAAATATTTTTCGCTTAACTCCATCCCCTTCTTATTCAGACTGATAATTTGACGTCTTGCATCGTTTTTATCGCGTTCCCTCGTTATCAGACCGTCTTTTTCCATGCGGTTCAGCATAACGGTCAGAGACGGCGGCTGAATATTCAGTCTTTCCGATATTTCTTTTAAACTGAGATTCATACTGTCTTTTTGGGATTTATACAGCAAACGCAGAAGCGGGATTTTTCCGGGATGCATATTATCTATATTATGTATATGATTAAAACCGCGGTTATTATTCCCGTTATTTACTTCTTCCGGATTGTCGGCTCTGTTTACTTTATGCATGTGTTCAAAAAATTTCTGAAATCTCAGTCTGCCCATATAATAAAATAGAAAATTTAATTTCTGTTCGGCTGTCTGGAAATCCTGCCGTTCTATTTCCTGTTTTATTTCTGTAAATTTTATTGTACCCCACCTCTCTTTAATGAATTTCTGCTTGTTCAAATTAATTTTAAATATTAATTAGACGTCTAAGTATTTATTTTACACCTATTTTATTATTTGAAATAAATAAACTGTAAATAATTATAAAATTAAAAATTAAAATTTTCAAACTTGCGCTTGCAGCTATGGACGGCGATATGCCGGCAGGGTTTGTTTGCGTAAACCCGCGATTTTTGGAATATCCGTTAGAACGTTTAAAAGAGGCGTATATTGACGACCTCGAAGTTCACGAGAATTACAGGCGGCAAGGGATAGGACAGCATATGATTGAATGTGCCGAAGATTGGGCAAGAAAAGCGGGATTCAAGCAAATCCGCACGCACAGCAACAATAAAGCCGTCGAAGCTATTCACATGTGGCACAAATTAAATTATGGACTGTCTCCTCACGACTACCACGAATATGAGCCGGAAACGGATGAATATAAAAATCTATTTTCGGGATATTTGGTAGCCAAGATATTAAATTCCGCTGTATCAACTCATATTTGAATTTATCAATTTTGCCTCCATTGAAATCAACCGGGCTTTGTGGTATTATATAACCATGAAAGCTTTCACAAACAATGGTTTAATTAATAAAAAATAATTAATTTTGGAGGCAAATTTATGAATATTGAATCTATAGGAAACATAATTGCAAAACTGCGGAAAGAAAAAGGCGCGACTCAGGAAGAACTCGCAAAATATACTCAGGTGTCAACACAGGCTGTTTCAAAATGGGAAAACGGCGGCGTGCCGGATACGGAATTACTGCCTAAAATAGCGAACTTCTTCGGGGTGTCTGTAGATACGTTGTTTGACAGAAATATCACCGACTACAGCGATATTGAAAACGCGCTCGCAAAGAAAATCGTTGAAACGAATCAAGAAGACCGTTTGAATATTGCGTTTGAATTATGCTGGACAATCGAACGCGCGCTATACGGGGTCGATAAAGTAAACGACGGCGACTTGAAAAAAATGCAGGACGACATAGGGGATTGGCTGCACTATTCCAGCGTCCGCAAAAATACGGGATTTACTTTAATGGGATTGTCGCGCCGATTGCCGTATTTTTTGATTGCCCCCGACGCCCCGGATAAAAACCTTGCGTTTTTTGACGGAATTGATTATCCTGCGTTCTTTAAAGACTTTTCGGATAAAGTTGTTTTTGACGCAATGGTATTTTTAAACAAAAGAAATGCGGACAAAGCATTTACCCCGAATTTACTGATGAAAAATCTTAACATTGACCTTGAAAAGGCGACGGCTGTAATTAAAACACTGATTAAATATGAAATTATAAGAACTACGGAAATCGAAATGGATGACGTAATGCAGGAAACATATAATTTTAACCCTACTCCTTCGTTTATTGCGCTATTAATTTTTGCTCAGGAGATAATTCGTCCGCCGCATAGCTGGAATTTTTATTGCGGAGGAGACGAAAAACCGTATTTAACATAAACTTTACAAGTTCTTAGAGGGACGGCATATCCGCCCCTTTTTTGCTGTCCAAATAATTCTGAAGTATTATCTGCGCCGACAGCATATCGATTTTCTGTTTCCTGCTTTTGCTTTTTATACCAGTCTGATTCATGTAGACGTGGGCTAAGGAAGTCGAAAGCCTTTCGTCGAATAGTGTCACCGTGATTTCCAATCCTCGCGGCGACGCGGAAATTTCAAGCATTTCCTTAAATTTTTCAGTTATCTGGGAGCTTGCGCCTCTTGTTCCGTTCAGATTTATGGGATACCCCAAAACAATCTGCGAAACGTTGTATTTTTCGGCTATATCGAGGACTTTTTCCGCACACTCCTTCAATCCCATAGATTCTATAACCTCAAGCCCGCCGGCTAGAGTCCCGGTCAAATCGCTTACGGCGACCCCGGTTCTCCTGCTTCCTAAATCCACGCCCATTATTCTTTTTTTATTGTTTATTATATTATTTATTCAAATCATCTCCCGAATCTATATCTTCATAATCCACATCCATCGCTTTTAAAAATAATTCTGAGTTTGACTGAGCTTTTTCGCGTAACCTTTTCGCCGCTTCGCTGATTTTGTTTTTGACGATTGTTTTATTTGACATAAGATTTCTGAATTTTTCCGTCAGAACATCTTTTGAAAAATTTTTCAGTTCTACAGTATAATAGTTCTCGCCCGCATCAGTATTTGCGTCTGCGGATATGGACGCGGACGATAAAGAATTCATAAAACCTTTCACTTTCGGGTCGTATGATATGCCAATCATGGGGATATCAAAAGCGGCGGCAAATATAAGCGCGTGCAGGCGCATCGATATAACCGCTTCGGCAGACCTGACAATCGCGAGAACCTTTCCTATATCCCCCCCGCAATTTGCGAGATATGCCCTGCCGTTGAGCGACGACAGGTGTTCCGATATATATTTGTCGGTTGAAGGCTGCATTAGCAAATAGACCGGAGCAAGATTGTTTTCCCTGCATATCGAATCTATGGCGGCTGAAAATTCCGCGAAAAAATCCGAACCCAAATCCTTCCATCTCCTCACACTTATAACAACATAATCGTTTTTTATAAATTCTTTAAAATCTTTTTTGTACGTATTTATATATTTGTTTTCTTTTACTGTCAGAGCCTCGTCTGTAGTCAGATAAATTTTGTCTTTGCCTGTTATCTCCTCACCTAAATTCATCAGATAATCATAAGATTCTTTGTCTCTGATTGTGGCTAAAGTTATATTGCGTATCAAATTTTTTAATTCTGTCTTATTTTTTTTATTAAAGAGCGGACCTATGCCGTTTGCGTATAAAATCGTCTTTTTCCCTAATTTCTGCGCGGTTTTCAGCAAATATGAATAATAAACGAACGAACGCGTGCTCGTGTTGTCGCAGAGGAGAGTTCCCCCGCCGAAAACGAGGGCGTTCGATTTTTTTATCGAATTTCTCACTCTGAAAAAGTTAAACCGGTGTTTTGCCGTTATATTTGCAAAATGATTGTCAAGCCATTTCTGAAATTTTTTCGGGTTTTTTGTGAGCAGGCAAATTTTCATATCATGTTTTTTTTGCAGTATATTGCTGATCACAGTATATAATAAAGTATCGTCGCCGATATTGCCGTAGCCGTAATATCCGCTCAGAACAAAATCGTAATCTTTATATTTTAAAACGGCTTTTTGATATACGGAATATGCGTCGTCCGCCATTTTTTTCACGCCGTATTCTTCGCGGATTAAATCCGCTCCGAATTTCACATCCTGTGCGACCGTATCTTTATTGCCGGGACTGAGGCAGAAAAAAATTTCGTCTGACAGAACTCTATTTATATTTTCAGGATAGCCGAAACTCCTGCAGGTAAAATTGGACGTTACACATTTTTCTGCGTTTTCCCGCGAGAACCTGCCTAAATATCCATGGTCGCCGCACAGAATGGCGGGTTTCTCGCACGCCATTGCCTCAAGAGCGGCTCTGGAAATACCGACGAAAATATCGCTCGCCTTGCAGAATCTTTGAACGTCTTTGCGTCTGCCCGTCATGATTATATACTCAAATCCGAGCTTATTATTGACAGCATCCGCTTTTGATTTTATTTCGCCGAAAAGCTCGCCGTCGCCGACTACGATTATTCTCGTATTTTTATCGCGGCTGTATATATCCTCGGCGATTTCACAGAGTTTCACAGCGGAATAAGAGGAGTATATCTGGTGCCTACTGACGGTCAGTATTATTTTTTCTTCGGGTTTTATGTTAAATTCCCGCCTGATTTCCGCCGTATAAAAGTCGTTATTTTCCGCGTTGAATAATCCGGCGTTTATGCCGTTGACTGTTTTCTGCATACATCCTTTTTTAAGATTATAATATTTCAGCCAGTAATCTTTTATATCCTCGCTGACATACAGAGAATAATCCCCCCAGTTTGTTGCGAGTTTAAGCAGAAACGACTGCCTGAACTGATAGTGCATAGTTGTTACGAGGGGAATTCTGAATTTTTTGCAGATTCCCGACGCGATAAACGCGGGTATACGCGAATGGGCATGAATAACGTCAGGACCGTATGACTTTATGACTTCTTTCAATATTTTCGACGCTTTCATCATATCGAAAATATTGCGCGAGTGAAAAGGCGCATAAATATGTTCTATTCCGGTATTTTCGATGTCTTTTTCAAAGAGTTCCCCATCGTTTGACATTATTTTGACTTCAATGCCGTTTTCCGCGAAATATTTTGAAAGTTCTATAACGTGAGTCTCCCCGCCCCCGTATTCCATCGCCGTCACAAGCATCAGTATTTTATATGGCTTATACGCGCTATGCATTGTATTCATATTCCAACTCCTCTTTTGACCTTGTTATATTTCTTATCCACTTTCTGCTTTTGACTCTCCAAAAATATATAGGCAGTTTCACTATCTCGTCGCCCATAAGAAACAAGTATACAAACGGGACTTCCAATTTCAGGAAATACATGGCGAAGAACCCCAACGGAATCGAGACGCAGTACATAGTTATTATGTCTACAACCATCCCGAATTTTGTATCCCCGCCGCCCCTGAAAATCCCGACGACGCCCACGCAGTTGAAACCTTTTATCAGCGTTAAAGCAGTCACTACGGCAAAAAGCTGCGAAGCGTAATTTTTTGTTATATCGTTTATTTCAAATATATTTATTATAGCATTTCTTGAAAAGAATGCCGCACTGCCGATTACAATCGAAAAAACCGCCGCAAGCCCCTCGAAAGTCCGCGAATATTTCGCAACCGCTTCTCTGTCTTTTCCCTCGCCGATAGCCTTCCCTATCAATATGCAGCACACTGTCGAAAATCCTATGATTGCCATGAAAGTTATCTGTTCAATCATATTTGAGATACTGTACGCCGCATACTGGTCTTTTGTCATATGACCGACTACGGAGCTTTGCACCGTCACTCCGAATCCCCATACGACTTCGTTTATAATAACGGGCATACTGTATCTCAAAAAATCCTTTATCAGAACTATATGTATTCTGAACATTTTTTTAATAGTAAACTTAACCGTTTTTTCAAAGAATATAATATATACCAGAATAATAGACGTTTCTATTATTCTGGCAATCAGTGTGCCGATTGCGGAGCCTCTTATGCCGAGCGCGGGGAACCCGAAAAGTCCGTAAATCAATATCGCGTTTAGGATTATATTTATCACAATCCCTGTGAAAGACGCTATCAACGGCAGTTTCACTTTTTCAACCGAGCGCAGAATCCCGCCAAATAAACTTGTGATCAGATTAAAAACAAACGTAAAAAGTATGATCCTGAGATATATCGCCGCCATTTCGACGACTGTCTCGTCGTTTGAGATAAGCGACATAAGCTCTTTTGCAAATACAAAGCAGACTATCATCAGGATTATACATATCGGGAATAAAAGCGTCATAGTTACGCCGGTTACGGCGTTTATTGTGTCAGTATCTTTTTTCCCCCAATATTGACTGCATAAAACAGACGCGCCGGATACTGCGCCAAACATAAGCATGGAAAAGAGAAAAAACGGCTGGTTTGCGATTTTTGCGGCGGAAATCGCTGTTTCGGAAATATCGCCCAATCTGCCGAGCAGAAATATATCGCAGAAATTCAGAATCAGCGACATTGCGTTCACCGCGACAATGGGCAGTAAAAGCCTGAATACGTTTTTATAAAATTGTCTGTCGGTTACAAAGAATGCCTTTATTTTATTCATTATCATTATAAATGTTATTTTCTCATTTCTGATATTTATTTTCTATAGGGATTTTGTACCAAAGCCCTCTTTAGTAAAGAGGGTGGCACGCGGGATGTTGGTAAAGACCTGTAAGATTACGTTTGACCGCGTGACGGGTGTTTTGTTCTCCCATATCTCGCCGACATCAGATTCCACAAAACACCCGCCGCTTGCGAGCGGCACCCTCTTTACTAAAGAGGGCAAGGAGTTAAACCGGCAAATCGTTCAATTTATTTTTATTGTTCTTTGATTTATTTATATCAGGATTATCTGTTCTGCCGACGAGATAATCAATGGAGACATCAAAATAGTCCGCTAAAACAATAAGCATATCATAAGTCGGTTTCCTTCTCCCGAGTTCATAGTTTTGTACTCCGTTTTCGCCTGCTCCTATATTTATAGCAAGCTGTTTTTGAGTAAGATTTTTAGATAGTCTTATTTCTTTTAAATGTGTTCCAAAATTAAACATAATTATATTCAGACCTCATTTATTTATTTGGGGATTATCTGTGCGACTCAATAGATAGTCTACGGATACGTTAAAATAATCCGCAATTTTAGTAACCACATCAAGCGATGGTTTCTGGAATCCTTTTTTCCACTGGGAAATAAGCCCGCTTGATATTCCAATTTCTTTAGATAGTGTAGAAGCATTAATATTCTTTTGTTCCATTAATGAAAACAATTTAGGCAATATATCCAAAAATAGCAACCCCTTTTTGTGCAAATATACATTTTTTAGATTTCTAAGAAAAATTACTTGACAATTTTAGATTTCTAAGATATAATATAATTACAATAAAAAATTTAAATCAAAATTAAACAAAGGAGAAAAACACATGGAACATAAGTACATAAAAGAAATGTTCACACGCGCGGATTTACAGCAGTTTCGCGAGTTTCTCATAACAGGACTTGACCTTGACGAAGTAGATAAACGAACATACAGCGAACGTTTGGAAAAAGAAAGCGAATCCATAGTTAAGCGAATCAAATGTATTGCCAAAGACGATGATGAGCTTGACGAAATTTATACAGAATTCGGCGATGCGACAGAGGCATATATGAACGTTTTCACCGAAATCGGCATAAAAATCGGCGCAAGAATGTTATTTCAGCTTTTGCTTGAAGATAAATAAAAACTTTATGAATTTTCAAACATTTTCACTGCCAAATCCATTTTATCCATTATTTTTACGCCGAAAGGACAGCGCGTCTCACATTCCCCGCACTTAACGCACGACGACGCTTTTACGTCAAGGACATTGTATTCATAAGCCGTTTTATTATCGATTGCTCTGTTGACCTGCGCAATATTAATATCGGCGGCGCACGGAAGACAATGATTGCAATACTGGCAGCAGCCCTTTATATTCCAGCGCGAGTTTGACACGGCTTTGCTGAAATCGAGGTCGTCGTCTTTAAGAGAATAATATCTCAGAATATCTTCTATTTGTTCTTTATTTTCACAGCCCGGTATAACTGTCGAAACGCCGGTTTGATTCAGCGCATATGAAATTAAATTGGCGGGCGTAAATCCGGTATTAATATCCGGTCTTAATAAAAATCCGCCGCCAAACGGTTTCATGACAACCAAGCCGATATTGTTTTTCAGACATTCCGTATATACATTTTTACGTATAGGTTTTATGCCTTTTGCGTTATCTGCATTATAATCATATGCGGCGTCCCATAATTTGCCGAGGTCCAAAGAAATATATTTTTCCTCGTCCGCAATAACGTCGAAAGCGGGATTTACTGGATACATGAGCACGTCAAAATCGCCGCTTTCGATTGCTTTATGCGCAATATCGGAACTGTGCGTACTCAACCCAATAAATTTAATTTTGTTCTCATTCTGTAATTTACGCGCATATGCCAATAAACCGTCGTTGCCCGTAACTCTGTCAAATTCAATCGGTTTATCGCAGAATGCTATCATAAAAATATCCGAGTAATCCGTGTTTAATTCGCATAAGAAACATTCAAATCCTATTTTTATACCGTCAATAAAATTGTCTGCGTCGGAACGGTTTGCGTTTGCGAGATATGTAATATACACTTTATCTCTTAATCCTTCCAAAGCCTTGCCGAGTTTGACATACTCTTCGTTTATATCAGAATTTTCGGCAAAATCTTTCCCTGAAAGGCAGTCGAGATAGTTTACGCCGCCTTGTATTGCAGCTCTGATTGTTTCCGTTATTGTGTCTTGGTCTTTTGGCAGCAGATGTTCAAGTCCCATGCCGATTTCACTTACTTCAAGTCCTGTTCTTCCCAATTTGCGGTAGTTCATATATTACAGCTCCTTTACGCTCTCATAAATTTTATATAACGGCACGCCCGCGTTTTCCGCGAGCTTTTTCGCTTCTTCATATTCCGGGACTAACTTTTTCTCGCCGTCAAACTCAACAGCCTTAACTTTCAAATCGCCGTAGGCAGTTTTGACAAACTCAGACTTGCGTTCAAGGCAAATGCGTTTTTCTTCGCGTATGCGCACGCCGATTGTAGTTGTTTCAGCGAAAATAATCCCCGCGAATTTATCTGTAGAATCGCTTTTGCATAACACTGTCAATTTGACTGCCGAGCGATTTTTCTTCATATAAATCGGGGTGAAAAAAACGTCGTTCGCGCCCGCTTTCAAAAGTTTCTCCATAGTATATGCGAGTATTTCAGGCGAACAGTCGTCGATATTTGTTTCGATTACGGATATGCTTTCGTAGGGGCGATCCTTGCGGTCGCCCTTGAAACCAATCCCATACGTATGTGCGAGGGCGACCGCAAGGGTCGCCCCTACAGACATTTCGCCCATAATAACGCGCACAACGTTGGGAATATCCAAATCCCGCGTGCCTGCGCCGTACCCTGTTTTAATTGCCGTCATTTCGGGCATAACGTCGGATTGCTCCGCGATTTCCGCGATAATTGCCGCGCCGGTCGGCGTGACCAACTCTTTCGGCACGTCAATCTGACGCGTCCTGACACCTGCGTTTGCGAAGATTTCCACAACTGCCGGAGCGGGCACAGGGATTATGCCGTGCTGACAATGCGCAAATCCGTGTCCGTCGTTGATAACGGAACAGTATATTTTCTCTATATTGTTTTCGGAGATAATCAAATCCAGTAAAATCGCCGCGCCGACTATATCGATGATAGAATCGACTGCGCCGACTTCATGGAAATTTACTTTATCAATTTCGCTCCCATGAATTTTCGCTTCGGCGACTGCTATGCGTCTGAATATATTTATAGAAAGTTCTTTTGCGCGAGGCGTTATTTTACTGCCGTCTATTATACGTACAATATCCGCAAAATTACGGTGTTCGTGACTGTGAACGTGATTGTGTTCATGCTCGTGTGAATCGGACTCCGGTAGAATAACTTTTATGTAATTTGCGTTTATGCCGTTTTTATTGCGGCGTTCCATGTTTATTGTCCAGCCGTCAACATTCAAAGTTTTGAGTTGCGAGAGGAGATGTTCAAAGTTTTTGCCGTCTAAATCCAACAACGCGCCGAGCGTCATATCGCCGCTTATCCCTGAAAAACAGTCGAAATATAATGTTTTCATATAAATTCGTTCCTTTTTATTTTTTAGGGAACGGATTTTATCCGTTCCCTATTATCATATCACGCAGAAGAAAAAAAGTCAAGTTTTTGAATTGCTTTACCCGCAAAATTTACTTGAATTTTTCGTTAATTTATGATATAATTGATTTATGTCGATGAAAGGGGTTCGTATTTATGAAAAAAGACAGATTTTATTTAATTGCAGGACTTACAACTTTAATTCCTCTGATATTAACATTTGTTCTTCTGCCGATTGCTCCGGATAAAATACCTGCGCATTACAATGCGGATAATATAGTCGACAGATGGGGAAGCAAATATGAATTGCTGATATTGCCGATTGTTACCGTATTTATTTTTCTTATGATGTACGCTTTTCATAAAATTTTTGAATTTATTGGGCAAAGTAAAGAATCTGCCGTAATTTTCAAAGTATCAACTATCTGCGTTTTAATCGTTTTTTATACTATGAATATATTTTTCACATACGCGTCTGTTTCACAAACGGGAAACTTATCGCAAATTCTTATAATATGGAGCATAGCATGGATAATATTGTGCTTAATTACAATCGTAATATATTTTTCTAAAGCAAATAATATAAAATAAAAGAAAGTTAGGTTAATAAAATCATGAAAAAAATAACAATGTTCACAATGCAGTCATGCCCGTACTGTCAAAAGGCGCGAAAATGGATGAAAGAGGTTCTTGAATCCGACGCAAAATACGGCGAAATCCCGCTGACTATCATTGACGAAGTCGAACAGCCAGATGTTGCCGCAAAATATGATTATTATTATGTTCCTACGTTTTATATCGAAAATAAAAAAGTCCACGAGGGCGCGGCGACTTTTGACATCGTAAAAAAGGTTTTCGACGATGCCCTGAATTGATGTGTGATATTTTGAGAAAATACGGCAACGGGCAGAGTTAATTGCTCCATCTGTTCTGTAGTAAATTTATTGGTACTCATTTATATACACCTCATAAAAAACATAACAAAAAAATCTATGAATTACAATTCTTTCATAGATTTTTGATGTGGTTTTTTTATTACTGTCTATTTTTTGGGGTCCAGTTCATGTTTCTTTTCAGGTTTGCTTTTGTTTCTTGACATTATATCGTCCATGATTTCCGCTGCTTTCTCATCTGCTGATTGAAGTGCATGAGAATATACTGACGAACTGAATAAAAGAAATAAAAAAGACGATAATGATAAAAGCAGTATCATAATTCACGTTATTCCCTCTTACTATAGATCGAACAGAAAATAAAGAAACACCGCTTTTTGTTGATAATTTTTCCTGTGTCAGATTATTTTTAATTAAGAACGCTCTAAAATCAATCGAACTTTGATACTTAATATCTTCTCTTATTCCGCTTTCTGCGAGATTATTATAAAACTGTGTCAAATGGTGAGGCTGTAATGTATCGAGTTTTATATGACCGATTGCGGCATTTATTCGCTTCATAAAACTTTTATATCTTGCTAATGTTTGCAATTTAAGTTGCTTATCCGCATAATCCGCAAGCCATTTATCTACGAACTCCGCAAAGGTTATATTTCCGTCAAGATATAAGCCTTTTTTACATTTATCCTCAAATAATATCGCTTGTCTTTGTAATTCTTTATCAATTTGCTTTTGTGTCATATTTGAATCAGGCTTATAAGTAAAATACTTTCTCTCTATATTCTTTGAAATCGTCCTGATGTGCTTGTATGTCAGGATTTCTTTTCGCGAGCATTTGTTTTGCCATATAGATATTCCGATTGTTTCCGAACAGACTGTCGATATGGTTTAACTCTTTTCTGAAATGTCACAACCTGCCAAAGATAACTTTTCATCAGATTCGTCATACACACGCATAATTATTATTGGCAGCCGGGGTTGATATTGCCACTATCTCAAAACGTTTGGGGCATGCGAGGAATTCTGTGACTTTAGATATTTATTCACACGCGATAAAAGCGAAAGACAAGGAAACGGCAGATAAATTAAACAGTTTATACGCTAACAGCAAAGACGGAAATAAAAATGATAGTTCCAAATCAGCGAAGTTTATCCTGCCTTATGACTTCCGTAGTACCCAAATAGTACCCAATTCTGCATTTTTGCCCCTAATTTAGCAAAAATAAAAACCTCCCATTTTATGAGAATTTTCTTGAAATGGGAGGTTTCACTGGAGGCGCCACCCGGAATCGGACCGGGGGATAAAGGTTTTGCAGACCTCTGCCTTACCGCTTGGCTATGGCGCCGCATAACAATTAAACGATTATTAATGTAAAAATTATTAGGAAATGATTACAAAAAGCGGATTACGGGGCTCGAACCCGCCACCTCGACCTTGGCAAGGTCGCGCTCTACCAAATGAGCTAAATCCGCGTGCTTATTATCGCTTATTAATATTGTATGAAAACCCCGTTAATAGTACCATAATTGCTTAATCATTATTTATTAATTGCTAATTGGAATGGTGCCTCCGAGTGGAATTGAACCACCGACACAGGGATTTTCAGTCCCTTGCTCTACCAACTGAGCTACAGAGGCATATATACTGAGTTGCGCCCAGCAATAGTAGTTACGACCCGGAAGGGACTCGAACCCTCGACCTCTAGCGTGACAGGCTAGCGTTCTAACCAACTGAACTACCGGGCCTTTTATATAATTAATAATTAACAATTAATAAATAATAATTATTATATATCTTTAACGGGTAAAAACTCAATTACACTCGTTGTACTTGTTATAATTATTAATTTTTAATTGTTAATTAATGTTAGTGGGAGCTACAGGGATCGAACCTGTGACCCTATGCTTGTAGGGCATATGCTCTCCCAGCTGAGCTAAGCTCCCTTGTTAATTTTTCTCAATTTTATATATGCTTAACATTTTTCTTAAATTTACTGGCAACATTTTATATTATATCATAATAAACTATATATGTCAATAGATTTTTATAAAATTTTTTCTGATTTTACAGCAATTAAAAAATATACGAAAATAAACTCGGCTTTGCCGAGTTTATTCCCCCCACTGATTCTTATCTCGAGTTATGATTCTATCAAACCGATATTTCCGTCGTCGCGTTTATATACGATTGCCGGCGTCTCTGTTTCGGTGTCGAAAAAGAATAAAAATTTATAGTCCAAAACTTCCATTTGAAGTACGGCTTCTTCGACGTTCATTGGTTTTAACTGATAATTTTCAACTTTTATTACTTTATATTCGGTTTCATTCCCATCGTCTGTTTCGCTCACTACTATTTCGTCTGGCGCGGGGGATATAAGTTCGTTGTCGTTGACTATATCCAAATACTCTTTTTTCAGTTCGCCGCTTTTAACCCTTGAACGGTGGATTCTTGTTTTGTATTTTGCAATCTGCCTTTCGATTATATCCATACATTTGTCTATGCAGGTCAAAATCCCGTCGGAACTTTCAGATTCGGCATGTATACGGTAATTCATATACGGCATTTCAATATCCACCCTTGCAAACGGCTTCTTTTCCGATATTCTTACTGATATAACCCCATCCTGTATCTGACTGTATTTTCTCAGCCTCTGGGTTATCTTTTTTTCGACAGACGCCTCTATATCCGGCGTAAATCTTATATCTTTCAAATCTTTTGTTATATACTTGATATTCATAAAATGCTCCTGTTCTTTTTAATTTGTTTTAGTTATTTTAATTATTGTATAAATATTATACCATTAATTTACTAAAAAAATCAATATAAAAAAATAACATTTTGAAAAATCTATCGTTCTATTTTATTTCGGATTTTTTATTTTTTTATATTATGATTACAGTTATTTGATTTATTAGGACAGTTTCCGCACCCGCCGTTACAGAATCTGCCCTCTTTAAATCTTTTGACATTCCTGTATATAACAAACCCGATATATCCCACGATTAATATCGCAACAACCGACGTTGAAACAATCGAGACAACAGAAATCATATAAACAGCCCTCCTATTCTGTATACTATGAACGATACACCCCACGCGACACATATCTGAAGAACAACTATCAGTCCAAGCTGCCTCCAGCTCCCGGACTCGCGTTTTATAGTCGCAAGAGCTGCAATGCATGGGGGATATAATAAAGCAAACGTCATCAGGACATATGCGTTGAGCGCGCCGAATCCCATATTGCTCAAAACAGGCGCGAGCGTGCTCATCCCTTCGTGAGACAGTATATTCGAAATGCCGAACAGTACGGCAAAACTCGCGGCAATTACTTCTTTTGCGGATATGCCCGCAATCAGAGCCACCCCGACCTGCCACCAGCCCAACCCTATCGGATTTAAAACGGGTACAAGATATTTGCCCAGAACCGCGCCGAAACTTTTGCTAATATCCTGCGTATATCCCGAAAATCCGAAGTTTAATATAAACCATATAACGATAGATGCGACCAGTATGACTGTCCCCGCTCTCGAGAGATAATCTTTTATTTTGTCCCATACGTAAATAATTATAGTATGCGCGCTGGGAGATTTATATTCCGGCATTTCTATCAGCAGCATATTGGCTTCTTTTTTTCTGTCTGTTTTATTTATGACAAACGCGGCAATAATTGCTATGACAAGTCCGAGTATATACATAGAATACGCCGCGAGCATAGCGTATTTCGGAAAGAACATTCCGGAAAATAAAACGTAAATCGGCAGTTTCGCGCTGCAAGACATAAACGGAATCAAAAACATAACGCGCAGCCGATCTTTTCTACTCTCAAGTGCGCGCGTCGCCATTACTGCCGGAACAGAACAGCCGAATCCGAGAAGCATAGGGATAAAGCCTTTTCCCGATACCCCGAATTTACCCATAATGCCGTCCATAACATACGCCACTCTCGACATATACCCGCTGTCTTCAAGAAATGCAAGGGCGAGAAACAGTATAAATATATTCGGCAGAAAAGACAGTAGCCCCCCAACCCCCGCAAGAATACCGTTGACGACAAGAGAATATATTATATCGCTGACCTGAAGCGCAGTCAGAGCCGAAGATATAATATTAGTCGCCCATTTTATAAAAATTTCAAAATATATTTTCAGAAAGTCGCCGACAGTAAACGTCAGGAAAAACACCAATGCCATTATCAGTAAAAATAACGGCAGACCCCAAATTTTATGCGTAAGAAGAGCGTCAGCTCTATCCGTCAAATCTTTCGACTTTTCTTTATTTACCAAAACTTCTTCTATTATGGTTTCAATAAACTCGTATTTCTGGTTTATTATATCCGTCTCATAACTTCTGTCGATTACATCTGTTAAATCCGACAGTGCGTCTATGCATTTCCGGGTTATTTCGTCGTCTTTTTCGAGAAGTTTAATAGCGTGCCACCGGCAGTTTTCCATGTCTGGATATTTAACTCTGAGCGCGCTTATGATTTTTGCAATTTTGTTTTCGATTCCGCTTGAATATGTCAGTACTGGGTTGAGGTGAAAAAGATTATGGCTGTACATTTCAGAATTTATAGAAAAATTATTATTTCTCGTGTTATGGTGAGCCGCCGCATGAATCAGAATCTCAAGCCCGGTCTTTTTTCTCGCCGAGACAGGTACAGCCGGTATGCCGAGTATTTCGGGAAGTCTGTGCAAATCGATTTCCATGCCGCGTTTTTCAACTATATCCATCATGTTCAGAGCCATGACTACAGGCTTGCCGAGTTCAATAAGCTGTAACGTCAGGTACAGATTCCGTTCCAACGCCGACGCGTCGACGACGTTTATCAGAACGTCAACTTCGTCGCTTAAAATATAATTGCGCGAGACGATT
This sequence comes from Oscillospiraceae bacterium, assembly GCA_009780985.1. GTDB lineage: Bacteria > Bacillota > Clostridia > Oscillospirales > WRJC01 > WRJC01. Next base: position 2,131 of record WQYZ01000080.1, on the reverse strand, counting down.
TCTTCTATAGTATATGAAGTGAGGCTGTATGTTCCGGGCAAATCAACGAGTTTATATATTTGATTGTGATACTTCATCGCGCCCTCTTTTTTTTCGACGGTGACGCCGGGCCAATTCGCGACTTTCAGATGCGCTCCCGTATACGCGTTGAAAAGCGTTGTTTTTCCGCAGTTGGGGTTTCCGATAAATCCGATTGTCATAATATTTCCTCCGTTTGATGATTTCGCGGGCGGCAGATTTCCGCCCCTACTACATCTTATACTTCTCGTCACATTTCTATGACTTCTATATTTGCCGCGATAGCTTTTCCCAAAGCGAACCGCGTGCCCCGTACGGCTATAACCAACGCCGACTTTTTTTTATTTAAAACAGAAAGTTTCGTCCCCGCAATCATGCCGAGAGCTTCGAGGCGTTTTTCGGTTTTGACCGGCAGGGTCATATTTTGAACAGCATAATGTTTTTTTTCGGAACCGTCGAAAAGTTTCATATTCACATCTCTCGCTTTCCTTAATATATTATAAACAAAAAATTTTATTTGATAATAATATTATATTAATCCGATGTTTTATGGGATATTATATGCCGCTCATGGTTAGTTTAAACTAATTCATTTGTCAAGATGATTTTATAAAAATTTTAATTTTTTATTTGCCGTTGATTTATCATCGGACTTATGCTATAATATAAAATATGGTAGTTGACGCATAATAACTTTATAGGAGGGAACGCATCGTGAAAATACATGAATCAGCCGAGAATTATTTAGAGACGATTTTGATATTGAGTCATAACGAAAATAAGGTCCGTTCAATCGATATCGTGAACGAACTTGATTACAGTAAACCGAGCGTGAGTGTCGCTATGAAAAATCTGCGCGCCAAAGGATACATTGCGATTGATGACAACGGATATATAATGCTAACCGAAAGCGGGCGGAAAATAGCGGAATCTATGTATGAACGGCATATGTTGATTTCAGACTGGCTTATTTTTTTGGGCGTGGACAGGAAAACAGCGGTGAGTGACGCGTGCAGGATGGAGCATGCCATGAGCGAAAAAAGTTTCTCGGCAATAAAAAATCACATAGAGAATTGGAAACGTGATATTTATATGCAAAAAGATAAACATTAACTGCTTTTTCTATGTTTTATATATATGTAACTTTGAATAAATACAGTAATCGGGATTATTAGTACACAGCCCAAATCGCCAATCAAAAGTTTGCTTAACCCTTGCAGGAAAAGTTTATGATTGACAATAGTTGCCAACCCTTGGGAACTGTACAAAATAATGAAGCTCATAATCTCCCCGATAAACACGAAAAACAAAGTGTTTATCATAGTGCCTAAGACATCGGAGCCTATTCTGTGCCCCGACTTAATCAATTCCGTAAAAGACAAATGTTTATTATTTTCGTATACTTCGTTTAACGAAGTGGTTATGTCTAATGCTATGTCGGTAATTGCCCCTGTCAGGCTCATTATCACCACCGCGACCGCAACATGCGTATAATTAATATTGATGTCAATGGGGCATACAAAAAATACGTTGTCTCTGTATAATGCGTCAAATCCGCTGATGTTACTGTTAAAGCCTATCAATACAATCAGCGCGGAAACTACTATAAAAACAAGAACTACTGAAATATATGAGACTTTTGTTTTGATGTTGAATCCGTTTATATAGAACAAAATAAACGCGCTGGTTCCCAACGAAAACAGAAAAGCGAGGATTACCGGATCAACGCCCCAGCAAATGAGAACTATGGCGATTATTATCAGAATAAAGTTTATGAAAAGAGAGACAAATGCCTTGACCCCTCTCTCTTTGTTGAAAATCGCCAGCAGTAAAAACAGAATTATCAATAACACCAAAATCATGATTTCCGCCTTCTTCTCACGATAATATTGACTGAATACGCCGCCGGACCCGCCAATACAATCCCGATACAGCCTACTAAAGCGCGGATAATTTCCGCAGAGCCGTAATAAGTGAACGCATTGAATAAAAGTCCGTTACGGGTGATAAAAATTAATAGCGGCAGTGTCCCCGAAATGCAGGAAAAGAATAAAACATTCATCATTGTTCCGGTGATGTCCTGTACAATCACCCAGGCGGATTTTCGCAGTTC
>WQYZ01000079.1 GCA_009780985.1 Oscillospiraceae bacterium | reverse complement strand
TCCTTATTTATAATTATTATAAACTTTATATATTTTTTATTTATTTGTTGAGTCAATCACGATTTGCCGCGGCGGTTTGATATTTCGTACATAAGTATTGCGGACGCGCAGGAAACGTTAAGAGATTCTATTTCCCCGAATACCGGGATTTTGATAAGAAAGTCGCTCTTTTGTATTACAATAGGGGAGAGACCCTCGCCCTCGTTTCCGACAACCAAAACAAGCGGCAGACTGTAATCCAAATCTGTATCGGAATAGTTTCTGACTTCGTTTTCATCCCCGTCAATTTCACCAAGCGCTTCCGGCACCGGCACAGTCGAGGAAAATATCCAGACGCCTTTTTCTTTCAGTTCTTCGATTGTATTTGCAATATTCGCGACTTTAGCAATCGCCATATGAACCGAAGCTCCTGCGGAGGTTTTTGCAACAATCGGCGAAACGCCGCAGGCGTTTCTTTTGGGTATAATAATACCATGAACTCCCGCGCACTCCGCTGTTCTTATTAACGCTCCCAAGTTATGCGGGTCCATGATTTTATCCGCGATTAATATAAACGGCTTCTGATTTTTTTCTTTCGCGATATTTAAAATATCGTCTACCGAACAGTATTCTTTTTCTGAGGCTAAGGCGATAACACCCTGATGTCCGGAATTATTTATCATAGAGTCCAGTTTTTGCTTTTCAACTTCAATCACCGGTATGGATTTGCGTATTGCTTCGGCGAAAATCATGGTTATGGAACCTTCGCGCTGACCGCTCTGAACATAAATTTTATCTATAGACTTGCCGCTTTTCAGAAGTTCGATAACGGCGTTTCTTCCGTATACCATGCCGGAATCTTCCTGCTCCACGTTTTCAACTATAACATTCGGCAGCTGAATACTTTCTTTTATATTATTTATATCGTCAGAACGTCTGGGTTTATTAACTTTATTATTAATGTATTTATTGGATTTATCATCAAAATTTCCGCTTCTTTTTTCAAAATTATCATTTTCATTTCGTTTAAAATTATTAAACTTCGTAGGTGTATTAAATCTGTCCGGTTTTTCCGATCTTTCAAATCTGTTAAATCTCTCGGATTTTCCCGCATTATTACTGAATTTCTTAAACTTTGCCGGTCTGTCATTTCTGTCAAATTTTTCGGATTTGTTAAACCTGTCAGATTTGCCGAATCTGTCGGATGGCGCAGGTCTTTCGGATCTTTCGTTTCTTTCAAACTTATTTTTATTATATCCGTTATTATCAGATCTTTTGAATTTATTGAATCTGTCAAAATTATCGCGTTTATCAAATTTATTCGAGTTATTTGAGTTATTCGAAAAATTGGACCTTTCAGATTTGTACGCTCCATCGTTCCTTTTAAAACCGCCGCTGTTTTTAAAACTGTTATTGCTGTTATCTCTATTATAATTGCTTTTATTGCCTGAAAATCTATTTCTGTCTGAATTAAAATTGCTTCTGCTATCCCTGTTATCTCTACCGCTTCTGTTGTTTCCGCTGTAATTTCTGTTTCTGTCTCTGTTATATCCGTTGCCTCTGTTATTATCCATAAAACTATTATTTACCTCAAAATTTTTATTTTTCGTTTTTTTATATTGTTTTTAATTTGCGCTTAACTATTATATCATATATATTACTGTTTGTATATAGTCTCGACGAAATTTTTAAATTTAAATTATATAATCGTATAAAAAAATTGTGAATGTATTCACAATTTTTTTATATTATGGATATATCATAATAAAATATAAATTTTAGAACATCAAAACAAAACAATCAAACAGAAAGAGAACAAAGGTTTAATGAATATTTTAAAAAAAACAGGCTCAGCCTTTTCATGGCTGAAAAATAAAATAAATAAACAAAATAGACCTGTATCGGCTATTTTGTCCCAATTGTATATAATAATTCTGGCTTTCTGCGTGACATATTTCACTTTTAGACTCCTGATTATGGACCAGAACAGAAGCACTATTTTATTTATAAGAGATAATTTTAAACTCTTTATTATCTCATATCTTATTATTTTTGTAATCTGCGAGTTTTTTTATCTTCTCACGTTCGTATTGTATGTGCCCGCAGTTATAGTTTTTCCGATTGTAACGATAGCTTCTGTCATAAACGTGCTGAAAATTGAGTTCAGACAGGAACCTTTTGTTTTCACAGATTTGCTTTTGGTAAAAGAATCTGCGAATATTGCGGATAAATATCCTTTGAATTTCGGGAAATACCTGCCGTTTTTAATACCTGTGTTTATTGTTTTATTAATCCTGCCGCTGTTTATAAAACGCGTAAAATTAAATTGGATAAAACGCGTGATTCTCGGCGCAGCTTCTTTAATCGCGGCGTTTTGTTTCTTTTATTTCACATTGATTCCGCAAAATACTTTTATTGAAAAAACAATGACGCAGACCGTATGGAATCTGACGACGGAATATAATGCAAACGGCTTTGTGCTTGAATTTTTCGAAAGCTGTAAGCGAAGCCTTATGCTGGCTCCCAAAGATTACAATAAAACTATGGTTCAGCAATATGCCGACGACCTCGGGTATGTAGATAAAACTATAGGACCGCAAGACGCCGCGGACGCAATGCCGCCGGACGAGATGCCTAATGTAATTGTAATAATGAACGAATCCTACTGGGATTCAAATAACCTTACGGGAATACAGCTTAATCAGGACCCGATGGCATCCGTCAGGGATATTATGGCACAAGACGGCAATTTGTCTCTCCTCAGTCCCCAGTTCGGCGGCGGCACCGCAAATGTTGAATATGAGTTCCTGACCGGCAAAAATATAATATATTATCCGCCGGGCGCGATGATTTATCAGCAGTTTGTAACGAAAAAAGAATGGTCTTTAGCATGGTACTTCAGAGACATAGGCTACGCGACAACGTCAATTCACCCGTATTACGATTGGTTCTGGAGCAGAAATACGGCTTATCCTCTTTTGGGATTTGAAAATATGTACTTTAACAACGGGTCGCTCAATTATGTAGACGTAAAAGGCGAATTTATATCGGACAAAGCTGTGTGCAACGAAATAATCAGCCGGTATAAGCAATTCTCTGAAAACGGCGACAAACCTATATTTACTTTCGCGGTTACAATGCAGAATCACGGAGGATATTATCCGGGCAGATATACGGGAGCCGACAGCCAGATAAAACTGAACATCGGAGTAGACGACGCATATACAAACGGCGCAACCGAAACTTTTTTCGAAGGAGTTCGCTTTGCTTCGGAAGCGTATGTTTATCTCACTGATTATTTTAAAGATGTGAAACGTCCGACATATATAATTATGTTCGGCGACCACGCGCCGTCTTTTGCAAACGACAGACAATTTTACGCCATCAACGAAAACGGCGATCTGAATCCTGCAGATTATTACAATATGTACAGAACCCCGCTTGTCATCTGGACAAATCAGGATAACTCCGATGTCTATCAGAAATTACAGAAAGTAAACACTATAAGTCCCTCTATGCTGACAGAAGAACTGTTCGAGATTACTAATTTACCCAAGCCCGGATATATTCAGATGCTGGCAAATATGAAAAAATCGACTAATGGATTTACGTCGCAGTATACTTTGGACGCAAACGGAAACAATATTGGGAAAAATCCTGCAAATGCCGATTCATCCGAGATAAAAGATATATTCAATAAATTGGGCGTTGTGCAGTATGACGCGACTTTAGGCAAAAATTATGTCGTGAACGAGCTTAATAATTAATAAGTGGAGTTATTATGTTATCATATTTTAAATATATTAAAATCCCCGATTTTTCGGGAGATATAAAATCAGACGTTCAAAATCTGCTTTATTTAAACAATAAACCGAAAACGTTTGAACATGTAAAGGCTGTCGCGGATAAGAATAGAGAAATCGCCAAACAATACGGATTAGACTTGAATATCTGTGAAATATGCGGCTATTTGCACGACATAAGCGCGATTATCCCGTATAACGATATGATGGCATACGCCGTTGACAATAATTGGCATATATACGAAGCCGAGAAAAAAATTCCGATGTTATTGCACCCGCGTATATCAAAAATAATTGCCGAACAGGATTTTGATATTACCGACGAGCAGATTTTATCCGCTGTTGAATGTCACGCCACATTGAAAGCAAACCCGTCCGCTTATGACATGGCTTTATTTGTTGCGGATAAACTGGCTTGGGATCAGGAAAGCGAGCCGCCATTTTACAATATTGTGAGCGACAGTCTCAAAAAGTCATTGGAATCGGCTTCGCTCGCATATATGGATTATATCGTCGACAATAAAATGATTTTGTATCCCCATGCGTGGTTTGCGGAAGGCGCAAAGTTTTTACGAAATATGATTGTATAGATTTTTAATGAGAATAATATTTTAAGTAGTTTTTTGTTTCCCTGTATGCGGCGGGACTCAGAATTATAACAGCAATTATGTTCGGCAAAGCCATAAGAACGTTAAATATATCCGAAAGACTCCACACTATTTCTATATTTGCCGCCGCTCCTATTATTACTAAAAATATAAAAATTAATTTATATAGATATTTCCATAAGTTTACAGTTTTAGCGTTTTTGTTTTCAAGAAGATACGCGACGCAGCATTCCCCGTAAAAACTCCAGCTTACAAGCGTGGATACTGCGAAAAAAACGATAGACACAGCTAAAAATACGTCTGATATATTTCCAAATACGCTTGAAAACGCTTCGTTTGTCAAATTTATCCCGTCAAGCCCCGATATTTTGTAAGCGCCCGTAGTAAGGATGGCGAGCGCGGTCATTGTGCATACGACTATAGTGTCAAAAAATACCTCAAATATTCCCCACATTCCCTGTTGAACCGGCGATTCCGGCGACGCTGTGGCATGGGCGATCGGTGCGCTTCCAAGTCCCGCTTCGTTTGAGAATATGCCGCGCGATATGCCGAACCTCATCGCCCTCGCTATTGTAAAACCCAATATCCCAGCACCGGCTTGTTTAAACGAAAACGCTTCCGTGAATATCAGTTTTATCGATTCAATCAGATTATGAGAATTGAATATAATGACGATAATTGCCGCAAGCATATATATAACCGATATTACCGGTATACATTTTGAGGTAAATGAGACGATTCTTTTTACCCCTCCGATTATAATTGCCGCAGTTGCTACTGCAACGAATATTCCCGTGACTATTTTAGGCGCGCCGAACGCGCTTTGAAAAGCGCCGGATATCGTGTTTGACTGGCTCATGTTGCCTATCCCGAAAGAGGATATAATGCAGAAAACAGAAAATAAACCCGCGGCTTTGCGGCTTTTTAGCCCGTCCGATATGTAATACATAGGTCCGCCTACATAGTTCGGACCGTTTTTGCGTTTATAAATTTGTGCGAGCACAACTTCTATATATTTTATAATCATGCAGAAAAATGCGCTTATCCACATCCAAAATATTGCGCCCGCGCCTCCCGCCGTGATTGCTGTCGCAACCCCGGCTATATTTCCGACACCCATAGTTCCGGCAAGCGCCGCTGAAACTGCCTCGAACGGAGTTATCTCTTTTTTCTTCTTTTTATTATTATCCGACGCATTTGATTTACCTGATTTATTTGAAAAAAGCGAGAGAAGAGTTTCTCTATATATATTTTTTATTTGTATTATTTGAAAAAATTTAAATCTGAACGTCAAAATTACAGCCGAGCCGATAAGTATGGTAAGCATTACAGGAGTCCATAAAATTGTCCCGATTTTTTCAATATATTCAATCATATTGATTTTTCCCCAATCCACGATATATAAAATATATATGCGATTGCATTTGAAAAATTGTCAAGGATGTGGTATTATTATAATAAATATATTTAAAATAGAGAAAATTTATATTTTATTTTATGAAGCTGTGCAAAATTTCATTTTATTGCTACTATTATAATTATATAATATAAGAATTTTATATAAATTAATATTTTACACATTAAACCTGAACAATATCACATCGCCGTCATTGACTTCATATTCCTTCCCTTCGCTGCGAACTACGCCTTTTTCTTTTGCCGCCGCCATACTTCCGTATTGTAATAAATCATTGTATGCGACCGTTTCCGCTCTTATAAACCCTCTTTCAAAATCGCTGTGGATTTTCCCAGCGGCTTCAGGAGCTTTTGAGCCTTTTTTTATTGTCCATGCCCTCGTTTCTTTCGGTCCGGACGTTAAAAATGAAATCAGACCTAATAATTTATAACTCGATTTAATCAATTTATTCAGTCCGGATTCTTTTATCCCCAAGACGCGTAAAAATTCTCCTTTTTCTTCTTCCGGCAGATCGTTTATTTCAGCTTCTATTTTAGCGCATATCGGCAGTATTTCGGCATTTTCGCTCTCTGCCAGCGTTTTCAGCCTATTGTAATATTCATTTGTACATATATTATTGTTTATATCAGTTACATCATTTTCGCTCACATTTGCGGCGTAGATTATTTTTTTACGGGACAATAGAGGCACAGCTTCTATTATTATTTCATCTTCCGGAGCATAATTGACGGAGCGCGCCGATTTTCCTTCGTTTAAAATCAGCAAAAGATCCTCGAATAATTTCAGGTCTTTTTCTACTGTTTTATCGCCTTTTAATTTTTTCTTTAGATTATCGATTTTTCTTTCTACAATCTCTATATCCGAATATATTAATTCCATATTTACAATATCTACGTCCCGCACAGGGTCAATTGAATCTGCGACATGCGTTATATTGCCGTCATCGAAACACCGGACTACGTGAATTACAGCATCTACTTCCCTGATATGAGATAAAAATTTATTGCCTAACCCTTCGCCTTTAGACGCTCCCTTTACAAGACCGGCTATATCCACAAATTCTATATATGCCGGAACAATTTTTTCCGAGTTGTTCATTTTACTTAAAACATCAAGACGTTCATCCGGAACAGTCACTATACCTATATTCGGATCTATAGTACAGAACGGATAATTTGCAGATTCAGCCTTTCCGTTAGTCAAAGCGTTAAAAAGCGTGCTTTTTCCCACATTCGGGAGTCCTACTATGCCAAGTTTCATGATTTTTATCCTCCAAATTATAATTATATAAATATTATATAATTTTTTTATTAAAATTTCAAGAAAATATATACAAAAAGTTTTTATTGTGATATAATATATAATTAGTAATAAATCAAAATAAATTTTCGGATAATTAATTTTTAACGTTGGGCTTATGCGGAGCCCCAGAGATTACCAAAATATACAAACAATATAATTTAATAATAAACGGAGGTTAAATTTAATATGAGCCATAAAATTTTAGTTATTGATGACGAGCCTAATATCTGCGAACTCTTAAAACTTTATCTTTCAAAAGACGACAACGAAGTGATAATTGCCCCGGGAGGTCCGGAAGGTATCGCTATGTTTAAAGTCTACGAGCCGGATTTGGTTCTTTTAGACATAATGATGCCAAAAAAAGACGGCTGGCAGGTCTGCCGTGAAATACGCGAGATTTCTTCAAAGCCTATAATTATGATTTCGGCAAAAAGCGAAGATTTCGATAAAGTTTTGGGTCTTGAACTCGGAGCCGACGATTTTATCACCAAACCGTTCAGTCCGAGGGAAGTCTGCGCAAGAGTTAAAGCGGTTCTGCGCCGCACTAAAAACCCCGAAAACGAGACCGATATTGAGATTATAAAATTTGACAATCTTGAAATCAGTCTGCAAAAGTACGAGCTCAAACTCAAAAATAAAACTGTAGATATCCCCCCTAAGGAACTTGAACTTCTGTATTTCTTAGTTTCGAACGTAAACAGGGTTTTCACCCGCGACCAGCTTTTGGATAAAGTCTGGGGGTTCGACTATCTCGGCGACTCAAGAACGGTCGATGTTCACGTAAAAAGACTTCGCGAAAAACTCGACGGAGTGAGCGACAAATGGAATTTAAAAACCGTCTGGGGCGTAGGATATAAATTTGAATTGCTGCAGTAATTATATTTAATTTAAGGGCGGGAAATTCCAGCCCTTGCGGATTCTATTTTAATAAGGTGTGTACGGTACTATAAAATAACATAAAAATTCGCAACAAAGCCCTCTTTGTTTAAAGAGGGTGGCACGCGAGAACTTTGCGAAATACTGTAATATTACGTTAAACCGCGTGACGGGTGTTTTGTTAAATTTTCACAAAACACCCGTCGTCGCATCCAATGTAGTATTGCAATTTTTATAATTGCTTGGCGACGCCACCCTCTTTGCTAAAGAGGGCTTTTACAATAATTTTTTATATTGTTTTGCAAATTGTAAATTGTTTATTTGTCAAGCGATTTTTGGAATTCCCCGAATTCTTCTTCCGTGCCTTTGAAAAACATTTCACCCTCGCAGACCATGAAGAATTCGTTTTCCATGCCGGAAACAATATCAAATTTCATTCTCTCAACATATTCCGGCTGAATCGTCACTTCGTCGTAAATCCACGTGTTGCCGACATATACCGGCATATATTCCCCGTTTGTCGCGTATGATTTATATTCCGAAAGCTCCATTGACGCATACAGGGCTTTACCCCATATACATTCGTATTTTATTATGCCGACGTTCGGCGCGTAATAATAAACTTTCGTGCCGCAGTGAGAATATGTGGGAGTAAGGACATAATATCTTTCGTCGGTTTCGTCGGTTTTTTCCAATTCAACCGTGACTTTAATACAGTCTTCAAATGTTCCGGCTTTGGTCGTGACTGTTCCGCCGTCCTCGGCTTTGAGATAAATATCGCCGTGTTCGTGCTTGATTTGCTCGGAATATCCCGCGACCCATTTATCGTTGTATATAATGCCGAATAACTCCTGTAAATATCTGAATGGGCTGCGGGCTAAACATTTCCGCTCGTCCCACCATTGGCTCCAGTCTTGCGACGGTCCAATAAAATAATTTCCGTAGTTGCATATAATTTTGCCTTCTCGGTTATCTCTGATTAACACCCTACCTTCTAAACCACACGGCGAAACGTGCCAGTCTTTTGCATAACACTGCTTGAACCTTTCGACATAATCAACGGCAATCGCCGCATAAAGGCTCGCCCTTACGGAACTGTTTTTCTGCACCGCAAATTTCAGATATTTTATCGCGGCGTCGAAATCACGGTTTTTCGGCTGGTCAAACAAAGGCTCGTCCCACCTTCTGTAAGGCGCGGCGTTATCTGCAAGCATAATATATGTGTCTGAATCGCATTTTGCAGAATACTTTTGCAATTTCGTGATTTGCAATGCGGATAACGCCGAACAATACATATATTTTCCGTCGGATTTGTCTATAACCGAAACAACTTCATATTCGTAAAGCTGATTAAACTCATCAGGAATATTTATATTTTTGTAACTCCACAGGTTTCTCTCTGCTGCAGGCATATAACCGCTCCCGCCGTTTAACTTATATCTGTACAACTCGTAATTTTGCTCCGCGCCCCTGTTTTCGATTGGCTTTATATTTATTTTGACGATTCCAACATCTTTTGCATACCATGTATCAACCTCGCATTGCCAATATTTAGAATTCATGCTGTTTACATGCGTGTGCATACAATTTTTAAAAGTTCCGGCAATTACGCTTATTTCTTCATCATAGGAAATTAACGTAAGTGTTACACTGTCTTTTTCAGTAAGCGTTGTGCTGTCTTTACCCGTAATCGTATCACCCGGCTTCATAGTCAAATCGTAAAAGCAACGATTGCACGCCGCCGAAAACCAATATATATACGGGTAAGTATTTATGGATGACACGGCGGTATTGCTGAATCCCGGCTGGAATAAAACTTCAGCTTTATTTTCCGTTATTCTGTATGTTTCCGAATCAACTACGTAATTCCCATTTGAATATAGTTCGCCGTTTTTTTCAGTAAACTCGATTGCTTTTAACCCCGATGCCGCCGCCGGACGGTAAGTGTTATCGATGTTTAAATACTCGAACGCCTGTTGAAAATCACGTTTTGCTTCTTCGGTTTTATCCAATCTCAAATATGACGCTCCCCGCCAGAAAAGTAATTCGCCGACCGCGTTTTTACTGTTCAGCATTTTTTCGAGCTTTTGAATTATACCGTCCGCCTCTAAACCTTTAATAAAACTTTCTTTATCTTGCCAGTTTTTATTCAGATTTTCGTTTATATACCACATAGAGAGCATATCGGCATTTTCTCCGAGTTCCGCTTCTTCTTTTATTTTAGACCTGTATTCTTCGTTTTCCGAATATTGGTACGCCGCAGAATACGCGTAATGTTTTAACTTTGAGTCAGGAATATTATTTATAAATTCTATAAATTCGCCGACTTCTTTTTCTCTGCCGTCGATAGAAAAATTATGCAAATGATAATAATCTTTAAGCGATTTGATTTTTTTTGCGATTTCTTCTTCAAAATTAACAGTATTTATATTTACACTCATGTTATCAAGCTCCTTTTTTAATTTTAATCTCGCTTCGTAAAGCCGCTGTTTTACCGCGTTTTCCGATATATGTAAAATCTCCGCAATCTTTTTCTGAGAGCAGTTCTCGAAGTAGAATAAAATTGTGGCGGTTTTCTGCGAATCTGGAAGTTTTTTCACGGCTCTCTCGAGATTTTCGTTTTCGTATCTGTTAATAACATAACTTTCGGGCGTTTGATTACGCGTATCGGGGATAAAATCGTCGAGTTCGCGCTCGCGTCTGTATTTCAAAACCTCGCGGGTGAGATAATTACAGCATTTGTTTTTCGCGATTTTCGCGAGCCACCCGCCGATTTTGTCATAATCCGAGAGCGAGTTCAGCTTTAAATACCCGTCGATAAAAACGTCCTGAGTTATATCTTCGGCGGCGTGGTAATCGCGGAGCATAGAATATACGGCTGAAAAAATGCTGTTTTTATATTCCGCGACGATTTCTTTGTATAAATCTGTTTCGCCGTTTAAAATCCGTCGTATTATATTTTCAATTCCGATAATAACCGCACCGCCTTCTTATTGTTTTTAGTTTTTGTAACCGTTACAATAATAAAGACACATAAATTTAAAAAAGGTTAGCTTGCAAATACAATTCTGTATTAATTTTTCTTATTTTTTCACAATCGCATGACATACCCTGTTTTTTCGGTATCGGAAAATCCTGCCTTTATATAAAAATTTATCGTCGATTCGCTTGTCGAACCGCTCATAAGCATTATTTTATAACAGTTGTTTTCTTTTGCTATTTCAACCGCTTTCTGCAAAAGGCACCCGGCATATCCCTTATTCCTATGCCCCGGATCGGTGACGATATTTTCCACCAAAGCGTAAGGACGCATTTTCAGCGTTATATTTTTTATTATAATAAGAGTGACGGAAGACACAATCGTTCCCCGGTCTTCTCCTATCAGTATGTAATAGCCGTTTGTTTTTAATATTTCGTCCCATGTATGAAGCGCTTCGGAAGTTATGGGAATGATTTCTTTGTCATGCAGATTTAAATAGAGTTCCTGAAGCGCAGGCAAATCGTTTTTATTTACCATTCTGACGTTAAACATATCTTTTTTGCCTCCGTATTTTTTTATTTTATATATTATAACACAAAATTATAAATTTTTCAACACAGATTTTTTATTGACTTTTTTATTTATAAATTATATAATGTTGTCATAAAAAATATATTTAATTATTTTAAATTCGGAGGAGATTATGAAGATAAGCAGATTTGATAAAAACACGGCTTCGGGGGGACATAACGACACAATACTTGCGAGCGAGGTTCTGCCTGAGGGTATGACCGCGCCCTTTGGTCACGCTTGGGGTTATCTTGAAAACGGCGGCGAAATGGAGGGACATTCGCATCCCACAACCGAAGTTTATTTTGTGTTTTCAGGCGGCGGGACTGTTGTCGTGGGAGAAGAGAAAGCGAAAGTGTCATGCGGGGACGTGATTGAAATACCGCCGGACACATATCACACAATGATTTGCGATAAAGGCGAGGACGCAGCTTTTTTGTGGGCGGCTTTGTGGTGGTAAAATATGAGCCGCAGAAAAAACAATGCAATTATAAAACATATGCAGTTTATGCAAGGGTTCCGGTCTGTAAATAAACGCGGGATAGGCAATGAAGCGTTGGCTGGACTTACATTGGCGGTCATATCCATCCCCGAAGTTATGGGATATACAAAAATTTCAGGCACGCCTATCGTCACGGGAATATACACAATTCTTCTGCCGATGATTGTTTTCGCGTTATTTGGCGCGTCGCGGCATTTAGTGGTAGCCGCAGATTCTGCGACTGCCGCTATATTGGCGCAGGGAATTATTCCGCTTGCCGCCGCCGGTTCCTCACTGTATATGTCTTATGTGTGCCTGCTGTCTTTAATGGTAGGTATTCTGCTGATAATATGCCGTATTCTGCGTTTCGGGTTTATCGCGAAATTTTTATCACGGACCGTATTGGTCGGGTTTCTCACAGGCGTAGGCATACAGGTATCGCTGGGGCAAATCGGCGGTATGCTGGGAGTGCAGTCCGGCGCGGGCGGAACGTTGAAACAGCTGACGACTGCCGTTGCGTCAATTTTACGGACTAATCCATATGCGCTGGCTGTGACTGTTCTTGTGATTATTTTAATTTTGCTTCCGGACATATTAAAAAAATACGCGAAATGGATTAAAAGAATCCCATGGGCGTTGATTGCGGTGATAGCTGCGGCTGCCGTGGGATATTTTCTCAATCTTACGCAAAAAGGAGTGCCCTCGGTCGGAATTATTCAAGGCGGGCTGCCTCATTTTTCTATACCGGAAATATCTTTCGGACATATTGCCTCGTTGTTCTCTATTTCAGTGACGATAGTTATTGTAATCATCACTCAAAGCGCGGCGACCTCGTCGGCTTACGCCAACCGCTATAATGAGAGTTTCAATGAAAACACAGATTTGTTAGGATTGGGGCTTGCCAATGTTATAGCGGGCTTAAACGGCACTTTTGTCGTCAACGGCAGTCCGACTAAGACACAGATCGCGGACGAAGCCGGCGGGAAAACACAGCTAACCAATATCTTTGCGGCGGTTATCGCCGCAATTGTTCTGCTTTTTTTGACAGGTCCTCTTCAATTTTTACCCGATGCCGCACTTTCTGCATTAGTATTTACTATAGGGATTAAACTGATTGATATTAAAAGCATGAAACGTATTTATAAACAAAAGCCGAACGAATTTGTCGTGGCATTGCTGACGGCGGCGGTAGTCGTCGTCGTAGGCGCGGCTCAGGGCATAATTTTTGCAATGGGTATGGCTTTGATTGAATATTTGCGGCGCAGTTACAGACCGAAAAACTCGCTTATGGCGCCGATTGAAACTTCAAACGGTCGTTCCGCCTGGATTTGGCAGCCGCTGGCGTTACACGCCGAAATAAAACAGATAAAACAGGAGTTCATAGTATATCATTTTGCCGCGTCCATTTATTACGCCAACGCTGATTTTTTTGCGGAAGAAGTGCTGGAATTAAGCCATACGGAACCTGTGCCGAAGAATATCCTGCTGGATTTTTCGGCCATCGCCGACGTCGATTATACCGGCGGGCAGGTGCTTGCCGAATTGTGCCGCAATCTGTCTTTAGAAAATATACAGGTGGGGCTTGTACAGGTGGAAAGCCACGTTATGTCTGAACTGTCAAGATACGGAATTATGGAAATGATAGGGCAACACAATATATACCATGATATGTCCGCCGCCGTCCTGCATTTCTCCAATCAAAATTAAAATAGAAAACAAATTTTCTCAAGGCAGTAATCAGAGTTTATGCCGATTATACGCCAATTATAAATAAAATAAAATAAAATAAAAAAAAATAATAATTTTGTTGAAATTTTTGTTTTTTTCTGGTATACTATTCGTATTGCATATTTAATACAAATAATTTAATTCGGGGGTGAGAATTATAAGTTGAACGGCAGCTTAATAATAAAACTTGAGAATATTGAAGTTACATACGGAGCCGTGAAAGTTCTGAAAGGGATAAACTTAGATATTCACGACAAAGAGTTTATTACCCTGTTAGGTCCGTCCGGCTGCGGAAAAACAACTACGCTCAGAATTATCGGCGGATTTATGGAACCCCAGGATGGGGCGATTTACTTTGACGGCAAAAAAATAAACGGCGTTCCGCCTCATCTGCGTCAGGTAAACACGGTTTTCCAGAGATACGCTCTTTTCCCGCATCTTAATGTCTACGAAAACGTAGCATTCGGACTAAGATTAAAAAAATTAAAAGAACCGGAAATTCGGGCAAAAGTCACGGAAATGCTCGAGCTTGTGAATCTGAACGGGTTTCAGCCGCGCGACGTAAATTCTCTGTCTGGCGGTCAGCAGCAGAGAATCGCGATTGCGCGCGCGCTTATAAACCAGCCTCGCGTTCTTCTTCTCGACGAGCCTCTCGGAGCCCTCGACCTGCAGCTTAGAAAAGAAATGCAGGGCGAACTGAAAAAAATACAGCAGCGTTTGAATATAACTTTTATATATGTTACCCACGACCAGGAAGAAGCTCTTACAATGTCGGATACTATAGTGGTTATGAACAACGGAGAGATACAGCAGACAGGCGCGCCGGAGGACATCTATAACGAACCGGTCAATGCGTTCGTCGCGCGGTTTATCGGCGAGAGTAATATAATAGACGGGATTATGCACCGGGATTATTTTATAGAATTTGCAGGGAATTATTTTGAATGCATAGACGCCGGATTTAAAGCAATGGAAAGGGTAGACGTAGTTATACGTCCGGAGGATATTATAATAGAAAAGCCTTCCGATAAAAATATCATAGGGACAGTCGAAAGGGTGATATTCAAAGGCGTCCATTACGAAATGATAATTGATTCTTTCGGGGTAAAATGGATAGTGCATTCGACAGTTGCCCTGAATCCCGGCGAAGTCGCGGGAATGACTGTTCTGCCGGAAAATATACATATTATGAGAAAGACAGGCGATGAAAACGACCCGAACAAGTCAAATGAAATTTCCCGTATGATTGACGAGATTAGCGAGGAGGGTGTAAACATAAATGATATTTAAGTCGAAACTGCCCGCGTCGCCTTATATAATATGGGCGGCGGTGTTTGTATTGATTCCGCTGATTCTTGTGGGTTATTTTGCATTTACCGACAGTTCCGGGAATTTTACGGTTATGAATATATCGGACGTGGGAAAGTTCGGCTCCGTGTTTATCCGAAGCGTTTTACTTGGGTTGATTGCGACGGCTATATGTCTGATTTTAGCATATCCTTTCGCTTTTATAATGTCGAGAATTAAGCCGAACTATCAAAAATTGATTATGATGCTTATAATGCTTCCCATGTGGATGAATTTTCTTCTCCGCACATATGCGTGGATGACGCTTTTAGAAAACAACGGTCTTATAAATAAACTTGCCGCGCTGGTCGGACTCGGACCGTTTCAGATGATTAACACGAGCGGGGCGGTCGTTCTCGGCATGGTGTATAATTATCTTCCGTTTATGATTCTGCCCCTGTATACGGTGATGATAAAGATAGACAAATCCGTTATTGAAGCGGCGCAGGATTTGGGTGCGAATTTTTCCGGAGTTCTTTTAAGAATTGTGTTTCCTCTGTCAAAACCCGGCGTAATGAGCGGTATAACGATGGTGTTTGTGCCGTCTGTAAGCACGTTTATCATTTCGCAGATGCTCGGCGGCGGCGCAAATCTTCTGATCGGGGATTTGATTGAGCAGCAGTTTCTCGGAAATGCGTACAATCCCCAGCTCGGCTCGGCAATTTCCATTATTTTGATGATATTTATACTCTTGAGCATGGCTCTTTTGAACCAGTTCGACGAAGACGAAACGGAGGGCATAATTGTATGAAAAAAACAAAAAAAATATTATCGCCCGCTTATCTTGCACTGATATTTTTATTTCTGTATCTCCCGATTTTTATACTGATTGTATTTTCTTTTAACTCGTCGAAAAGCAAATCGGTATGGACGGGATTTACGTTTGACTGGTACGTGCAGTTATTTCACAACGATTATATCATTTCTTCTTTTATAAATACGCTTATACTTGCGGCAATATCTTCGATAATTGCCACAATACTTGGGACGTTGGCGGCAATCGGAATATCCGCGATGAAAAAAAAGGCGAAAACGGTGATATTGAATCTGACGTATCTCCCTATCTTGAATCCCGAAATAATAACCGGGGTGTCGCTTATGATTCTATTCGCTTTAATGAAATTGGAACCGGGATTTTTTACGCTTCTCATCGCGCACATTTCGTTCAGCGTTCCGTATGTGATACTGAATCTCATGCCAAAGCTGCGGCAGCTTGACCGAAGTCAGTACGAGGCTGCGCTTGATTTGGGATGCAATCAGTATCAGGCGTTTTTCAAAGTTATTTTACCGGAGATATTTCCCGGTATATTAAGCGGATTTTTGATGGCGCTGACTTATTCCATCGACGATTTTGTCATCAGTTATTTTACGACCGGACCTGCGATGCAGACGCTTCCGATAGCTATATATTCAATGATAAGAAGACAGATAAGCCCCGAAATTAACGCTTTGTCTACAATTATGTTTGCCGTAGTTCTTATTATTCTTGTCGTTATGAATGTAAAAGATATACGAAGCAGTAAAAAAAGAGAATTGAAATATTTGAATAATATTTAAATTAATAACAGGAGGGTAATATAGAGAATGAAATTCATAGCCAAAAGTTTAATTGTTGTTCTGATGCTTACACTGCTTATTCCGTTGTTTTTATTTTCCGGCTGTGCGGGGAATCAACAAGTCATCAACGTTTTCAACTGGGGAGATTATATCTCTGATTCTTCGGGAACTATCGACGTAATTAAGCAGTTTGAAGATGAAACCGGAATAAAAGTTAATTACACTACATACGCCACAAACGAGGAGCTTTATTCAAAGCTGAAAAGCAGCGGAGCGAATTACGACGTAATTATCCCGTCCGACTATATGATTAACCGGATGATAAGCGAAGATATGCTTGAAAAATTGGATTATAACAATATTCCCAATTTCAGCTATATCATGGACAAATATAAAAATTTGAATTTTGATCCGACCAATGAATATTCCGTGCCTTACACATGGGGAACAGTAGTTTTGATATATAATACGAAGTATGTGACAAAACCCGTAGACAGCTGGGATATTCTGTGGGACCCGGATTACAAAGACAAAATTATAATGTTTCAGAATTCGAGGGACGCTTTCGGAATCGCTCTCAAAAAATTGGGATATTCGGTCAATACAACAGATACAAACCAGCTTAATCAGGCGGCTGACGAGCTGAAAAATGAAAAAGACGTGCTTCAGGGATATTACATGGACGAAATTTTCAATAAAATGGAGAGCGAAGAGGCTTATATTGCGCCGTACTACGCAGGCGACGCTTTGACGATGATGAACACCAATCCCAATCTTACGGCTGTGTATCCAAAAGAAGGGACGAATTTATTCGTCGACGCGATGTGTATTCCGAAAGGCGCAAAGAATAAGACAGGAGCGGAAGAATTTATAAATTTCATGTGCAGACCCGATATTGCGGCGGCTAACAGCGAATATATAGGATATTCCACGCCCAATCAGGGAGCATACGACCTGTTGAGCGACGATATAAAAAATAATCCGATAACATATCCGGATGACGCAATTCTCGCCAATACGGAAATGTATTTGAATCTTCCTGAAGATACAAACAAAGAAATCGACAGTTTATGGAACGACATAAGAGGTTCGTCAAGCAGCAATATATTCCTGTTTCCTATAATTATTGCGATTCTTGTCATTGTATGCGTAATTATTATTGTGTTAAAGAGACGGAAGAAACCCGTAAATTATTAGACAGTAAAATAAGTAAAGCAATCATTAACTTCTCAACAATAGATTTATAATTGTTTTCCGGGAAAATATAAGTTATAATATATACAACAAACGTTTGTGAGATAAAATTTTAAAAATTTAAAATCAGAAAGGTCAGGTATATATTATGAATTTAAAGATAGGCGAAAAAATAAAACAACTTCGTGAGAAGAATAACGTCACGCAGAATAAGATGGCGGAGTATCTCGGCATAACCGAACAGGCGATATCGCGCTGGGAAAACAGCGCGGGGTATCCCGATATAGAGATACTCCCTGCAATCGCGAACTTTTTTAATATCACAATAGACGAGCTTATGTGTTTTGACATCACAAAAAAAGAGGAACGGATTATTGAAATTCTTAACCATGTGAGCGAATCAATCAATAGAGAGGCAACAGATAAAAACGCCATGGACGAAACAATAGAAATTTTAAGAAAAGGCTTGCAGGAATTTCCGAATAATTACATATTGTTATCGCGCCTCGCAGGTTCTTTTTGGAATAAAACATGGGAAATGAAAAATTCAGGAAACGACGAGGAAATGAGAAGATACGCAAACGAAACTGTTCAAATTTACGAATTGCTTTTATCTGATTGGGAATATGCCGGTATTCATTATTATTACGGTTCAATGCCAAATCTTGAACATAAATACGGTTATACGTATGAATCGGTTCGGTATGACGCAATACAAGGGCTTGCTTATACATATTTTAATTTTTTGGACGATACGGAAAAAGCCGTTGAATGGGCGAACAAACTGCCAAATATAGACTGTACTAAAGAAATAATACTTGCACATGTTTTAAAAGACGAAGAAAAATTAATACAAGTAAAATGGAATATATTTCGTTATTCCGGCGAATTAAAGTATTATCTAAATGTGCTTGCAGAGTGTGAATATAGCAATTCTGATATGCTCGAAGAGATAAAACGGTATAAAGAAATTGTCGCAGAACTTGAAAAGTACGCAAAAGAAGTTTTGATATAACTTTGCAACAAATGTAAAGACGCCTGACGTAAATTCCTTTATAATATTCACATGAAAGGCAGGATTTTTATGGATTGGATTGAAAGATTAAATAATGTTGTGGAATACGTCGAGGAGAATTTAACAAGCGATATACAAATAGATGAATTGTCGAAAATAGCGTATTGCTCTGTTTATGAATTTTCCCGGGTGTTTTCATTCGCGGCAGGTATGTCTGTTTCGGAGTATATCAGACGGAGAAGATTGTCTCAAGCCGTTTTCGACATACAAAACGGCAATGAGAGTA